>JACRIH010000526.1 GCA_016235885.1 Planctomycetales bacterium | reverse complement strand
TGCGGGGGCGGCCACAACATGCTGTGTCACGGAGTGCCACCACTACATTAAATCAACAAGCCCGCCAGAGTGCGGGCGTCCCGCGTTCTGGCGAAACGTGGCTACCTGTCATGTCGGGTTTGATCGAGTACTTGTCGTGTTCAACCCGTAATTCCTGGGGTGACTGCCTGAGCCGGGCGCACGTAGCCGAGCGACCGCACGACTTCCAGCACTTCGCTCCAAGTTGGAAACTGCCGGCCACTGCGGCGCTTGTAGTCGTCCATGGCCCGCATGAATTCGATCTCGTCTCCCGAGTAGTCGCGTTCGCACGTGGTCGGGTCGATCTGCCGACGCCGTTCCACTTTGACTCGCCGTGACACCTGACGCTTCTCTTCGCCCGCGAATCCGGCGACATCCGTGTTGAGTCGCCGGCGATCGGGAATCCCTCGACGATCGTTGCCTCGACGATTGAAGGTGGCAACAGAGTCCGCTTTTTTCTCAGACATGGTGTTTCCCAAGTTAGAGTGACTTGCATCCCGACGAGCGATGAACGGTTCCATCTGACATCCCTCCCTGTGTGTGTTGCTCACGATGTTGACAAAACAATACACCACGGCAAACAGAGACGACTCGTTAGTTAAATCAAATTGACCTTTCCTTGAGGGAAAAGTTTAGGGTGTGGTCAAACCTTTCGGATTCGCCGAACGTGACGACTCGCGCGGTCGTGACACCGCGCCGGTCGTGCGGAGTGTCCGACCATAGCGGCTTGGGATAAGATGCCGCACATCGTGGATGACGTCAGCCGGCGGAATCGCATTCCTCCCGCCAGGTCGATGACTGCGACAAGCGGCTTGGACGACCGTTCGATTCTCACATCACGAGGCAGCCATGATCCCGATCAACGAGAATTCAGAAACATTACGTAGCCATCACGCTCCGCGTGATGAGCCGAATGGCCAATCGACGACCAATCCTGACTCGGCTCGTCACGCGGAGCGTGACGGCTACGTTGAGTCACAACCTCGTGTTGTTTCCCCGCCCGACGCCACGGCCGACGCGGGTCTGTCCCGCCGGAATCTGATCGCGTCTAGTCTGGTCGCGGCGGGTGTGGCCGTGCTCGGTTCGCCGGGCAACGTTCAAGCTCAGTCGACTGCGAAGCCCGATCCGCGCCGTGCGTCGGTCAAGCGGTACGACATGAAGAAGTCGATCAACCAGTGGGCGTTCCCGTATCCCGAACGGATGAACTTGCCGGAGTGCCTGCAACTGGCCAAGGACGCGGGCTTCGATGGCATCGAGCTGAATTACGACCTCGACAACGACCTCTCGCCGAAATCCGGCACAAAGGAGTACACGGCGATCCGCAAGCTGGCGGACAAGATCGGCATCGAGATCAGCGGGCTGTGCTCGTTCCTATTCTGGCCGTACCCGCTGTCCAGCAACGATCCCGAGAAGCGGACGCGCGGGATCGAACTGGCGGGAAAGATTGCTCAGGCGGCGCACGATCTGGGGGTGAAGAACGTGCTCGTGGTTCCCGGTGCCGTCCACATTCCGTGGCGGACCGATCACGAACCGGTGCCGAACGACGTCTGCGACCGCCGCGCCCGCGAAGCGGTCGCCGGGCTGGCGAAGCAGGCTGAGAAGCTCGACGTGTTCCTCAACATCGAAAACATTTTCTTCAACGGCTACCTGATGACGCCGATGGAAATGAACACCTTCGTGGACAGCTTTGCCAGCCCGCACGTGCGCGTCCATTTCGACACCGGCAACATCTCGATGTTCCAGCACGCCGAACACTGGGTGCCGATCCTGGGGCAGCGCATCCAGAACATCCACTTCAAGGAGTTCACGAAGAAGGGGACGGACTACTCGCTCGAAACCTTCCGCCCGCTCCTCGACGGCACCACCAACTGGCCCGCTGTGATGGACGCCCTCGACGCCCTCGGCTACCGCGGCTTCGTCACGTTCGAGTACTTCCACCCGTACGCGCACTACCCGGAAGCGTTGGTGTACCAGACGTCCGATTCGCTGGACCGGATTCTTGGGCGAAAGGCAGGCCGATCGGTGTAGGATGCGCCATTGGCCGAACAGAAAGAAAGGACAGTTGTAACTATCATGAATACTGCCGAGCGGTCAACGCGTTTGTTTCGTCGCAACCAGTTTTGTTTGGAACACAATTCTGCGGTGTCCTTAAGATTCGTTTTGATGTTTTGTGTCAGTCTGTCAATCGGCTGTCAGGAACGTGCTATTCGTTCGGAAGGAGATAACTCGCGAATTGAAGTTGCTGTACAACTCGACGAGCCGCCAACGGCGAATAAGGAAGAGGCCAACAGTCAAGAATCGTTGATCCTTATGGGGCATGACGGCTCGGTTCCAAGTGTGACCTTTAGTCCCGACGGGAAACGCCTAGCGTCGGCGAGTCTCGACAAAACGCTCAAGATGTGGGACGCGGTGACGGGCCAAGAGTTGCTTACCATGAAGGGACACACCGAATGGGTTATGTGTGTCGCGTTCAGTCCGGACGGCATGCGGCTGGCATCGGCAAGCTGGGACGGATCAGCCAAAGTGTGGGACGCTGCCACCGGCCAAAACTTACTCACACTGAAAGGACACCCCGATTATGTTTGGAGCGTGGCGTTTAGTCCGGACGGAAAGCGGCTGGCCACAGCAGGTTTTGATAGGACAGTCAAGTTGTGGGACGCCGCGACCGGTGATGAGGTACTTGCGTTGAAAGGACACACGGAGGCTGTCTCATGTGTGGCGTTTAGCCCCAACGGAAAGCGGTTGGCGGCAGCGAGCGCCGACCAAACCGTCAAGGTTTGGGACGCAACCACCGGCGAAGAATTATCAACGCTAACAGGACACTCCGATACAGTACAAAAAGTGGCATTCAGCCCAGATGGTTCCGAACTGGCAACGGCAAGTTTAGACGGGACAGTTATGCTTTGGGACGCAAACAGCGACCGTGAATCGCTTACGCTAACAGGACACACCTCTATGGTATTTAGCGTGGCATTCAGCCCCGACGGAAAACGGCTCGCCTCCGCAGGATTAGACAAGACGATCAAGGTCTGGGACGTGGCCACTGGCCAAGAGTCGTTCACACTGAGAGGGCATACAAAACAAGTCGTGGACGTGGCCTTCAGTCCAGACGGCGATCGGCTGGCCTCTGGGAGTTTAGATCAAACGATACGAGTGTGGGACATTGGGCGTGTGGGGCCCAATCGCGTAAGCCCTCAAACCGAGTGAAATTGCCGCTAACGTCAATCGACTGTTCTCTGTTGTGGCAGGGTCTCACGACCCTGCCAAGGTGTGACCGAAGGTCTCCACCCGCGTGCCAAATCGGGAGACCTTCGGTCGCGCTGGTGGCACGGTCAGGAGACCGTGCCACAACGAGCAACCTTGTTCTTGTTGTGGCGTGGTCTCCTGACCACGCCACCGCGTTGACCGCAGGTCTCCTTGTCACGACCAGTCAATTGCGCTGATCCGCACGTCACACGATTCCCGACCGTCCGAAATGTAATACGCGGCAGACGAGAACCGCCAATGGTTTGCTCGGAGCACCAAACCCTTTCGGCACGGGTTTTCGTGCAGGTAGTCGAGTTTCTGTCGCCAAAACCGTTCGGTCATGACCGCTTCCGGGTGCCGGCTGGGTTGCCAGAACCGCCGCTCGCGATCGGCCGTCGCCGATGTGCGGAGCGTCGCGGCGAAGCACGGCGGAGTATGGCGCTCGCAAAAGTCGCTCAGCGAGCGTCCTGTGAACTTTCGGAAGTCTGTCAACGTGGCCACCAATCGGTCGGAGTTGAATTCCTTGTCGAAGACGATGGCGTGGAGATGCGTGGGCATGATGACGACCGCGTTGGTCCGCAGTCCCTTGTGCTCGTGGCAGAAGTTCAGACTGTCGGTCACGATCTTGCAAGCCGCCTCGGACACGAAAACCGGGAGCCATTCGACAATGCTGTACGTGACGAAGTAAACGGCTGCTTCGGAACTGATGCGGTAGCGTTCCACGGTCGGAGTCTTTCTTTGATTGGGAGACCTTCGGTCAATGTGGTGGCACGGTCGGGAGACACCGTTGTGGCAGGGTCTCCTGACCCTGCCACGGGGCTTGACCGAAGGTCTCCCTCGCGTCACGGATCAGGAGACCTTCGGTCGCACCGGTGGCAGGGTCAGGAGACCGTGCCACAACAACGCCAACCGTGCCACTACAACGTCACGAATTCGTTTCCAGATTGCGAATGATCTCGTCCGCCACATCGCAGCCGGTGACTCGAAACAGGGCCTTCCAGCCGGGGACGCCGTTGACTTCGATCACGTGGCCGCGGCCACGCCGGTCGTACAATAGATCGACTCCCGCCACGCGAGTCCCGACGGCGGCGGAAGCTCGCAGTGCCCAGTCACGCTGCTCGTCCGTGAGTTCCACCGGTTCGGCCTGACCGCTGCGAGACACGTTCGTGCGGAAGTCGCCGTCCGCGCCGCGACGTTTCATCGCGGCGAGCACGCGGCCGTCGAGGACCATCACGCGGAGATCCGAGCCGTCGTGATCGACGAACTGCTGGAGATACAGCACGGCTTGAATGCGTTCGAGCGTGCGGAAGACTCGCAGCGCCAGATCGGGATCGGTGACGCGCAGGATGCCGCGCCCTTCGGAACCGAACAGCGGTTTGACGACGACGTCGCGGCCGAGCGTCTCGAAAGCGGCGAGCGCCGCGTCGGCCGTTTCGCAGACAATTGTGCGCGGCACCGGCAGGCCGGCCGCCATCAAGCGGGCGGTCGTGAGGTACTTGTCCACCGCGCACTCGACCGCGCGGGCCGGATTCAGGACCTGCACACCCTGAGCTTCGAGTTGCGCGAGCAGATTCATTCGAAACACGACCTGCTCCAGCGACCCCGGCGGCATCGTGCGGACGATCACCGCGTCCGACTTCGACAGCGGTGAACCCGTTCCCCACACCGCCGCTTCACCGGTGGCGACCTCGGCGGTGAGCATGCGGAATGGGAGCACTTCAACCGCATGGCCGCGATCCGTCGCCGCCCGCGACAGGTCGCGGGCGTACCAACTGTCGGGATTGGCGAGGATGGCGATGTGCATGGCTCGTGGTGTCGTTACGTAGCCATCACGCTCCGCGTGATGAGCCGACGTGCGCTCGGTTGACTTCACTCAAGCAGCGGACATTTCAGATTCGATCGGCTTTCCTCTCGCGGAGCGAGAGGGCTACTCTACGCCAAACCGAATGACTTCCGAAGGACGTCCGGGGCCACCGCTCCGAACCGCTGCACTCGGCCAGTGTCAAGATTGTGAAACACGACTTCGGCCGGGCTGAACAGGTGCGGGTCGATCTTGTAGAAGTCGCGTCCGGCCGCTTCGAAGATTTCGAGAAACGGCTGTCCGTAGCAAGCCGTCGAACAGGCCGGCACGCGCGGTCCCACGTCGGCGATGGAATCGTCATCGCCACGGGCGAACAACGTGACGCGACCGCCGTACAAAATCGCGTCGTTCGTCCGGCCGATGCCGGTCAGGTCGTCCTGTGCCACGGGGGACAGCGGGGCCAGGCCCCATGCGCTGCGGACGCGGCGGACATCGAACCCGAGTTCGAACAGTTTGTGCAGACACGTTTCGACGACCCGGGCGACGACTTGCAGGTTGCCGGCCACGCTGGCGGTCGGTGCGATGAGCAGCGTGGTTCGCTCGGGAGCGACGCCGGTTTTGTTGGCGATGTTCTCGAACACTTCTGCGGTCGGCAGCTTGCGGCCTTCGAGCACGCCCACGGTCTGCTCGGGCGTTTCGCGGTAGCCGTGCTGTTCGAAAATGTGCTCGCGACCCGCCGCCGCTCGCATCGGTCCCGATCCCATCGCGAAAAATTTTCCGACGCTGATCTGCCAACCGGCGTACTGGCTGTACAGGCACGCGGCGGTGGGAGTGTCGGTGATGACTTGTACGTGAGGCCAGGCGAGGGAAGTGGATGGTGGATGGTGGATGGTGGATGGTGCGCCGAGTTCGCCAGAGACGATGCTGAGGTCGGCGAGTCCAGACGTGCAGACACGGGCCAAGGCCAGTCCCGCTTGCAGCGAGCCTTCGGATTTCACGCCGAAGTCGAGCAAGCGACCACCGCCGGGGACGTCGTGAAGGTCGATTCGCAACGCGGGGGCCTCGCGGATGATGTCGTCCACAAGGCGACTGGTTCGAGCGTTGAGTTGCCAGTCTTGAGTCATGCGAGCGGGTCCGGGTGATTTCAATGACAGCAGTTTCCGCTCTGATCGTTGTGCAAGA
This sequence comes from Planctomycetales bacterium, assembly GCA_016235885.1. Classification (GTDB taxonomy): domain Bacteria; phylum Planctomycetota; class Planctomycetia; order Planctomycetales; family Planctomycetaceae; genus JACRIH01. Next base: position 2,104 of record JACRIH010000526.1, on the reverse strand, counting down.
ATCAGAGACGCTTGCCCCTCACCCCCGGCCCCTCTCCCCCTGAGGGGGAGAGGGGAGGAGTCTGTTATGGCTTCGACTCGTCGATCTTCGGTTGCGGTTTGCCTGCGGCGGATGATTTCGAGCGGACGATCAAGTCGGCGGGGAGCGGCTTGTCCGTCTGGTACCGCAGGCGGATCGGTCCCTGGCAGCACTCGCAATCTTTGATTTCGTACATGGGGATCGAACAGATGTCACACCAGTAGTCGGTGAGTTGCCGTTCGCCCTTTTCTCCGAACGTGTATATCGAGAGGACTTGCAGGAAGTGGCCTCCGGGTCGGCGATGCACGACGAGTTCGATAGGCCGATCGCGCAATCGCGAATCCTGAAACAAGGCCCGTCCGCGCCAGTCCGGGATGATCGGCCACAATTCGCCGTCTTCCGTTTCAAGGACGAATTGATCTTTGATCTCCGCCTCGGACGGCTTCACGTCGCGGCGCTTGAGGGCGTCGGTCAGCCGCACGACGCGGCCCGCGTAAAGTTCCTTTGGCGACTCGGATTTCTTGTTTGTGGGGCCGGGCTGTGTCTTTGAACTCACCGGCTCGGCGGAGCGGGATACGTTCGGCAAGCCGATCGCGATCACCAGCACGACAGGAAGACACGCGATCAGTTTCATTGCCGGATACCTTCGTGATCCGTGGTAGCCCTGTCGCTCCGCGACAGGATTGCCGATTGTTTCTCGACGATCATCACGAAAGAAACGTGGCCTGAGCGCTATTCGGCTTTCCTGTCGCGGAGCGACAGGGCTACTTTCAGCCTGCGGTCTTGCCGATGGTCACGAGACGCAGCGGGATTTGAACGGGCTTGCCGTCGGCTTGGGCGGCGGCGTTGATACCGAGGATCCAGAGGTCTTTTTCGTCGTCGTGTTGCAGTTCGGGATGTTTGAGCGGTTCGTCGGAGGGAGGGAGGAGCAGGAAGATTGTCGGGTGCGTGGTTCCGGCGGACTGGGAACTCAGTTTGAACAGGTCGTCTTTTTTCACGACGACATCCGGCTTGATGTCTTTCTTGGCAGGGCACGCCAGGAGGAAGTCACGCACGTCGCTCGTGCCGAGGTGGTTGCCGTCGTTCGGTTGGAGTCCATAACGCAGCGTGTAGATTCCCGGCTCGATCTCCTGCCCGCGGTAATCTCCACCGATTGTCTTTTCGGGAAAACGAATCGCACCGATCAACTGACCGGGGGTGAACGAATACTTGATCGTGTCCGTCGGCTTGAAGCCCGCCTTCACAAGCAGCGTTTTCGCCAGCCACACATCACACGCTGTTTTGCCAGCCGCCGCGATGCGGAAGCCCTGCCCGTTCAGTGACGCGGAGATTTCCGGAGCCAAGCCGGGGGGAGCGTCCTTCAGAACTTCCACTTTGTGAGTCGGTTCGGCGGCGAATGTCGAACGGACGAAGAGCAGCGAACACAGCAGTGACAACAGGACGGCAGATCGCTTCATCGAACGGCTCCGAAGGTGGTCAATCCAAAAGCAGATTCAAAAACGTAGCCACGTTCGCCAGAACGTGGGTGAGGCAGCAACAAACCCCACGTTCTGGCGAACGTGGCTACGATGGACTCGTTTTTTGAAACCGCTTCAAGTCTCGAATGAAGACACAGAAGCCCGGCTTCTGCGAGAAACCGGGCTTCTATCATGGTCAACGGGAAACCCAACTCAAATCGAGAACGTGGCCAGAAACGCACTGCGTTTGTTGATCGTGATCTAGGTGCTGTCGAGGCCCTTACCCGCGAACGTCATGCTCAGCGTGTACGCCGGGTGCGAGTTTTCGACCTTGGTCAGCGGCGGATAGAAGACGGATTCGTTGGTGCAAACGCAGTCGCCCTTGACCAGCGAGCGCGTTTCGATCGCCGCCAACTTGCCGACTTTCAGGACGCCGTGTCCACTGAGGTGATCGTTCGTCAGCGAAACGGAAGCGACCTCGACCTTGATGATTTCTTTGGTGAGGTGCGCGGCGTTCGCCTTCACGAAATCGACAAGGGCGGCTCGCTGCTTGTCGTTAGCCCGCGCATCGACCACGATGACCGTCTTGATACGCTCAGGCTTCACGTAAAACGGGCCGCCGAAACCGA
>JACRIH010000525.1 GCA_016235885.1 Planctomycetales bacterium | reverse complement strand
ATGCGCCCGTCGGCGTCGGCCACCGCGGAGCGGCTCAACGCCCCCGGCGAAGGGCCGGGCGGCGACGCTTTCGACGCCCGGAGGGCGTCCGGTGTGTCCGGGCCAGAGGCCCGGCGGACGCGCCGTCAGCGTTCGATCGCCGGTCGGATGACCGACGCCCATTCGTCCCCCGTGAGGTGCTCCGGCTGTTTTCCTTGGAACTGTCCGCTGTGCATCGTTTGACTCCAGCCGAGCTTCACATCAAGCCCACGCTGGGCGAAGAGCCACAGCGCTTCCTTCGCTCCTTCGTCGCCGGCATCGTCGGCGTCGAATAGCAGCGTCACCTTGCCGCTGGCCAGTTGCTTTGCCCAGCGTTCAACCTTGGCGACTTGCTGCTCTGTAATCTTGTTCGACATGATCGCGACGGCCGGGAGGCCGAGGTTGTCCAATCCGATCACGTCGTTGAATCCTTCCACAACGACGATCCCCTGCCGGGCAATCGCTTCGCGGTAGCCCGGCTCTTGAAGTCGGCTTGCGTGCTGGCCGAACAATTCCAAGCCGCGGTGGAAATCCACCGGGAACCGGTACTTGTTGGGCTTTTTCTCCTTCGCCCGCTCTTCCGGCAGCAGCCGGTGGAACTCTTGTTCCTTGGCCTCGAATTGGGGATCGCGACCGACGAACGCCAGCGTCTGCCCCACTTCGGAGAGGATCGGGTAGAGCAGGTGATTCCGCAGTGACCAGCCTCGTTTATCACCGCCACCATCCTGTGGCAGAAAGCCGACGCGCCACTTCGTCATGGATGCGGGTGAGAGACAGGGATGCCGGCGCACGTAGCTGGCGGCGGCAGGAGACATCGCGGACACGTCCACGACGAACTTCTCGTCGAGCGTCACCAGTTCGCGGGCTTTTTCGTTGTCGCTCTGCGCGAGCGGCACATTGCGGACGGGTCTCGGTGGGGCGGGTGGAGCGCTCTGGACAGTTGCCGTACGCGGCTCGGGCGAGGCTGGCGGAGTGGGCTTGCCGACGAGGACGTTTCGGACGCGAGTAAATTCGTCCCCCTTGAGCTTTTCACCCAAGGGGCGCGTGCTGGTCAGCCAGCCGTGCATCAACGCCAGGAGATTGCCCCGGAACTGGCAGTCATACGCATGGCAGGCAAACACCTTTTGCGGATTCGTCACGTTGACCGAGAGTTCCCGCTTCCCGGCATGGTCACCCGCACAGCCAAACGGGCAGTCGAGTCGCACGTTGTCGCCGTGACCTTGCACATCGAGCGTCACACCGCACTTCGTCGCGGCATCTTCGAGAGTGGTCTGGGCCTGCAGTTCGTCGATGTTGACGTAGCCCGGTCGCAGCATGAGCAGACATGGGGGAACCAACGGCTTGCGATGCTACGCTCGTCGAGAACCGGTGGCAATCGCTGTTAATCAATCTACGCGATGAGACGAATCGTTGTTACCGATTGTTCGTCCTCTGTCTGGCGAAAGACCGATCTCCATCAGCAAAACCTTGATCTCTAATGCCTGACCCCAATGTTTCATTGTGAAGCGAAACACCGAATTCAAGGAGCACACGTCTGACTCGTCTCAAGCAGCGAGCCTCGTTCCGTCGGCTCAGTTCATGTTCCCAAATCCGAACAACATGCCAACCAAGATTCGTTAGCGAACGAGTAACCTCGCGATCCCTCTGCCTATTGCGATCGACCTTGGCGTCCCAATATTTCCGGTTCGAAGCCGGGCGACGATAGCAGCGAGGACAACCATGCCAGAAGCATCCGTCAACAAACACCACTACTCGCGTGCTCCGGAAGACAAAGTCTGGCTTTCCAAACAGATTCTGATTCCGTCGCCAGCCGGTGATTTCTGACTTCCGGAAGATTTCGATTAGGCGCAGTTCGGTATCTTTGTTTCCGCGCGATCGAATTCGCGACATAACCTCTGAGCGTTTCTCTGCGGAGAAGACGTCGGTCATCTAATCTGCCTTGTCAGTCAGCCTGACCAGAACGCAACCAGGCGAAGTATTTCTCTCTGTCATAGCCAGCGGCTTCCAGCAAATCGGCACTCGCGGTTTCCATCTGAGTATGTAGTTCAGTATTGGCTTGAAGCAGTTCATCAACATCACTGATATGCTCAACTGCATGAATCAGTTTCATCGCAGATTCCAGCTCACTGGGAAATGTCGGCATATTGACGGTTACATTTGACAGACCTGTGGAGTCAACCGGCGGGGAGAGTTTCGGGCGAAACAGGAACGCGAGCGAGAGCATGTCAACTCGTGGAGCAGTGTTGATTCCGTAGCGGTGGCTCGGCAGCATTCCGACAATCCAGTGCGGGTTTGCCGAAGTCGCTAGCTGCATCAGCCACTTTCCCAGAGCGACGCCGAAGACACGAACCAAACTTTCCTCATCGAGCGATGAAATTTCAATGACGCCGTCGCTGGTTTGAAACGCCGCCATTGGGACGAGCGTGCCAAGCTTCGTGGCAAAATCTGGATGTGAATCACAATTGCTCCGCGTCGGCTGACAAAGTTTTTGCAGTCCTTCAACACTGACCGATCCCGGCTCGACTTGGGTCGTGATAAATAGCAGCCACGGAGTTCGCTGATTCTTCATCTGATATTCTGCGAGCCGATGCAGCGCGCCGAAATAATCGCTCGGATCATTCGTGGTGGTTGGAAAGAGCGAGTCGCAAATGTCCAAGTTCACCACATGAAATGGTCCATATTTTTTGAGGTACTGATACGCCTGTGAATTCTCACTCGCGATGGCCTGAAATGGACCATGAAGCACTTGAGAGTCATGCATCACCTTGTCAAGCGACGTCACTTCGTTGTTCGCGATATGCACCCGCGTGTCGGTTTGGTTTGATCCGTGCCCTTCGTTGAAACCGAGATATCGCATGTAACACTTGTTTGGGCGGAGCGCTTGCCAGAGAGAGCGCACATCCAAAAGGTCGTCACCTGGAACAACAAGGCAGTTCAGTGGTCGCTCAATGCGAATCGCTTCTGGAATCTCCCCGACCGGCTCGTGAGCGGCGTCTTCCTCAACGTCGAGCGACCAATCAGTCGGCTCAGTCTGCAACTGCAAATAACGCTTAACCAACTTGGCAGTCTGGAAGTTCCACTGCCGTTCGCGGATGAATTGCTTTCGCACTTTATGCCAAGGCTTGAAGTCGTCTCTTGGCGGCGCAATGTGCTGAGGGACGACGCTCTGCACGATGTCGTCGGCGAGGTCTGAACTTTGAATGCTCATTGTTCAACCTCAGCCGCTGCGACTTCAAGAATGTCATGCACCAGCTTCTCTTGATCCTGAAATGAGAGTGACTCCAACAATCCCCACGCATGAAGAATTTGGGCGATGGCGACAGCCTTTCTTTCCATGAATGCGGCTCGCTCTTGCTCTTTCGCCGTTTGTCGTACGGCTTGCGATTCCGGCAATACGAAGCGTTTGCGCAATGCGACTACTCCCTGATCACGCAAGTCAGGAGCTTCGGATTGACGAATTGGGTCCAACAGGACGACCTCGGCCAAGTCCTCAACGCCGTGATCTTTGAGTTGCTTTTCAACCAGCCTCTCCAGCTTTCGGTGCGCTTTCACTCCCTCCCGCGCCAAGCGGTCACTGCGGACTTCACTACCAACCTCCTTTTGCCGGTTGGTCAACTGCCGAAGTGCTGAGTGCAGCCACTTGACGAGGAACTGATAATGTGGGTGCGCGTAGTTGAAGGATTCGCGGTCGAGATTGATTGCTCCGTCCAAACCTTCACGGACAAAAATCTCGGCGGTGATTTGGCGCAGCCGAGTTTGTTCGGACACTTGGTAACCCATGAATGTCCGATCGAAGGGAGCCCCCGAAGCATTGCCGACGCGGATCATCACACCCTGGTGCTGCGTCGGTAAGACTTTCGGTGTCCAGAGGAGATAGGCTTCAAACTCCAGTGGGCCACCACTCAGCGAAATGGGCTTGCCCGTAAATTCCTCACGGCAGTGGCCAGCGAAAAGCAACGGTGTTTTGACAGCATTCTGCGTCTTCGGTTGGTTCATGAAGACAATCGGGCGAAACAGTTGAACGCCATCCATGAAAACTTCAAAACGATCGCCCCGCTTCAGGCAGGGCGTTTTCAGGCCGAGGATTTTACGCAGCGACTCTCCGTGTTTGGGTTGCAAGCGCTTTGCTTGCCCTTTCGTCTTGTTTTCCAATTGGTAAAAGCGCAAGTCACTATTCGCAGCAAGATCGAACGGGTGCGACTCTAAATATTCGAGAGGTGCGGAAAGAGCGAGCGTCCAAAGCGTTTGCAAGTAGCGGTCGCAGTCCGAATCAAGGTCAACGAGATCCTTTTCTGTTTTCGCCAAGCCCCGAACGGCCGCCACAAGCTTCTCGAACCTTGCCTTTGGTTTGTCTTTTTCCATCCAAGGAAGGCGCGGCTTACTTATGAGTTCGTCCGGACGATCACGATTCATGCGGCCGATGTGAAACACGGGCTCACGGGTCAGCGCCTTTCCTTCAGTCTCTTTTTCAAAATCAATCCTCGCCCACAAATCAAAACTCGCAAGTTCTGCTCGCGTCCTGGGCAATGGGTCGAGAAGTTTAACTTCCGTCCCTTGCGATTCGATATCTGTTGCCCGTTCGACCCAGATTCGGGCGTGTCCTTTTGTGATATCGCGATCCTCACTCTCGTCCGAGTTGAGTGGCTCAAGCTCTTCATCAACTGCACCGAGCGTGATATCCGCAACAGTTCGGAACTTCGTCCCTCGCGTTTTGGTGATGATTAAGAAATGGCGAGTGAACTGAGCCACGGAAAACAAGCCGATGCCAAGTTTTCCGATGAGCTGGCGACCGCCCTTGCTTCGTGTTGGATCATCTTCGGCAGTGACATCCAGGTCCGCACCATATTTGGTCCGCTTGGCGCTTCCCCCAATGTGTTCGATCAAATGCTGCAATGCGTCGAGAGAAAGCCCCAGTCCATCGTCACGAACAGTGATTGCAGAGAACCTCGGAGCGTCGGTCAAAATGACGACCTCGGTCGCATCAGCGTCGTATGCGTTTGAGATCAGTTCACGCAGTGCGGAGGCAGGTTGACGGTAAATCCCATCGGTGATGCGTGCGAGTACGCGCTTGTCCGTCTTCAGTTCCGCCTCAACTGGCTTCTTCGTTCGTGCCGTATCTCGGATCTGTTCTGCAAGCGAAATCGTTTTGGCCGTTTTGCTCATGGCATCGGAACTCCAGTGAGATCCGTTAGCACCTTCAGAACGGCGCGGGCAAGCGGCGGGGGAACCGCGTTGGTGACTTGCTCCATTTGGTTCGCAAACGAGCCGTAGATTCGAAACGAGTCTGGGAAACCTTGCAGACGAGCT
>JACRIH010000518.1 GCA_016235885.1 Planctomycetales bacterium | reverse complement strand
CTTCTTGTTGGCGTGCTCGTCGTTATGTAGCCATCACGCCCCGCGCGATGAGCCGAATGGCCAACAGACGCTGAATCCCAACTCGGCTCGTCACGCGGAACGTGACGGCTACGCTCTACTGCGCCTGCGGTAAGCGATCCAATTCTGACGGGCTGATCGTGCATCTCACTTTCCTCCCAGCAGCGACTGGATTGCCAGCAGGCTGCCATCGAGTGTTCCGACGAAGACCGCGTCGCCGAGGGATCGCGGGCCGAAGGCGACTGCCTGGCCGACGTGACTGGTCGCGAGTTTCTCGCCCGATTTCGGGTCGATCTGCCACACCTGGCCATCGCGCAGGGCCATGACCAATTGACCGTTTCTCAACACGGGTGCGCCCGAGAGCGACACCCCGCCGAGCGGCAGTTTCCAGTCGGCGGCCAGTTTGTTCGCGGGATCGCAACAGACCAGTTGTTCGCGGCCCGATTCGATGAGCAGCCGGTCATTCACCAGCCACGGAGTCTGACTGGCGGGTTTGTCGAGTTGAATTTCGGCCTGTGTCTCCAGTGAAGCGGAGTCCAGCAGCAAGACGCGACCTTTCGCGTCCGTGAGCAGAATCTTTCCGCGATCGATGATGAACGGGACATCGACCGGGTTGCCGATCGAAACCTGCGACGCTTCGGCGAGATGCGGGACCGGATCGGTGCGGACTTGCAGCCGGGCCAGCCGCGAGTTTTCTGTCAGCACAACCAGTTGCTTGTCATCCACCCCGGCGAGTTGCAGCCAGCGCAGCGGATCTTTGCCGCCGACCGGAGCCAGAAAGTCCTCGAACGACTTCGTTCCCGACTTCGCCGCGATTTGCAGTCGGCCTGGGATCGGCATCACCCAACCGCCCGACAGCGGCAACGGATGCGATTGCAGCGGCAGCTTCGCGTCGAGCGTGCGGTTGAGCGAAATGTTCCCCTCGGTGTTGACGACCCAGAAATGCGGCTCGGGACCATCGCAATGCACGGCGACTCGACCATCCGCGAGACGCAGCGTTTGCAGACCATCCGTCAGCCCCTCCGGTGGGTTGAGCTGCCCGATCGATTGCAATTCAAACGTGTTCCCCGCCGTCGGCAACTTGTCGGCGGCGATGCGGAATAGGTCACCCGCTTCGGTAATGCACACAACCGAACCGTCGGTGGGGCTGGGGCCGGTGCATTCAAGAATCCGTCCGCCGGTCACGGCCTGCCACTGACCGGTCATCTTCTCGCGATCGACCGATGTGAAAAACACCGCGCGACTGAAGAGTGCCCGGCGGCCGACGAACAATGAATTGCCAATCGTCTGCACCGGCTGTGAACTGACGCCGAGCGACATTGATTCCTTGTCGGGAGCGATGCGATCGGTCATCAGTTTGAATTTTCGCAGCGAACTGCTCGCCATCCAGAACTGGTCGTCCGGCCCGGTCGCGAGAAACATCCGACCTCCCTGCGGTTTGGGAGACTGGAACGCGGCCACGGCGTTCAACACCTTTTGCGGGTCTCCTTCAGACACGGTGAACGCGGCGATCCGCTCGTCGCCGGCCGGCACGAACAACTGCTTGCCGCGGACGACGGCCGCTTCTCGCGTCTGTCCGTCGATGCGGGCCTCCCCCACCGGCGTTGGTCGCTCTTCCTTCGGCTGCGTGTCCAGAATTCGCAACCGGGTGGAATTCAAGCGGTCGTTCTCGGAGATCAGGATGTACCGTCCCATCGCCACGAGGGGCGCTTGCAGCGAACCGGGGGCATGACCGACGTCGAGCACCGTTTCGCAGGCGAGCGGCCGGCGCGTCAGCACGTACAGCACGGCTTGATGTCCGGCCACGTAGAGATGGTTCTTCGATTCCGACAGCACGGGCGTGGAGGCGAGTTTCTGCGGGAACGTGAGCCGTGCGTGGATTTTTCCAGAATCCAGATCGAGTTGAAACAGTTTGCCGCCGGTCGTCGGCAAAAACACCTGCCCTTCGTGAACGAGCGGTGCGCCCGACGGGGCTTCGCCCAGCGACTGCCGCCAGACCAACGCTCCCGTGTGCTGATGGACGAGCAGCAGGTCGTTGTTTCTCGAATCGCACATCAACAACGCGGGGACGGTCGTGTTCACGGCGATGGGGAAAAACGGCGTGTCGAGGCCGATTGGCCGCCGCCACCGCGGGTCGCCCGTCACCGAATCGAAACCGAAACACGAGTCCTGCGCGAGGGTGAACACCGTGCGTCCGGCGGTCACTTCGTCGCTGCGAGACCGCGTGCGACGCATCAACGTGACAGTCGGCACGGCCGCCTGTTCGCGGTCCTTGGTCTCGGCCGCTTGCACCGCCTCGTCGCGCTTCACGCGATCCATTTCGAGCTTCAAGACCTTTTCCAGCCGCTTGGTCAAATCGCGATGCGTCGCCAGATTGGGATAGCGATCCAGCAGGCGGCGACGGGCATCGAGTGCGGGGACCGGGTCCGCCGCCGTCACCGCCTCGTCGATCTTAAGGAGGGCGGCGTCGAGCGTTTCCTGTTCGAGAACTGCGGCTTCGGCGGCGCGAGTGGCCGTGGCCAATTCTTCGAGAAACTGTTTCTTGGTGTCATCGTCCGGGCGGTACATTTCGGCCAGCTTGCCGGCCTCGGTGATGATCGTCATCAAGTCGCGTTTGCGAACCGTGAGCGCCGCCTTGGAGGCCCCCAGTGCGAGGTCGCTGGACGTTTTGCTCAGGAACGCACGCGGTGGCGACTGATCGTCTTTGAATTCTTCCGAGTCACGATACTGGGTGATGTACTCGTTCAGTCCGGTCAGCCCCTCCTCCCAATTGGGGGACGCTCCGCTCGTGAACTGCTCCACTTTCGCCGTGGCCAGCGCCAGCTTCGCCTCGTTCGCATGCGAGTGACCGGGGTGCGCCTGCAAGAACTCTTCGAATTGCTTGATGGCTTGGATGAACGATCCCTGCTCTTTGGCCTCCATCGCCAGCCGGAACTCCTTTTCGGTGGCCTCGCGGGCGAGGATGAACCAGATGATACCCGCCAGCAGCGCCATGAAGACGGCTCCACCGAGAAGCATCATCACCATCGGCGATTTTGTGACGGCCTCTTCGCCCGGTCGCATTGGTCGCGCGCCGAGTCGTCCCGTCAGCTTGAGCCACCATCGCGGGCCGCGCGGTGCGTCTTCGGAGCGCCGTGCTCGCCGGGACGATTCCTTGTCGGTCGCAGGTTCGGGTTCTTCGTCGCGTCGCGACGCGATGGCGTCCGAACTTGTCAGACGTGGCAGCAAGACGGGTGCCGGACGCTGGTCGCCCTCTTCGTCCTCCAACAGCCCGTCGAGTTGCGGGCCGTCGTCGAATACTTCTTCTTCGACCGGCGGTCTCTCCTGCCTGCCACGGCGTTCGCTGGAACCGGATCGTTCACTCGCTTCGGGCGAGGGAATCGTGTCCATCGAGACGACTTCCAAATCTTCCGAGACATCGGTGGGCCGGGGTTGGGGAGGATCGAAGACGATTTCCACATCGCCCACGCGGAGCATGTCGCCCGGTTTCATCCGGGCGCTCGAAATCATTTTGCCGTTGCGCCACACGCCCGCCGGTGTCGCCGCGGCCACTTCAAAACCCATTTTGCCCGTGCTGATCCGGCAATGCACTGGAGCCACTCCCTCCGCTTGCACGCGGATGTCGCACATGCCCTGCTGCCCGATCAACAGCGGAGTTCCCGCGACCAGTTCGCGAGTTTCTTTCTTTCCGGAAGGCCGACGGATTTCGAGGATGGGCATTGAGGTTGGAGTCTGGAGTTGGTTGTGTTGTCAGAAGCAGACCATTTGAATCCGGGGTCAGGCAACAGAGTCGTTGCCTGCGCGAAGAATACCCGATTCAACGCCGGGATTCAAAACCGCTTCGAGAATGATCTCTCCTCAGTTTGCTGCCGTGCGGTTCGACGACGTCTGGCGTGTATTCGTGGCCGACGCAAGCTGCGTCGGTGGCGGACGCTGGCAGCGTGCGCCACGGTGGCTCCTGCGTAGTGAACCAGTTCGACCCGTTTCGTCAGACGACTGGCAGCCCGTTTGAGGAATGTAGGACGGCCCTTCCGGGCCGTCGAGTTGCATCGGAAAACTGACGGCCCGGAAGGGCCGTCCTCCGGTTATTCAACAGTCTGCTAGCCTCGGGTCGGTCGCCGGGTTAGCATGGCCGCATGCATTACGTCCCCGAATCCGCCCTGCATTATTTCGATTCCGAACCGTCTTCTGACGGCAGCGGATCGGGTGTGCCGGGCGGCGGTCGCGGGGCGGCCGCACCCATCTATTTCCTCGCGACTGTCGTCGGCGGGTTGCTGCTGGGAGACCTCGTGATTGGTTGGGCGGACAACCCCGCCTGGCAGGCGTATCGGTCTCCGCTGGGATTCCGATTGGCGCTTCTGGCCGCGGTGTTTGGCGGGGCACGGATTCTGTACCAGACCCTCGAAGGAATCTTTTCTGGCCGCGTGGGGGCGGACCTGGCTCTCACGATCGCCTGCCTGTCCGCGATCCTGCTCGGTGAACACACAGTGGCCGCGCTGGTCGTGTTCATTGCGCTCATCGGCGAGAGCATCGAAGGATACACAGTCGATACCGCGGCCCGAGCCATCCGCCGCATCATTCAGCTTTGTCCGTCGATCGCTCACGTTTTGCGAGACGGTCGGGAATTGGATGTGCTGGTGCGCGACGTGGCCATCGGTGAAACGGTCGTGGTCCGACCGGGCGAACGAATTCCCGTCGATGGGCAGGTGTTGTCCGGTCGGTCGGCGGTCGATGAAAGTGCTCTCACGGGCGAAAGCCTGCCGGTCGAGAAAGACGTCGGCGGAGCGGTATTCGCCGGGACGCTGAACCAATTCGGCTGGCTGACGATCTGTGTTGACCGCGTTGGTGAAGCGACCACGTTTGGTCAGGTGATCCGACTCGTGCGCGAAGCGACCACTCGCAAAGCTCCGATTGAACGGACGGCCGACCGACTAGCGCGATACTTTTTGCCGGTCGTGTTGACGGCCGCGGCGCTCACGCTCATCGGCTGGCGGATCAAATCGGGTAGTTGGGCCGCCGGTTGGATGCCCGCGCTGGGCGTACTCGTGGTCGCGTGTCCCTGTCCGCTCGTGCTTGCCACGCCGTCCGCCGTGATGGCCGCGCTGGCGTGGTTGGCGCGGCGCGGAGTCGTCATCAAGGGGTCGGCCGCGTTGGAACGGCTGGCCACGATCGACACGTTCGCGTTCGACAAGACCGGCACATTGACGCGCGGTCAACTTCAAATCGCCAGCCTGCTCCCGCTGGCCGGTTTCGACGAATCCGAATTGTTGCGGATCGCCGCGGCGGCGGAAATGCCGAGTGACCACCTCATCGCACGCCTGCTTGTCCGCGAAGCCGAATCGCGCAACGTGGTCGTTCCCACCGCGACCGAATTCACCGCCCAACCGGGCACCGGCGTCGTGGCCCATCTCCGCGCGTCGGCGATCGGTCCCGGCCTGCCGGGCGATTGGGGAACACGTTTCGCCTCCGATCCCGATTCACTCGTCACAGTGCTCGTCGGCAATCGCAAGCTGATCGAATCTCACGGTGTCGAGGTTTCCGAGGAATGGCAGCGGCAACTCAACGAACTCGACGAAGCGGGACAAACGTGGCTGCTCGTGGCGCTGGAGTCCCGGCTTCAGCCGGCGCCGGCAGAAGCCGGGACTCCAACACAGAACCTCGCGGACCGCCCCTCACCCCCAACCCCTCTCCCCCAAGGGGAGAGGGGAGCAACTATGATCCTCGGCGGGATCGGTGTGCGCGACACCGTGCGCAACGAAGCCGCCTCGGTGTTGCGTCAGCTTCGCACGGACGGCGTGCAACGGTTCGCGATGCTGACTGGCGACCGCACATCGTCGGCGATGAACGCCGACGCGACGGTCGGCGGGCTGGATGAAGTCCACGCGGAACTGCTTCCCGCCGACAAGGCTCGCTGGGTTGAAGAGCAGGTCGCGGCCGGTCGAAAAGTCGCGATGATCGGTGACGGCGTGAACGATGCTCCGGCTCTCGCGATCGCGACCGTCGGACTCGCACTCGGAAACATTGGCAGCGATCTGGCCGCCGAAGCGGGGGACATCCTGTTGCTGGGCGACCCGCTGGCACCGCTTCCCGGCTTGCGGCGGTTGGCTCAGCAAACGGTGCGCGTCATCCAGCAGAGCATCGTCGTGTTCGCGTTCGGGATGAACGCGCTCGGCGTGATCCTGTGCGCGTGGGGCGTGTTGAATCCGGTCGGCGGCGCGATCTTTCACGAATTCTCGTCGGTCGCGGTGATGTTGAACGCATTGCGGTTGCTCTGGTTCGAAGGCTGGAATGAAACGAATTTCGGTCGGCTGACAGGCCGGCTTGCTGGCTGGAGCGAATGGCTGGCGGAAATGTTTTCGCCGTCGCGACTGGTCTACCTGCTGCTCGACCACTGGCGTACCGGGTTGCGACTGGGGATGGCCGCGGCTGGCGTGTTTTGGTTCTCGTCGAACTTCCTGTTGTTGACCGAGGACGAACAGGCGTTGGTGTTGCGCTGCGGACGCTACGAAACGACGCTCTCCGCCGGCTTGCACCTGCGCTGGCCCGCGCCGTTTGAAACGGTTTTCCGCGAGCGGATGGACCGCGTCCGTTCGGTCGCGATTGGCTTCCGGCGTCTGGACGCGAGCTTGGACGGCGGCCGAGACTTCCGAAGTCTGCCAGACTTCGGAAGTCTGAAGACTCGGGATGATCTCGATTCACCCGACGTGATCGAGTGGCAGACGCAGCACCAGAGCGGCGAATTCGTCGCTGTGCCGGTGGAATCGCTGCTGCTGACCGGCGACGAACTCGCGGTCGAACTCACGGCCGACGTCCAATACCGTATCCGTGACCTGTCGCGATTCGTGCTGCAATCGTCGCAGCCCGAGGCCGTCCTGCGAGCCACCACCGAAAGCGTGCTGCGTCACATCGCGACGCGGACCGCGATCGAAAACATTTTGACCAGCGACCGGGTTGTCATCGAGCAACAGTCTCGCCGAGAAGTTCAAGCCGCAGTGGACACGTATCAGCTCGGCGTGGAAATCCTCGACGTGAGCCTGCTCGACGTGCATCCGCCAATCGACGTGGTCCCGGCCTACCGCGACGTCGCCAACGCCCTCGAAGAACAGGAACAGGCGATCAACCTCGCACAAGCCGAATACTCGCGGCTGGTACTGTCGGCAGCGGGTGAGGAAGCGATTCGACACCTCGTAGGGTGGGACCAGCTCGCAACGCGAGCGCCGGCCCACCATTCTCCCGAGCCGATCACTGCCGACGTGTGGGCCGAGTTGACTCGTGAGCAGCCGGACGGCGGGATGCGACTCTCCGGCGAAGCGGCCGCGCGGCTGCTGAAGGCTCGCACCCGACAGACTCGCGATGTCGCCGCGGCGAACGGTGTGTCCGATCGATTCACACCGCTTCTCGATTCGCTCCGAAAGAATCCCGGCCTGACGCGAACACATCTCTACTTTGAAACCGTCGAACAAGCTCTCGCCGGAAAATCGCTGACAATCGTCGACCCGCAAGCCGCCGCGCGGCAGCACGTATTGCTTGCCGAACCAGATGCACTGCGGTCATTGCCAGCAACCCTGCTTGGCCCGCGTGCGGATGACCGGCGATTGAGTCCCGAGGAACCCCCCCCGTAGGATGGGCACTCTTGCCCGTCCGTCTTTTGTCCACTGCGAGTCAATTAACGACGGACGGCCAAGGGTGGCCATCCTACACCACCAACGAATCACAAAATGCCAACGTCTGATACTTCCAATCTCGACTCCAACACCCCGCCGCGTTCAACCGGTCGCGCATGGCGAACGCTCACCGGCTGGTTGAGTGTCGTGGCACTGGTCGGTCTCGCCGCCAGTTGCGTCTTGTTCGTGGATGAAACTGAATACGTGATCGTCGAAACGCTCGGGCGAACCGTCAGCGTGTACGATCGCACGAACGCGGTGACGGGAGACCGGGGGCTGCATTTCAAGCTCCCGTGGCCGATCGGCACTGTGCGGCGATTCGATCGGCGGCAGCAATTGTTCGATCCTCCCGGCCGCGAGATGTTCACGCGCGACAAGAAAAACATCACCGTCAGCGGTTACGTCTGCTGGCGGATCGCCGAACCGGCGGAAGGGGCCACGAGTGAAGTGGCCGGTCGTCCGGTGGTCCGATTCTTCCGGGGACTCGGCACCGTGGCCACGGCCGAAGCGACATTGGATTCTCGCGTGCGGTCAATCCTGTCGTCGGAGATTGGCAAAGTTGAATTGAGCGACCTCCTGCATGTCCCGAATTCGGAGAGTGGGCCAACATCAGACGCAAGTCCTGTCGAAGCGTTGTCACGCCGCGTGCTCGAACAAGTGCGCCGGCGAACCGAAGAGGGGATCGAGATCGTCGACTTGCGTCTGAAGCGGATCAACCTGCCGGAAGGGAATCGGATCGCAGTCTACGAACGGATGCGTTCTGAACGGTTGCGGATCGCGGAGCGTTACCGCAGCGCGGGTCGCGCCGAGCGGACGCGGATCGAGAGCCAGGCGCAGCGGCAGAGCGCAGAACTTCTCGCCAAAGCGGATGCGGAAGCGGAACGAATCCGCGGCACAGGCGAAGCGGAAGCGATCGCGATCCTGAATCGAGCGCACGCGATGGACCCGGAGTTCTACGAGTTCACCCGGACGCTCGACATGTACAAGAAAACCTTGAATGAGCGGACGACACTCGTTCTGTCAGCATCGAGTCGTCTGTTGAAATTGCTCAACGACGGAGTCCCTACCGCGGCCGAGCGGACTTCTCCGCCGAACGGCAAGGCGACAACTCCCGCAAACGTTGGTGTGACCACTCCTCCAGCATCCGGCAAGCCGGAGAAGTCGGGAGGGCCGGAATGAAAAAGGACCAAATGAATTGGCCACGGATGAAACACGGATGGAACACGGATGTGGATCACGACAGTGGGGATACTGCCTCGTGTTGCCACTTGGCTTGGTATTCGTGCTCTGGTCCGTATCCGTGTTTCATCCGTGTTTCATCCGTGGCCCCTGATTTGACGAGGTGGCCTGCATGAAACGCTGGCTGCTAAGCATTGTCATGCTGGCATATTTTGCCAGCGGGTTGTTCATCGTTCGCGGTAACGAGCAGGTGCTGGTGCGCCGGTTCGGCAAGGCGAGATTGCCGCTCGTCGCCAGCGGATTGCGGTTCGATCTGCCGTGGCCGTTCGTGCGACTCGACCGGGTGAATTTGAACGAGGTACGGACGGTGTCGCTCGGGATTCAGGTGGCGGGGAATGCAGACCCGCGCGGGTTCCTGCGTGAAGTCGCCCGCGATCGGCAGGGGGAGTTTCTGACCGGCGACAAGAACATCCTCAACGTGCAGGTGGCCGTGCAGTATCGGATCGCGAACCCGATGGACTATCTGTTCATGAGTGAGTCGCCAGAACGGGCGCTGCGGTTGCTGACGGAATCGCTGGTGACCGATGTGGCGGCTCGCAGTGGAGTCGATTTCATCCACCCGCTCGGTTTGAACGAGTTGCGAGAGTTGCTGACGGCCTCGGTCTCTCGCGTGGCTGATGAGCACCGATTGGGATTGCTAATTGAGGATGTCAGCATTGTGAGCGTGTTGCCGCCAGTGGAAGTGAAGTCGGCGTTTCTTGACGTGTCCAACGCTCGAGCCGAAAAGGACCGGATGATTCAGGAGGAGTTCACGCGCGGCGAACAACTGGTCGCGGCCGAGACCGACAGCCACCGGCGGATCGAGATTTCGCGTGGTGAATCCGACCGGTTCGAGAAGACGATCGCACAGTTTCAGGTGGTTGGCGAAACGCCCGCCACACCGTCGGCCGAACTCCGCCGGATGACGATGCAGCGACTATTCGTCTCCACGTTGGGGGAAATACTCCCGCGTCTGGCTGGCAAGGTGTTCCTCGATTCGGCGAAGCCGGTCGATCTGACGATCTGGCCACGACCAGCGGAATCGAATCGAACAGAATCGAAGGATGGCACGCCCTGATCGGGCGCGGCGTTGATGTTGCTTCGGTTACCACGCCCGGTCAGGGCGTGCTACCGGCCGATTCCCAAGTCGGCAACGCCCCCTCCATAAACACGGGTGCGATGAATTCGTTCGGTCTGATTTGGAAGCTGCAGCGTGGCTGCGTTTCTTAAAGCAACCGGACACCGCTCTGAAAACTTCCGTCACGCAGGGGAAGCTGCCATTGCGGCTCACCAACCAACCGGAGGGAACCGCCATCAGCAGTCTCCACGGAGAGAACGACGCGCTGGCTGTCGATTGGAGAACTGTGACTCAGACCGATGATGTTTTTGGAAATGTCACGCACCATGGCGTTGATCGCGAGAGCGTCGGCGCATTCGGGGTCCGAATCGTCGGCGGGCAACGGCTTCACGGTGATGGGGAGTCGCTTGAGGCCGCCGACATCCACACTTGTATCCTCTGCCGTGGACTCGCGTGTCGAGGTTTTGGATAGCATCTGGCGAAGCGCCTCACAAAGTTGCGACTTGACATCTTGAACGGCGAACAAGTCCGAGGAACTTCGCTCCATACGTCGCTCGGCGGCTTCTTGACGTACTCGTTTGCTCAATCCCGCGCGTGTACGTTCTGCAACTTCCAGAGAGAAAGCGGCCACCAAGCCGAACGATCCGAGGACCGACCAAACTTGTCGCAACCAGGGATTCAATTCCGGCCCCCAAACCGCGGCCAGAAGACAAACACTCAGCCAGCCAATCAGGCTCGACATGGATCCGCGGCCAGACGTGACGTTGCTTTCTGAGAACGAGACCGACATGGCAATTACCTCCGCCAATGCTGACACTACAGAAAATGGTGTAACTCACCCGGTCGATCGACCATTCACCCACTGTTGAGTTGCCCTAACAATCTGGACCCAGCGGTGGCCGCAGTGGACACCAAGATCAATGGTCGATAACGACTTTGCCAACCATAGGCCGGAATTGTGATGAGTCAAACACTCGAAAACGGCGGCCTGCAACGAATCCGTTGATTACTCATTGACGTCCTGCCGACCTTGCCGATCCTAACGCATGATCTGTGAGACGGCTTGGGTGGCTTCGACGTCTGTATCGATTCGATCTGGAACGACGATTCGACACGCGTTGTGCGGCCTGTGCTGGACCTGTTGAACTCCGCCCGCGAATTCGATCGGGAATCCGATGCGACTCATACCCATCGTGCGTTCCGTCCTGCGAACTGTCGGATCGGCCTGCGTGGGAATCACGCTCGCCGTTCGAGCACATACAGCGCGCTGTCGGCACGCAGGTTGGCCAGCCACGCTTGTTCGATGGCGCGGCCGTTGATCAGCGGCAGTTCCTTCACGATGCGGGCGTTGACGACGTCCACCAGATCGCGGAAGTCGTGCATTGACATGAAGTGCAGGTTCGGCGTGTCGTACCATTCGTACGGCAGCGACGACGTGACAGGTGCCCGGCCGTGGCGGAGCAGTTGCAGGCGGACCTTCCAGTGTCCGAAGTTTGGGACGACCACGAGAGCCTGGGCTGCGACGCGCAGCATGTCGTCGAGGACCAGGCGCGGATGCCGCACCTGCTGCAACGTCTGGCTGAGGACCGCGAAGTCGAACGACCGGTCCGGGAAGTCGGGCAGTCCGTGATCGAGGTTCGCCTGAATCACCGGCACACCACGCCCCATCGCCGCGAGGAGTTCGTGGCGATCCAATTCGATCCCCTGCACTGACGCGCCGTGCTCATCGCGCAGCCGTGCCAACAAGCGACCATCGCCGCACCCCAAATCCAGCACGCGACTGTTTGTCGGAATGTGTGCGAGAATGGTCTCATCCGTCAACATGGCCAACGGGTCGGGCATGCAGTAGCGGCGATCAGTGCGGTCTTTGGTTTTGAGCATGGGAGTAGGATGGGCACCTTGCCCGTACGTCAGAGGGTAGCCCGTGCCCTTGTGGCACGGAGAGGTCAGATGTCGATCCGTCATCCTCAGTTCACGGTTCTCATCTCATACGTTCCACTCAGAAACGGCTCCAGCAATTTTTCAAGTGGTTCGATTTCGATCAGGAACGAATCGTGTCCGAAGGGGCTGGTGAGTTCGAGGTAGGTCACATGGCGACGGGCTTCGACCAGGGCGCGGACAAGTTCTTTGCTTTGCGCTGTGGGGAACAGCCAATCGGTTGTGTACGACGTG
>JACRIH010000517.1 GCA_016235885.1 Planctomycetales bacterium | reverse complement strand
GAGATCATCGTATCGGTCGTATTCATCCATGCGGGGATCGGCCCAGCCGGCTTGGGCCGCGGTCTTCGCGATCAGCGGATAGAGTTCTCGCGACTCAAACGGTTCGTCGGCAAGCAAGGCCCGCACTTTTTGGAATTGCTCGGATGAAAGCAGGTAATACACCTGCTGTGTCTGCTCGTCCATCACTTCCACGGGCTGACCGGCGAAGACGGCGACGGCCTGTCGTTGGGATTCGCTGAGTGTGACCATGAGTGTTCTCCTCGGTGGGCGATTCTAACGACAAGTCGATAGCCGCTGCCACCTGTGATCGCGTCCACTTCATATGGCCGCGACGATTTCGATTCACGCCCGAATGCTCCGTGGCTTGTGTGCATGCTCCTTTTTGACGGCTATCCCCATGTGGCCAATTCGTAGATCCGTTCATGCGGGTTGGGATCTACTTCGAGGTAGCCGCACACGACACTGATGACGATTCCCACCTCAAACGACTCGGAAACTAGGGCCAACCCATGTTGGGTGGCCTCAAAAATCGCCGCCAGATTCTGGCGTGCCCAGCCAAATCCTACCGAAAACGCTGGCGCCTCCCGGTTCCACAATTCCTCAATCGACAGCCCAGCAAAGGCTCGGACCCCGAACGGTTGTAGGTAGGCCGGCACGCCGTCGTGGCGTTCGGGGTAGACCGCGAGCGCTGCAAACAACTGCTCCGGCCAACTGAATTCCCGGAACGCAAATCCATCGGGCGTGGTCGGCATATCGTACTCGAAGCCACGAGCTGAAAACGAAGCGAGGCACCGGACTCTCGAATTGTTTGGCTCGAATAGAACCAGTGCCGGTTCCAACTCGATCCTGACGGGTTCTGGCAGGGCCTTCAAAAAAGCTGTGCGCATCCGACGCTGCTGGGCTGCGGCGAGCTTTTGGGAGATCAGTTCCTGCCGATCCTTCGCCATCGAAAACCTACCTCCTAAAATCTGAATGACCGTTACCCGCTTGTGATTGCGGGTTGCCTGACGTCAATCGCACTTGGGAACTATGCCAGCAGCTTATCGACCACCTTGCCGCCCACATCCGTCAGCCGAAAATCGCGGCCTTTGAAACGGTACGTCAGCTTCGTGTGGTCGAGGCCGAACAGGTGCAGCAATGTCGCCTGGAAATCGTGGACATGGACGGGGTCTTCGACGATGCCCCAGCCGATTTCGTCGGTCTTGCCGAGGATCGTGCCTCCCTTCAGACCGCCGCCGGCCGCCCAGATGGTGAAGGCGAACGGGTGGTGATCGCGACCGTTGACGGTCGCGAATCCCGGCCGGTTTTCACCCAGCGGCGTGCGACCGAACTCCGACGCCCACACGACCAGCGTGGAATCCAGCAGGCCGCGTTGCTTGAGATCCTTGATGAGCGCGACCACCGGTTGATCGGCCATCAGGCAGTTGTGACCCAGTTCGACGTCGATGTTGCTGTGATGGTCCCACGACGCATGGAACAGATTGACGAACCGCACGCCCCGTTCGACCAGCCGCCGAGCCAGCAGGCAACTGCGCGAGAACGCCTCGAACGTACCCTTGCCGCCGCCGCGACCGCCGCCGCTCGGTTCCGGTCGGCCGAGGCCGTACAGTTCGTGCGTGGCTTTCGTCTCGCCCGACAGATCGACCAGTTCCGGAGCGGCCGACTGCATGCGGAACGCGAGTTCATACGCCGCAATCCGGCTGTTGATTTCCGGATCGCCGACTCGTTCGTACCGTTCCTGATTCAGCGCCCGCAACGCATCCAGCGACCGACGATGCACGGCGTCGGTCAGGCCGGCGGGGTTGTTCAGATTCAGCACGGGTTCCCCCTCGTTGCGGAAGAGGACTCCTTGATATGTTGTCGGCAGAAATCCGCTCGAAAAGTTCGACGCCCCGCCGCTCGTCCCGCGACCGGCCGTCAGCACGACGTAGCCAGGCAGGTTGTTCGATTCCGACCCCAGCCCGTAATTCAGCCACGCGCCGATGCTCGGGTTGCCGAACAGCGGCAATCCCGTGTTCATCATCAACTGGCCGGGATGGTGGTTGAACTGTTCGGTGTGCATCGACCGGATGAACGCCACGTCATCCACGACCGTGGACAGATGCGGCACGAAGTCGGACAAATCCATCCCGCACTCGCCGTACCTGGCGAACTTGCGGTTGCTCCCCATCAACTTCGCCGTGGCCTTCTGAATGAACGCGAATCGCACGTTCTTCGTCATCGACTCGGGGAGCGCCTGCCCGTGCAGTTCGTTGAGCTTCGGCTTGGGGTCAAACAAATCAATCTGACTCGGTGCCCCTTCGAGGTAGATGAAAATGCACGCTTTCGCCTTGGGCGCGAAGTGCGTCAACCGCGGAGCGAGCGGGTTGATGACTGCGGATTCGTCCGCCAGCAACCGTTCGTCCCGCATCAACGACGCCACCGCCAGCGTCCCCAACCCGCTGGCTGAGGTCGCAAGAAAGTTGCGACGGGATTGGGTCAGATGTTGAATTCTGTCTGACATCGAGATTGTTCCTCGTTTGGGAGAGCGATTCACTCCCGTGTGTAAAACTCATCCAAGTTCAAGATCGTGCGGGCAAAGGCGACCCAGGCAGCGACTTCATGTGCGGGCATGTCGCTCGCCGACGATTTGCCCGCGAGTTTGGCGGCGGCTTCGGGGTTGTTTGCGAATCCCTGCGACAAGTCATCGTACAAGCCGACGAGCAGTGAAAGTTCGCGCTCGGATGGATCGCGGTTGAGGCACAAGCGGACGGCGTGGCGGAGGCGGTCCGGAGTTGGAGTTCCGGCTTTCTCCGGTCCCTCACCGCCTGAAGGCGGGACTCCAACAGCGATCAGGCGGCGGGCGAGTGCT
>JACRIH010000533.1 GCA_016235885.1 Planctomycetales bacterium | reverse complement strand
TGATCTCCGAGGATGGCGCCTTGTTTACCACCGCGGCTTGGAGAGCTGCCACCTCGGGAGTCGACTCCGTGGAGCCGAAGCTGGAGTTGGGGACCGCGTTGTTGCGGCCCGCAGCGGCGCCGGAAGCGGTCGCGTCGCCTGCACCACCACGCCCACCGCGTCCCCGGCGCTGGCCGCTTGCCGCGTTGGGATCAGCCTGTGCGCCGCCCGGCGTTGGGCCGTTCCCGCGCCGGCCAAGGGCGGCTCTCACACGCACATCGCGCTGGGCCTGAAGGACCTTATCAATGCGGGGCTGCAGGATCTTCCATTCATCGTCGTTGCTCACCTCTAGCAGTTCCCGGTAACGCTGCATGCGTTGTGCCTGGAACTGGGCTGGATCGAAGTTGCCTCCGCCGCGCCTCGTGTTCGCGGGCACGATCCATCACGGCTCGGGAGCCTTCTCTGGCACCGGAGCGAATGGTGGCAAGCCGAGACCAATTCACCTCCTGCCGCGCGGAGACGTGACGAAGCCGGGAGCGGAAGCCGGACCGGGAGCGTTGACCGTGGTGGCCGCGCTGCCGGCTCGATTCAACCTGCCGAGCGATCACGCAGAAGGGGCACGCCGTGCCGCCCTCGCGAAGTGGCTGACCGATCCGCAGAACCCGCTGACGTGGCGATCGATCGTGAACCGCGTCTGGCTTTACCACTTCGGCCACGGCCTCGTGGACACGCCGAACGACTTCGGCCGAATGGGTCAGTTGCCGAGTCACCCCGAACTGCTCGATTGGCTGGCCAGCGAATTCCGCGACGGCGGCCAGTCGATCAAGCGACTGCACCGACTGATTGTGACGAGCGCGGCGTATCGGCAGTCGTCGAATGTAGACGGGTCACTCCGTGACCCGAAACTCGCGTCACGGAGTGACGCGGCTACTTTGGACTCCGACAACCGTTTCCTCTGGCGACAAAGTCGCCGGCGTCTGGAAGCCGAAGCGATCCGCGATGCGATTCTGTCCGTCAGCGGCAAGCTCAACCCCGCGCTCGGTGGCCCGAGTTTCCAGGACTTCGTGATCGACAAGCCCGAGCACTCGCCGCACTACGAATATCACCTGTACAACGCGGACGATCCCGCATCGCATCGCCGGTCGGTGTACCGGTTCCTCGTCCGCTCGCAGTTGCAGCCGTTCATGACCACGCTCGACTGCGCCGATCCGTCGATGCTGGTCGACAAGCGCACGCAAACGATCACCCCTCTGCAAGCGCTGGCGCTCCTGAACAACCAGCTCACCGTGGTCATGTCGAAGCATTTCGCCGCCCGAGTCGAGAAACCCGGCGGAGACATTTTGTCACAGGTGACGCAAGCGTTTCGCCTCGCCCTCAGCCGGCCTCCGACAGACGACGAACTGCGGGAACTCACCACGTACGCCCGCGAGCACGGATTGGCCAACACTTGCCGGCTGCTGTTGAATTTGAATGAATTTGTTTTTGTGGATTGATTTTGGAGTGGAGTTTTCTGATCAGTCCCGAAGGGGCGCGATTCGATAGCCCAGGGCGCAGCCCTGGGTAACGGCGGTCATTGGTGCGATAGCCCCAACGGGGCGAAATTCGCGTGAGGACGCAGTCGAGGATATGGGAATCCCCAATATTGCGCCCCATTGGGGCTCGTGTGATGGATGCAACTGCCAACCCAGGGCTGCGCCCTGGGCTATCGAATTGCGCCCCGTTGGGGCAACAGTCATGACAACCGCAATCTTGTCATGCCAAAAATAAACAAATGCGGCGTCAAGCCGCCGCACTCCAAAAACGAACGAAATACACCGTCACGAGGTTTCATCATGCAGCGTTCATTTTGGCACAGCCAGGCGGGGGACAGTTCACACTCACGTCGCGAGTTCCTTCGGAACTCCGGCGGCGGCCTGGGTGCGATCGCGCTGGCGAGTCTCCTCAACGACGATCGACTCCGCGCCGGCGACTCTACCCCAAACCCTCGCACTCTCACGCCCTCAAACTCACCACAGCCACACTTCGCACCCCGCGCCAAGCGAGTCATCCAACTCTTCATGGCCGGGGCCGCGAGTCCTCTCGACTTGTTCGACTTCAAGCCCGCGCTCATCAAGCACCACGGTCAGCCGTCCGATTTTGGGGAGCCTGTCGAGGCGTTTCAGAACGGGCTGGGACCGTGGTTGAAACCGGTGTGGGATTTCAAACCGTACGGCCAGTGCGGCAAGATGCTCAGCGACGTGGTGGGGGAACTCGGGAAGGTTGTGGATGACATCGCGTTCGTCCACAACGTCGTCGGCAAGACGGGCGTGCATAGTCAGGGGACGCTGCTGCAAACCACCGGCTTCAATCGACCGGGCTTTCCGGGGATGGGCTGCTGGATCAGCTACGGTCTCGGCAGCCTGAACGAAAACCTGCCGACGTTCGTCGTGCTGCCCGATCACCGCGGCTTCGCTTCGAACGGGACGAAGAATTGGGACAGCGCGTTCCTGCCGGCGCAGCATCAGGGGACGGTGATCTTCCCCGGCCGCGAGACGCCCATCGCCGACCTGTTCCCCGCGAAGCAGGGAGACTTCATCACACGGCAGAGCGAAACGGTGGGAATTGAACTGCTCGGCCGGCTGAACCGCCTGCACGTTGCCGGTCGCGACGATGACGAACGACTCGACGCCCGCATCCGCAGCTATGAACTCGCGGCCCGGATGCAACTCGCCGCGCCGGAAGCGCTCGACATTTCGCAGGAACCGCAGCACGTCCTCAAACTGTACGGCCTCGATCACGGCAAGACGGAGTTCGACAAAGAGATCAACCCGATCGAGGAGATCGACTATTTCTCGCGCAAGTGCCTTGTCGCCCGGCGGCTGCTCGAACGCGGAGTCCGCTTCATTCAGGTCTACTCGGGCAACGACAACGGCTTCCCGCGCCGGAATTGGGATTCGCACGAAGACGTCGAACGAGACCACGGCCCGCTGGCGATGGGGATGGCTCGCGGCGCCGCCGCGTTGATTCAGGATCTCAAACAACGCGGCCTGCTGGACGACACGATCATCCACTGGACGACCGAATTCGGCCGAATGCCATCGTCGCAAGGAGGCAAGGGGCGCGATCACAATCCGTACGTCTTCACGAACTGGCTGTGCGGCGGCGGCATCCAGGGAGGCATCACCCACGGCCCGAGCGACGAATGGGGCTACAAGCCGCTGGACCGCGACAACCCCACCGAAGTCTACGACATCCACGCTACAATCCTGCACCTGCTGGGGATCGACCACACGAAGCTGACGTTACGCCACAACGGCATCGACCGCCGGTTGACGGACGTGCATGGGCACGTGATCCAAGAGTTGTTGGCATAACATCTCCTCCCCTCTCCCCCCGGGAGAGGGGCCGGGGGTGAGGGAGCGTGGCACGATGTGCAGTCGCCAATTTGCCCTTGCCGAAATCGCCAATCAGCAAGAGACTGCCTGCGGCTTGATCCGAGTCTGGTCACGTTCCTTCGAGGTCGATCACGATGACAAAATCTGAGCGCGACGAATTCGCCTCGCGAGCCGAACGAGTGTACGCAGAGCGATTGAAGCAAGTCCTCGAACCCGACCACCTCGGCAAGCTCATCGCGGTGGAACCGGATTCGGGCGACTACGTGCTGGGCAAAGACTTTTGGGAACTCGATGCAGCCTGTCAGCCGAAATTCGGGGCGAAACTGGTGCATATCTTTCGAGTCGGCGGTGGTGCGGCCGTGAAGATCGGGGGACCAATTCGCCATGCACGGCTTTCTGGATGAACTGGACCAGGCGTTCCTCACGGTTCAGTTCGGCGGCGCACCGCTCGACTTTCAAATCGACACGGGCTTTTCCGGCACGTTGATCGTCGGCACCGAACTATTCGACCCGTCATGCGGCACTCCGGCCGGTGACGTGAAAGCCGAATTGGCGGACGAACACACCGCCATGTACGACACGTTCATGGTTGTCGTGAACTGGTTTGATGAGCCGACACTTGTGCGTGTGATGATCGGCCCCGGCAAGCTCTGCCTCCTCGGCACCGACATGCTCAAACCGCACCGCCTCGAAATCGACTACGGCGTGCGGACGGTGGAACTGACTCGAAACCCGAATTGGTAGGTTTCGTCAACGCCGCCATGAGCACGACTGATCGGCCCACTCTACCTGATTTCGCGACGAGTCACTGGTTGCATTGATGCCTTCCAGCGATCACCTTCCTCCTCGACGATCGGGCGAATCTTTTGCTTCCACACCACGGAATTCCGAAGACGCGATATTGAATCGGAGCGGACTTCCGAAAGTTCGCTGCTCGTCAGTGACACACTGCGCATCGTGTTCTCAGACGTCAAAACAAAGACACGCTGGGTGTCATCCGTCGCGACCTGCGTTCCATCAACAAATAGTCCTTCCGGGAACGATGATATTCCACGTGCCGATGGGGTGCTTCCGTATCCCGCGGTGCCGTGGAGTCTGTGCGCACTCATTGGGGGAAATATCACAAAGTGCAGTAATTCGTCACCGCCCGAAGACATTCGCCACAATCCGTGGTAGCTGGTGTGTAGTCCAAGTGGCCCAGATTGGTACTTGAAGCGGTTCCGATGTTGCGCCTTACAGCCAGCGGTAACCGCTACACCAATCAATACGATTCCGACCAGAACGCGGCGAAGGACCGGACCCCAACTTTGCGTTAGCGTGTTCTGAAACATGAGGAGAATCCCATAATCGAGCCACCCTTCGACTTCAACCCACCGCGAGCGTCTCATCCAACACATCGGTCACGAACATGCAGCCGGGGCTGTGGGTGATCGCGAACGGGGGGCGAGCAGACATGATCGCGGCTTGGGGAGTCACGCCGCAGGCCCAGAAGACGGGGAGTTCGTCGTCCGCGATGGGCACGGCGTCGCCGAAGTCGGGGTGCGACAGGTCGCGGATTCCAATCTGCTCGGGCAGGCCGAGATGCACCGGAGCGCCGTGGACGGACGGATAGCGCGACGTGATTTGTACGGCGCGGATCGCATCGGCCGGCCGCAGCGGACGCATCGACACGACGAGCGGTCCGTGAAACTGTCCGGCGGGCTGACAGGGAATGTTCGTGCGATACATGGGCACGTTCCGTCCCAGTTCGATGTGCCGGACGGGGACGCCGGCGCGGAGCAACGCGGCCTCGAACGTGAACGAGCAGCCGATCACGAAACTCACCAGATCGTCGCGCCACCAGCGCATGATGTCCGTCGGTTCCTCCACCAATTGGCCGTGCTCCCAAACGCGGTAGCGTGGCAGATCGGTGCGGAGGTCCGCAGTCGGAGCCACCTGTCGCGGCGTGGGGTCGCCCGGCTCGGTCACGTCCAGCAGCGGACACGGCTTGGGGTTGGCTCGGCAGAACCGCAGGAAATCGTACGCCTCGTCGCGCGGCAACACCACAAGGTTGGCCTGCGCGAAACCGGGAGCCAGCCCCGACGTTTGTTCCACAAGGCGACCACAGCGGCACGCCTGCCGCACAGATTCGCCGGTGATGAGGATGTCACGGTCAAGCATGGCGTGATTCTGGCGGGCTTCGTCCAGATTACAAGCCAAGCCAGGCCGCTCACTTCTCCATTCGCGACCGGTGCGATAGCTTGGCAAGACAATGGGTGGCGGCGAATGTAGACCGGTCACTCCGTGACCGGAAGTTCGGATCACGGAGTGACCCGTCTACCTACTCAAACTGAGCGGTTTCCAGGGACCGGACCTTGTGATTACTGGGACCGGAATGGGGGAAACGCAGATTTCGCAGAGGAGCGCAGAGAAGGCATCTTCGTGTTTTGAGTCACCGGTAATTGCAATCCGGTTTTTACTCTGCGACCTCCGCGCCTCAGCGTGAGACAAGATACATACGACGGATGGCTCACGCAGAGGCGCGGAGGACGCAGAGAGGCATCGTTTCAAAAACACCGGGTCATTCTTTCTCGACCCATTCGTTCGGAGAGGTCAACCAATGCCAAAATTCACTGCGGAGTCGCTGAAACGATTCGCATCCGAACTGTTTCTGGCCGCGAGGGTGAGCCGCGACGAAGCCGACACCGTCGCCGAGAGCCTCGTCGAATCGAACCTGCGCGGGCACGATTCGCACGGCGTGTTTCGTGTCGTGGAGTACATCGAGCAACTCGGCACGGGGCAGCTTGTCGCTGGCGCGACGATGCGCGTGCTGGCCGAGACTCCGGCGATGCTGGCGGGGGACGGCGGTCGTGGGTTCGGACAGGTGCAGTGTCGGAGACTGGTTGAACTCGTGAGCCGGAAGGGACGCGAGCTGGGCGTCGCGTGCGGCACGCTAATGAATTGCGGACACATCGGGCGGCTCGGCGAATGGGTTGAGATGGCCGCTCGCGATGGAATGGGAGCATTGATTTCGGTGAACGACAACGGGGTGGCATTCACCGTCGCGCCGCCGGGTGGGATCGCGCCGCGAATCAGCACGAACCCACTGGCGATTGGCGTCCCGACGGGTGGCGAACCGCTGGTGCTCGACATTTCCACGAGCGCGGTCGCGAATGGCAAGGTGAAGGTCGCGCGGCTCGCGGGACGGCAATGCCCGCCGGGGTGGATTCAGGATGCCGACGGCAATCCATCGACCGATCCCCACGTCATGCTCGCCGATCCGCCGGGCACTCTGCTGCCGTTCGGCGGCGATCAGGGATACAAGGCGTTCGGCCTCGGCCTGCTGCTCGATATTCTCGTGGGTGGCCTGACCGGTGGTTTCTGTCCACCGGCTCCGACCGATGTGATGGAATGCAACAACGTATTGCTCGTGATGTGGAACCCCGCCCGGTTCGCGGGACACGATCACTTCCACCGCGAGGCCGACAAACTGATCGCCGCCATCCGCGACACGCCTCGCAAGCCGGGTGTGCATCGCATCCAGCTTCCCGGTGATCGCAGCACCGAAGCGCATCGCGAGCGACTGGCGAACGGCATCCCGCTGGACGGCGACAATTGGGAGACACTGGCTCGGCTGGCGAAGCAGCTTGGTGTTGAGTTACCCGTTCCAAGATGACTTTGAATGAACCACAAAGTCACGAAGGCTCGAAGACGACACGAAGAATTGAGTTGCGAAACACTTCGTGCATCCTTCGCGTCTTTGTGCGTTTGTGGTTGTTCACTGTGTTAACCGGTCGCACCCTCGAACCGGAACAGCTCGCGGGCGTTCCGTGTGGTCGCGGCGGCGAGTTCATCCAGCGTCAGACCGCGGGCCTTGGCGATCCACTCGGCGGTGTAGGCGACGTTTGCCGGTTCATTCCGTCGGCCGCGAACCGGTTGCGGCGCGAGGTACGGCGAATCGGTTTCCACCAGCAGGCGGTCGAGCGGCACTTTCGTGGCGACGTCCAACACGTTGGCTCCCTTCTTGTACGTGGCCATGCCGGCGAACGAGATGTACATGCCGAGTTCCAGGCACGCCTGCGCAGTGTCCCATCCCCCGGTGAACGAGTGCATCACGCCGTGCAGTAAGCCGTGCTGAGACGCCAGCCGCAGTTGAGTCACCATGTCGGCTTCGCATTCACGCATGTGGACGACGAACGGCAGACCGGTTCGGCGGGCGAGTGCGAGGTGTCGCTGAAAGGATTCGACCTGCGCGTCGATGGGCGTGTCGTTCCAATACCGGTCGAGACCCGTTTCGCCGATCGCGACGACTTTCGGCTGTTTCGCAAGTTCTTCAATCGCTTCCCAGTCGCCGACTTTCGATTCGGCGACGTAGTTCGGCTGAATGCCCACGGCAGCGAAGACCGAACGGAATTGCTGGGCGATCTCGACGGCCTGCCGGCTGGTGTCCGCGGTCGTCCCGATCACGATCATGGTCACGACGCCCGCCGCTTCCGCCCGCGCGACCACGTCGGCCCGGTCCACGTCGAACGATTCTTCGTTGAGGTGGCAGTGCGTGTCGATGAGTTCGGGCATGGCGGCGATGCAATTCGGCGGCAAAAATTCAGAGGCCGTGAATGTTACGCCACCGAGCTTGTCTCGGTGGTTCAACGGCTTTTGCACTACTCGCTTTTCGCGAGAACTTCCAGTAGTGCAAAAGCCAATGAACCCCTGGGGCAAGCCCAAGGGCGAGAGATGCAATACCTCTCACGCTTGGACGTGCGGCTTGGAAGCTTGAAGCCCGATCGCCAGCGGCTACGCAGCGGCTTTCACACCGGACTCGCGAAGCTGCTGCAAGTGTTGACGTTCGGCGGTCGCGATTTCAGCGAGGAGACTCGACGCCTCAGAGTCGCCGCTCAGCGCCTGCTGGCACCGCTCCAAATCGCGGACCAAGCCCGCCTGGTCCGCGATCAATTGATCGCGCAAGAATTCGAGAGACACGTAGTGCAGGTCCGTGAACTCCGTGGGGTAGGTGCCGAATTCAATGTTGTGAGCGCGGGTCGCCAGCAGGTCCGCGAGTCGTCCCACGGAGCGTTGTTGTGCGGTGACGATGCGACCGAAGACGGTTCGTTCGGCGGCTTGACTCTCGCTGGACCACACCCACGATTCGACCGCGTACTGCGACAGATTGCGGAGCAGTCGAATCAGGATTTGATTGAGTTGTTCGTTGACCACGGAATCTGACATGGTTGCGTTTGTCCGAGAAATTGGTGAACTCGACGACGGTTCACCCGCCGGACACCGGGGTGGCAGCTTCGACGGGGGCGGGGATCGCCGGAGTCGAACGGACCGACTGCCGGGGTGGGTCAGCATTGTCGTGGTTGGCGACGACTGGAACGGAAAACGATTTGAGACTGGCCGACGCGCTGTAGGCGACGTCGTCAATCCGGTTCACCATCACACCCAGCAGGAACACCGGCAGGGTTACGAGGAGGGCATAACGACCGTAGGCGCTCGCCAATGGAACGTTGACCGGTTCGAGATGCTCGCGGGGCGGCTTGAAGAACATGTAGTTGAGCACGTTCACGTAGTAGATCAGGCTGAACACGGTGTTCAGAACGCCGGCGGACAGGATGAACCACATCGGCCAGTAATACTCTGTGGATTTGAAGACCGATGCGAAGACCATCACCTTGCTGACGAACCCGCCGAGTGGCGGCATGCCGATCAGGCTGAACATGCAGGCCAGCATGCACACGGCCAGTGCCGGCGACTGCCGCACCAATCCGGAGTAGTCTTCAATCTGTTCGCTGAATGTCTGGTTGCGGATGATCGCCACGATGGCGAATGCTCCAAGGTTCATGAACAGGTACACGACGAGGTAATACAGCAAGCCGGATACGGCGCGGATCGCGTGTTCGGTGCGTTGGGCCCCACCGTCCGGAGCGTCGGGCGAACCGAGGATGACCAACAGTGCGGCGACCGCCATCAGCATGTAGCCGGCGTGCGCGATGGTCGAATACGCCAGCATCCGTTTGATGTTGGTCTGCGTGTACGCGGCGAGGTTGCCGAACGTCGCTGAAATGGCCGCGATGATCCCGATGCCGAAACCCAGATGGACGAACACGGTCTGCAAATCACCAGCAGGGACCGCCGAACCAGTCATGGCGAGACAAAATCTTACCAACAGCGCGAACGCTGCACCCTTGGAGGCAACCGAGAGATAACCCGCGACTTCGGCCGACGCGCCTTCGAAAGCGTCCGGACACCAGAAATGGAACGGGACGATCGACAATTTGAACGCCACGCCTACGAGGACCATCAAAATGGCCAGCGACAGCGTCCACAGGGACGGCTGATCTAGCGCACTATCCGCGCCCCCGAGTGCGGTGAGGGCCTGCGCCAGTTCGGGCAGGTTGGCCGTGCCGAGCAATCCGGACAGCAGGCTGATTCCGTACAGCATCACGCCCGCGGCACCGGCACCGTACACCACGTATTTGAGCGCCGCTTCGCTGCTTTGCCGCCGCCCCTTGAGGAACCCGACCATCGCGTAACTCGGCACGCTGGTCATTTCAATGGCGAGGAACACGATCAGCAGGTGATTCGCGCTGGCCATCAGCAACATGCCCAGTGTTGAACCGAGCAGCAGCACGTAGAAATCGGGAGCGTCCTCGCGGTCGGGAATGCCACCGAGCATGGTCAGGTACACGACCAGCACCAGGAACAGCATCAGAAAGATGCGGAGGTAAATCGTAAACTGATCGTAGATCAACAAGCCGGTGAAGATTTCGACCGACTGACCGACAAGATCCGCTTCCTGGCTGTATTGCAGATGCTGCATCACCGCCAGACCCAACCCGGCAATACTGCCCGCCAGTGCCAGAACGGCACCGGGGATTCGCTGGTCCAGATTCAACAATCGGAACAGCAGCAGCAACACGATCGTGGCGCAGATCGCCAATTCCGTCGCGAACAATGGCAACGACACGCCAAGCGTGTCTTGCATCAGGGAATCAACCAGGGAGGAAAACGGCATGGTCCGGTTCTTTGTTCCACTTCGACAGCGAACGTAGCTGAATTCGCCAGAATTCAGAAAACACAACAGCTTCCGAACTCTGGCGAGTTCGGCAAACTGTCAACTCTATCGTTTCAGCAGCGTGTTGACTCCGGCGAGGGATGACATGTCCACTTTGACAAGGTCGTTCACCAACTGATTGATCGACTCTCGCATCAGACCGAACATCGATTCGGGATACACACCCAACAGGATCGCAAATCCGAGCAGCACGAATCCAATGAACGCTTCGCGCGGCAGAATCGGCGTGATGGCTTCGGGGTGCGGTCCTTTGTATTCGGGGCCGAGGAACACGCGCTGGATGGTCCACAGGATGTAACCGGCGGTGAGGATCACCCCAGACGCCGAGATGATTGCCATGATCGGGTGGTAGTTCCAAGCACTGAGCACGGTGAACACTTCGCCAATGAATCCGCACAGACCCGGCAGGCCCAGCCCCGCGAAGAAGATTCCGACGGCGAGGCCACCGTACAGCGGCATCAGTCCCATCAGGCCACCGAACTTGTTCACGTCGCGGTGGTGGACCCGGTCATAGATCACCCCCACCATAAAGAACATGCCAGCCGACGAAATGCCGTGAGCCAGCATCT
This sequence comes from Planctomycetales bacterium, assembly GCA_016235885.1. Classification (GTDB taxonomy): domain Bacteria; phylum Planctomycetota; class Planctomycetia; order Planctomycetales; family Planctomycetaceae; genus JACRIH01. The sequence goes on along the minus strand of JACRIH010000533.1, from coordinate 11,874 downwards.
GGAACATGGCACCGTTCATTCCCATCTTCCAGTACTCGGCGCCCACCGTCTTCCCCTCGGAGAGTTTCCACACAGCGATCCCGAGCAACACGTAACCCATGTGACTCACCGAACTGTAGGCCACCAGTCGCTTGAAGTCCGTCTGAGCCATCGCGGCGAACGCGCCATAAATAATGCTGAGGACACCCAGGAAAACCAGGACATACGACGCCCATTGAGCACCCTGCGGGCAAATGGGGAACGCGATACGGAGGATGCCGTAGCCGCCCATCTTCAGCAGGACTCCCGCCAGAATCATGCTGATCGGAGTGGGCGCTTCGACGTGGGCATCGGGCAACCATGTGTGGAACGGAACCACCGGCACCTTGATCGCGAACCCAATGAACAGCAACACGAAAGCGGTCATCTGCAGAGTTTCGCTGAACACCAAGCCCGGAACTTTTCCCTGACCAATTCTCGCCAGGTGCAGCAGGTCAAACGAACCGGGGCTCGTCGTTGTCGCGCTGCCGAAGTAGAACATCAACAGGGCGATCAGCATCAGCACGCTGCCGACGAGCGTGTACAGGAAGAACTTCATCGCCGCGTATTCACGGCGCGGGCCGCCCCAGATGCCGATCAGGAAGTACATCGGCAGGAGCATCACTTCCCAGAACACGTAGAACAGGAAGAAGTCGAGCGAGAGGAATACTCCGAGCATCCCGGTTTCCAGCAGCAGGAACAGGATCAGGTAACCCTTGATATCCTTTTTGATGCTATCCGATGCCAGCATGGCCAGAAAACAGACCAGCCCGGTCAACAGCACGAGCGTCAGGCTGATCCCGTCCACCCCAAGCTGGTAGTTAACATTCCAGTTCTTGATCCACTCGGCTTTCACTTCCATCTGCATTCCGGAGACGCTCGAATCGAATTCGGCCAGCAGGACCAGGGTCAGCGCGAACGTCGCCGCAGTCGTGAAATAGCCGATCTTGCGCAGGGCTTTTTCGGCTCCACCGTCCATGATCGACAGGACCAATGCACCAACCGTGGGCAGGAAGATGATCGCACTCAGTAGGAATTCATTACTCATGATGACAGGTCTTACCTTAAAATCCGAAAAGTAGCCCTGCCGCTCCGCGACAGGACAGCCAAGTTTCCAGACGACTCAGAATGTGTCTTCAACAACAATGACTCAAATGCATTCGGCTTTCCTGTCGCGGAGCGACAGGGCGACGAACTGCTAAGCGGCGAAAAGCCGCATCACAATCCAAATCCCCACCACACCCAACACAATGAACATGACGTATTGCCGCAACCGGCCGGTCTGCACGTATCGCAGAGACCGACCCGCGTCGTAGGTGACATTCCCGACCAAGTTCACGAGGCCATCGACGACCGTTTCGTCGAACCGCCGATCGAGCGTCGCAATGCTGACCGCGGTGCGGGCCGTCGCGTGGAGGAAGCCATCCAGCACGTTGCGGTCAAACGCGACAAACCATTTGGCGATGACATGCACCGGCCGGACGAAGGCGGCATCGTACAGAATGTCGAACTGCCATTTTTCAACGAGGAAGTTGTGGACCCCCGCGAATTGGCGTTTCACTTCGGCGGGATTCAGGACGCGGGCTCCGTAAAACAGATACGCGAGCGTCGTCCCCATGACAGCCACCAGCAGGGCGTACAACCCGGCCGCCTTGTGGTTCTCTTCGATACCGACGTGGCTGGGGAAATTGAGATCTCCCGCCAAGCCTACATCGTGAAGCCCGTGTGCCACGCTGGCCGGTTCGGTGTCGAGCAGCAGTTTGAACAGGCTGCCGGCTTCTCCCTTGAACGCGACGAACGCGGCAAAGAATGAGAGGACAATCAGCGGTGCCCACATCACCACCGGAGATTCATGAGCGTGGTCGTACACATGATGGTCACGCGGTTGGCCGATGAACGTGTAGAACCACAACCGAAACATGTAGAACGCGGTGATACCAGCGCCCAAGAGTGGCACGACAAACAACAGGAAGTGCGAACCGTTGAGCTGCGAGAACGTCATCGCCGTGGCAATGATTGCGTCCTTCGAGTGGTAGCCAGAGAACGCAATCTTGATGCCGAAGATCGAGATGCCGGGAATCGCCAGTCCGCAAATCGCGATCACTCCGACGAGCATCGTGTACGCGGTAATCGGCATCTTGCGAATCAGGCCGCCCATTTTGGGCATTTCCTGCTCGTGATGGCACCCATGAATCACGCTGCCAGAGCAGAGGAACATGAGTGACTTAAAGAACGCGTGCGTGATGAGATGGAACAGCCCCGCCGTCCATCCTCCCACGCCAATGCCGAGCATCATGTAACCGAGCTGGCTGATCGTCGAATAGGCGAGCACGCGCTTGATGTCCGTTGCGACGACCGCAATGGTCGCCGCCATGAACAACGTGATGCAGCCAACGTACGCGATCGTCAGCAGCACTTCGGGGAGGAACATCGGGTAAAACCGACCGGCAAGATACACGCCGGCGGCCACCATCGTCGCCGAGTGGACCAGAGCCGACACGGGGGTCGGGCCTTCCATCGCGTCGGGCAACCACGTTTGCAGCGGGAACTGAGCGCTCTTGCCGACACAGCCCGCGAAGATTCCCAGCCCGGCCACGACCAGCAGGAAGTACGGCATCGTCTTCCCTTCCTTGTGTCCCTCGTGCTTCAGCGCGCCGGAATGTCCCGGATCGGCGAGGAACACTCGCGCGTAGGAATCGTGATCGTTGGCGGGCAGGACTGTGACGTTTCCGTGATCGTCTCGCAGCATGTCGAACAGCCCAGGCATGACCACATCTCTGCCGTTGGCATCGGATTCGACTCGTTCGTTGAACTGGAACGTCCCGAACCACGTCCACAGGATCATCAGGCCGATGAGGAACCCGAAATCCCCGACGCGGTTCATGATGAACGCCTTGTTCGCGGCCGTCGAAGCCGACTTGCGTTCGAAGTAGAACCCGATCAGGAAATAGCTGCAAACGCCGACCAGTTCCCAGAACACGAACACCTGGAACACATTTCCGGCCAGCACCAGCCCCAGCATCGAGAAGCTGAACAGGGACAGGTACGCAAAGAACATGTAGAACCGCCCGGGCCGGTGGAAGTGTCCGTGGGCCGTGTGGACCTGATGATCTTCGTAATGCTCCGTCAATTCGTCCGACATGTAGCCGATGGCGAAAATATGAATCATCGTCGCGATCAGCGTCACCATCGTGAACATCACCAGCGTCAGGCTGTCGATGTGGTAGTCGATGGCAATCCGCAGCTTGCCGAATTCGGCCAGCGTGTAATACGTCCCGGAAAAATACTTCAGCACGTCGTGATGGTCCGCCGGCGATGCGTGTGATTCCAAGGCCGACCAGTGTGTCTGGTGGCCCCAGTACATCAGCGCCGCGAAACTACACACGAATCCGGCCGCGATACAGAACACGGCGGAATACGCCGCCGCCCGGCTGAGCCGATGGCTCCAATAGCCAGCGAAAACTTCGAGGACGAAGCCGGCCAGCGGTAGCAACCATGCCAGCGTCAGCAGGTTTCGCAGCATTTCGCCGGTGGATTGGTAGGTTTGTGGGTCCATCATTCATTCGTGTAGGGTGGGACAAGCGAAGCGAAGGCCCACCATCGTGATGTTTTGCGTTTGGTGGGCCAGCGCTTCGCTTGTCCCACCCTACATTCAACCCTTCAATTCGTCGCCTCGATCGACGTCGATCGTCAGGTGGTTGTTGTAAAAGTTGAGGGCGATGGCGAGCGCGACCGCCGCTTCGGCGGCAGCCAGAACGATCACGAACAGCGAGATCACTTGCCCATCCAAACCCAGCTTGGTGTATCGCGAAAAGGCGACGAAGTTGACGTTCGCACCGTTCAGCACCAGTTCGACACCCATCAGCACGCCGATCGCGTTGCGCTTGGTCGCCATGCAAACGACGCCGCTCACGAACAGGATGCCCGCCACGACGAGGTATTCGGTCAGTCCAACGCCTTCCATCATTCGTCTCCAAACAGTTTTCTTCACGCTTCCCACAGTTCAAGAACCCTGACGCCTCTTGGCTCGGGCGAGGTATGCCGCTCCAACTAGCACGACCAGAAGGTGAACCGAAACAATTTCAAACGGCAACAGGTATCCGGTACTCAATTGACCGGACGTCCCCTTGCGATCCAAATCTTTGTCCGGCCGCAGACCGATGAAACTCATCCCGAGCGGACGCAGCGTGGAACCGTCTTCTGGTGGATTGAATCCAAGCTTTTGTTGGTGCTGCGAGCTGGGAAGTGCATCCCACGCGACCGCGCCGGTGGTGCTCAGGATCACTCCGAGCAACGCGCAACCGACAACACCAGCCAAGACCAATTCGCCGGGGTTCGTTTTCATGTTGATGAACGGCCCGCTCGCCGTGAGCATCACGCCGAAAATCAACAGCACGAGCGTTCCGCCTACGTAAACCAAAAGCTGAGCCGCCCCAACAAAGTCCGCGCCGAGCAGAAAAAACAGTCCGGCTGTCGAACCGAGCGATACGATCAACCAGAACGCCATGCGCACGACGTTTTGAGTGAGAACGACCGCGATCGCCGAACCGCCGGCGGCGAGTGCATACACCCAAAAGAGAAAGTTGGCTCCGCTCATGTCTCGATTGCTTGCCTTGCGATGATGAACCCGGCAATGCCGGAAGACTATTCTCGTTCCGCAGTAGCAGTAATTGGCACAGGATCAAACAGGATTCCCGGAATCGTTTCGCCGTGGTCGTTTGTGAGTGAGATCGCCACCGTTTTTCGGCCGGTAGTTGTCGGTGCGACGCGCGGCACCTTGTTCCCCAGCGCGGCCGCTTCGCCGGGAACCAGCGTCGTCCGCCCAATGCAGGAATTGAGCAACAGCGGCCACACGCTGACGCCGACGAGCAGGAAGCAACTGATCGGCAGCAAATACTTCAGGCAGGTGGTCATCACCTGATCGATGCGGAGCCGCGGGAGTGTCCAGCGGATCCAAATTTGGAAGAACACCAGAGCGCTTCCCTTGACGAGGAAGATCGTCATCCCGATGAGGTTGACGACGTAGCTGCCGAGAGTCGTCACGCCTTCCGCCGGACTCCCTCCCACTTCGCGAATCGAGGCAAACAAACCTTCGTCGATGGGAGCAATCCCCGTGTACCAACCGCCGAGGAAGAGCGCGGTCGCGATTCCCGACACGGCAAACATGCTGGCGTATTCGGCCATGAAAAAGTACGACCAGCGAATGCCGCTGTATTCCGTGTGGAATCCGGCGACGAGTTCGCTTTCCGCTTCCGCCAGATCAAACGGTGCCCGCTTGACGCTGGCCGTGGCCACGGTGAAGTAGACGAAAAACGCGAGACAACAAAACGGGTCGTGCAACACGAACCAATTGGTGAACCAACCTGATTGCATCCGGCCGATGTCCACCATGTTCAGCGTCCCGGCGACGATGACGGGCACGAGGGCACAGATCGCCATCGGGATTTCGTAGCTCACGACCTGAGCCGCTTCGCGCATGCCACCGAACAGCGCCCATTTCGAACCGCTCGAATACCCGGCGAACACCACGCCGATGACTTCCAGCGACATCACCGCCAGCATGAAAAACACACCGATGTCGAGATTCTGAGCGATCCAGCCGTCGGACCACGGCAGCGTCAGGAACGCGCCGAACGAGGCCACGAACACCAAGTACGGAGACAGCCGGAACAGGAACCTGTCGGCCGCGCCCGGGCAGAGGTCTTCCTTTTGAATCAGCTTGATGCCGTCGGCCAAAGTTTGCAGCCAGCCGAACTTGCCGCCGACGCGGGTCGGTCCCAGCCGATCCTGAATTCGCCCGGCCACCTTCCGTTCCAGCCAGATGTAGAACAGCGGCGCGACGGCGAAAAAATGGATGATGAGCACGGCGTGGATCAGCGCGGTAAGGCCGTAGCCCCACGTCTCACCGATATGATCGGAAAGAAACTTCGCGATGCTGCTGTCCGCCGCAAACAGTGCGGGCATACTTCACCTTTGCCAAGTGTAACCGCATTGATCTCGGGGTAGCCACGCTCGCCAAGAGCGTGGGGAAAATCGCGGAAAACCCACGCTCTTGGCGAGCGTGGCTACAAAACTTCTTCTGCGGGTCTACTTTGCTCGCCGGGTCGCACCGCGACCGCTGGCCCAGTTGGTCCGTTGGAGAAGGGCTGGACTATGACAAAACCCGCGTGGGGATTCAAGCGACCGCAGCGGGCATTTTCCGCACGCTGCGAAGCCAATTGAAACGGGCGTTTGAACGGCTATAGTTCGTTCCGTCTGCGGCCTTGTAACTCGCGGCCAGCGTCCTTCTGACGGCGATTCTCATTGATGGGACTGATCACCGAAAACCCGTGGCCGCTCATCGTTCCGTGCCTGATCGCAGCGGTCGGCTTGTTCGTCGTTTGGAACCAGCAGCGGAGAAAAGGTCTGCTGATCGGAGCCGTCGCCGCCATCACGCTGGCCCTGACAGCGTTTGTCGTCGATCACTTCGTGGTCACGACTGCCGAGCAACTGGAACAGAACATCCGCGACCTGACCGCCGCGTTTCAGCGCACGGATCGCGATCGAACGCTGAGCTTTTTCTCCGCGCGCGAGGTCTTGCTGAAAATGTCCAAAGACGCCGCTCTCGAGAACGTCAAAAACCTGAACCTCCTCCAAAAAAAAGATGTGCAGGTGACGCTGCTCGCCGGCGAAACGCTCGCGAAGACTCGGTTCCGAGCCAACGGGACCGTTTCGTACCAGCAGACAAACGCCGGGCATCAACCGTCGCGATGGGAACTCAAGTGGCAGCGGGAGGGGGCCGACTGGAAGATCATCGAAGTCCACCGCCTGCATCCAATGAAGGATGAGGAACTACAGATGTTCAGCGGGAATTGACGGACTTAACGTAGCCGTCACGCTCCGCGTGACGAGCCGAATCGGGATGCGACGTCGATTGGCCATTCGGCTCATCACGCGGAGCGTGATGGCTACGTAGCCGCATGCACGACAGAAAAACCCGGAGGCCGATTGCTCAGCCTCCGGGTTCGTTTCACAAATCACAACAGGTTGACAATCCGATCGGCCAACCCCTTTTCGCCCAGCACGACGTTGAGCTTGGACGATGCCGCGACCTTTTCGAGAACTTCCAGTTCGCGCAGCCGCATTAGCATTGGGTTGCCTTCCAGCAGCTTGGCCGTGTTGGCCTGACTGCGCATCGCCGCCGTTTCCTCACGACGGGCGATCAGGTTTGCTTCGGCTGCCTTCTTGGCTTCCGTCACCTTGTTCATCAGATCCTTCATGTCGCCCGGCAGGATCACGTCGCGGATACCGATCGAAACGACTTCCAGACCAAACGCCGACACGCGACGCCGGACGATCTCTTCCAAGTCCTTCGCGACGGAGTCCTTGTCGGTCAGGAACAGGTCGAGTTCGCGCGTGCCGATGACGGCTCGCAGGGCGAGCTGTGCCTCGCGGTACAGTGCCTGACGGGCGTCATCCACAATGCTGACGGCGCGGCGCGGATCGACAACACGGAACGTCACGATGGCGTTGAGGCGCAGCGTGACCTTGTCCGACGTCATGATTTCCTGACCGGCCACATCGAGCATCGCTTCGCGCTGATCCACCGGGATCAGCTTGCTCTGCGCGACGTTCTTCCAAAACGCGTACCGGCCTGGCGGCAGCGTTTCCACGAAGTCGCCATCCCGGAGCAGCACGCCGGCGTGACCCGCTTCGACCGTGATGAATTCGAGAACTCGATCCACCAGCGGCGACCGCGCGATCACCGACAGATCCTTGTGCTGGAATCGAACGTCGCGCGCATCGATCACTTCGACCGACACGTCGCGCAGCGAGTTCCAGTACGCGTACAGACCAGGCGGCAGCACGTGGCTGAATCGACCGTCGATCCAGATCAGCGCCCGCTGATGATCCTTCAGATCGAGCACGACCGCGCGGTCGCGCAGCGCACCCGACTTGACGATCAGGTCGAGCTTCTCGTGAACCAGCCACGGATCGCGCTGCGACACGACAGCCACGCGCACCTTGCGGAGCGGGTCGAACAGCCAGTGCCGGCCCGGCGCGAACAGTCCGCGGAATTCTCCGTCTCGGAACCGGAGTCCCATTTCGTAGTCGCGGACCTTGATGACATTGATCGGGTACATGAGAGCGTCCTTTCGTTTCATCTTCTCCCCTCTCCCCTTTGGGGGAGAGGGGTCGGGGGTGAGGGGCGGTGTGGAATGACGAATGGCGGAAGCACGAATGACGAATGAATTCCGAATGACGAATGCCGAATGCCGAATTCGCCGGTGACGCATTCAGGCAGTGAACTCGAAGTGAAGGCTCGTGTTCGTCATTCGAGCTTTGTCATTCATTCGTCATTCGTCATTCGGAATTCGTCATTCCCCACTCCCGTCCTCTCCCCCGCTGTGGAGAGGAAGTTGAATTGCCGTCAGGTGGCGAAACGATTGTTAATCCCGCGCCGGGATGCGGAGAGACGTTTGAGCCATCGCGAGCTGCGGAGGTTCGGTCGCTTCGTCTGGTTTTGTCGCTCGCGGACAAATGTCACGCGAGCGTCCGACCAGCATCCACGACCGTCTGTCCGAAATTTGCGATGGCTGAATCCACGCCCTGCAAAGCAAACCGTCACGTTGCCGATGTTCGCGATGCACGGCCCGCAATCCGCTGACTCATCCGCCAGCCTTTCGGCCGACGTCGAGCAGCACTCAATTACGAGAGCACATCAACGAAGCATCCGCAGATCAATCATTCGCCCGCCACCGTCGGGCCGGTTGGTAAACGCTTTCGCGTTTTGGAGCGGTTTTTCACACCGCAGTTGGTACAGGAGTCGAACCTGTGACAGCCAGATTCACGGTCTGGTGCTCTACCCACTGAGCTAACCACTCGCCGACACAGCCTTCGTTAGAACCCACTCGCGGAACACATTCGGACAACCGCCTGCGAACAGGACAGGTCTTGATGCGCCGCTGGCCCGGCTGCGTCAACCTTGCTTGAAATTGCTCGTGTCTGGTCATGACGAATCATCATCTCGGCAATGGTGGGCCTGCACTCGCTTCGCGAGCTGGTCCCACCCTACTTTTCCTTGAAGACGCCGGTGGGAATCGAACCCACGAAGAACTGCTTTGCAGACAGTGGCCGGACCATCCGGCAACAGCGTCGGGAGGAATTGTTTTTTTGCCACGGATGAAACACGGATCGAACACGGATGTCCCCGTCAGGAGTCGAACCTGATCTTCGACCTTCGCACGGTCGCATGCATCCACCACACTCCGAGGACGTTCAAAAAACACCCCACCGAGGAATCGAACCTCGTCCGACAGATTCGAAGTCTGTCATGCTTCCGGCACACCCGCAGGGCAACTTTGGAGTGCTCCGGCTTGACGGAGCTTTGGAATTGTCGCGGAGCGACTTTCTTTCCGTTTCTATAGGATGGCGAAAGTGCTTCGCAAAAAATTCCAAAGCTCCGTCAAGCCGGAGCACTCCCAAAACAAACTTTGAACCAAGAGCCGACGACTGGATTCGCACCAGCATGAGTCTGTTTACGGGACAGATGCCTTTCTCAGTCGAGCCACGTCGGCAGGTTGGAGTCCCGCCTTCAGGCGGCAGACCGGCTGAAGCCGGGACTCCAACAGCACGAGTGTGAGGATTCGAACCTCATGAAGCGGCTTTGGAGACCACTGGCTCTCCCAGGAGCACACTCGTGTGGCAGCGGTCAGCGATCAGCTTTCAACAGTCAGCCTCAACCGATTGGCTGATCGCTGACCGCTGATTGCTGAAAGCTTTCCGCTACGCATTCAGTTCCACATTCCAATACGCTTCACTGAGGAAGCGGGACCAACTGTCGATCCGGACTCCGCGCGTGGCGTAGTGCGGCTTCCATGAGGGACGAACCGGCCGCTTGTGCAGCGGCATGTGCGCCTGTTCGGGCGTGCGGTCGGCCTTGCGCTTGTTGCAAGCGACGCATGCGAGAACACAGTTCTCCCACATCGAAGTTCCCCCCTGCGCCCGCGGCAGGACGTGATCGATCGTCAGTTCTTCGCTCCCCGGCTGCGAACCGCAGTACTGACACGTGTAACGGTCACGCCGATAAATGTTCCGCCGGCTGAACGTCACCCCGTTCATCGGAACGCGGTCGAAGTTCGTCAGCGAAATCACTTCCGGCACCCGCAGCCGCGACCGAACCGCCTGGATGAACGGTTCATCCGCGAGCGGAATCATTCGCGACCAATCGCTCCACGTGTACAGCCGGAAGTCCGCCGGATCGACCACGCGCGCGTTGTCGTTCCACAACAGGATCAGCGAGCGCGACACCGAGGCCACACCCACCGGTTGCCAGTTCCGGTTGAGCACGAGCGTTGGTCGAGTAAGAACCGCCGACATGATGCACCTGTGGGGGAATGACGAAGGACGAAATCCGAATGACGAAAGAATGACGAATGTCGAATGCTCGAACGGCATCGGTGCCGGTTCGTCATTCGTCATTCGAAATTCATCATTCACAGCAGGGTGTTCGAGGGGAGTTGAACCCACCGCCTCGACTTTCACAGAGTCGCATGCACACCGGTACACCACGAACACCATGTCACGAAACAAACATTCAGCGGAAGGCAAGGGATTCGAACCCTCATCTCAGTGACGAGAGCCGCGTTAGCAGTGCGGCCCGGCCAACCGTATCCGGCTACCTTCCGAGAGGATCTTGTCGTAGGTCAGGCTTTCCAGCCTGACCTGTGTGTTGACAGCCCAACGAGTCAGGCTGGAAAGCCTGACCTACGGCAAGTGGCAGGTCCGGGGGTCGCACCCGGCGGGCTGAGGTTATGAGCCTCGGCTGAGCACTGGCTCACCTGCGTCGATAACGATGACCAAGGGGAGACTCGAACTCCCATGCCTTGACGGCTCGACGTTCTGAGCGTCGCGTGTCTACCAATTTCACCACTCGGTCGAATCTTCCATCAATCTGGCCGTCGTAGCCGCCGGCCTTGTGCCGGCCACGAGGGCAGGGGCTACACAAATACTCGTAGATGACCCGTGCGAGAATCGAACTCGCCTTGCCAGCGTGAGAAGCTGGCGTCCTGTACCAATAGACGAACGGGCCGAAACAATGCGTCGAGCAGGAGTCGAACCTGCATTGCCCGAAGGCGGGTGGGTTACGGCCACTTGGGCACGCCGATGCCCAGCCGACGCGAATCACATATCACATCACCAAACGTCCTCGATGGGATTTGAACCCACGTCTCCACCGTGACAGGGTGGCGAGCATTCCGAGCTGCTCCGCGAGGACAATCAATATGATCCCGGATGGACTCGAACCATCGTTGTCTGGGTGTAGGCCAGAAGTCGTCGCCGCTGGACCACGGGACCGGATGAAGAGTGAAGTGAGAAGAATGAAAAACACGAAGCGTACCACGACGTGGTTGCCCAACTTTGTTTTCGCCCTCCACCCTTCGCCCTTCACTCTTCAACTCTTCAAAATGGACCCACCGTGAGTTGCACCCGAATCTCCGGTTTGCAGGACCGACGTCTTGCTGTTGGACCATGAGCCCTTGTTCAGCGGAAGCCGTGGGACTCGAACCCACAAGCGAGTTCAACTCGCCACCTGTTTTCGGGACAGGTCCCTCATCCGGCCGGATGACTTCCAAAAAAGGCAGAAGGATGAAGGATGAACGTTTGGCGAGTGGTTGGGGTCACGAGCGATTTCATCCTTCTGCCTTCAATTCCGGGGGTTGGAATCGAACCAACGACCTTCTGGTTCAGAGCCAGACGTTGCTACCAGCAGCAACCGCCCCGGAGTGTTCGCGACATTTGACACACGCTGCCAGTCGCAAGTTCGCAAGTTCGGGGAGAAGGAATCGAACCTCCATTCACTGCTTCAAAGGCAGG
>JACRIH010000516.1 GCA_016235885.1 Planctomycetales bacterium | reverse complement strand
TTCGCCCAGGCCGATGTACAGGACTCGCGGCTTGTGTTTGAGCAGGTACTCGCGGGCCGAGTGGAACGTGAGCGAATCGATCAGGTTGCCGTCCCACAGCGTCACCGAATCGGCGATCAAGTCGTTGAGCAGCCGCTGGCGCTCCGTCAGCGGATCGTCCTTCACCGGCGTGATGCCGGCGTGAACGAAAAGCCGGCTGCGTTCCTGATTCAGGATGTAGGGAATCACATCCCACGTCGCGAACGCCGCCACGCGCTTTTCGAAGCCCGGCCGACCGTTCAGAAACTCCAGCACGTTGACGTGCTGGTTCGGTTTCTTGGCATTCGAGTTGATGTTCGCGTCGTCCGCGAAACCGACGAACATTTCGTTGTAGCCGGGGTACGAAAACTTCATCGTGTTCGTGATCGTCGCCGTGGCGTTGGCGTCGGGGTCACCGAAGATTTGCCCCTGCGTCGCGATTGTCTTCCAAAAGAAGGGAAGCAAGACCTCGCGACGTTCCGCAACCGTTTCGCGCCAGAACCGGCTTTTCGTTGCCGCCACATTCGACACGCCGGCGTCTTTGCCGAGGAACTGCTCCTGTGCCCCACCGAAAACTTCCTGCCAGCGCATGCCGTCGAGCGTCACGTAGATGACGTTTTCGGTCTTTCGCTGGGCGAATGTGCTGGGGGGCAGCATTGCCAGCCAGCAGGCCAACATGACGAGTAGTCGAATTCGCATGGCGTCGTCCTCGAAGGGGGGATTCACCAAAAGAAAAAGGCCAGTCTGGGGAAACCAGACTGGCCCAAGCGACTCCGGCGGGACTTGAACCCGTGACCTTCGGCGTGACAGGCCGACGCTCTAAACCAACTGAGCTACGGAGCCATTCGCTGGAACCGATCGGAAAATCAGGCCGGCAGCGACGCGGGAAGTTTAGCACAAGACCCGCGCGAGACAAGTTCCCTCCTCAAAAATTCGTCGCACTCGATCGCTGTTCGGGTTGTGTTTGGTATCACGCCTGCTGACAATGAATCGCGGCATTTTTCAGGATCGTCAAGCATGCTTCAAACGGAACGTCTGCCCTCACTGGAAACCTTGCTGGCCAGTCAGCCCGCCACGGCCGATCAGAAATCGCGGGTGGTCGCGGTCATGCCGGCTTACAACGCCGCCACGACTTTGCGTCGCACGGTGTCCGACATTCCCGCCGGATCGGTTGACGAAATCGTGCTCGTTGACGATTGCAGCAGTGACAACACCGTCGAGGTCGCCCGCGATCTCGGCCTGACTGTCATCCAGCACGAACGAAATCTGGGCTACGGCGGCAATCAGAAGACGTGCTATCGGTACGCGCTCGAATCCGGAGCCGACTTCATCGTCATGATCCATCCGGATTACCAATACGACAGTCGCGTAATTCCCATCGCGGTGGAAATCATGCGATTGGGGATTTGTGATTGCGTTCTCGGGTCGCGAATTCGGACCCGGCGCGAAGCGCTCGCGGGAGGGATGCCGCGCTACAAATACCTGTCGAACCGAGTGCTGACGATCATCGAAAATGTCGCACTGGGACAGAACCTGGGCGACTTCCACAGCGGCTTTCGTGCCTATCGCCGCAAGGTGCTCGATACAATTCCGTACGAACGTAACTCGAACGACTTCGTGTTCGACAGCCAGTTCCTCGCCCAAGCGGTCCATTTCGGGTTCAAGCTCGGAGACATCCCCGTCCCGGTGCGATATTTCGCCGAAGCGTCGAGCATCAATTTTCGTCGCAGCTTGAAATATGGTCTGTCAACGCTGCACGTGCTGAACAAGTTTTGGGCCCATCGGCTCGGGCTGATTCGCTCGCCGCTCTTCGCCACACGGGACAATCCCTGAAGTCACCCAAATACCCACCATCGACAAATTGGATCATTGACAGAGAGTAGGCAACGTCCGTACAACGTTTACAGTTTCTCCACGCTCCATTCACCATTGAGGTGCTTCCATGAGATGCCTCCGCGTCCGGTTTCTGCTGACCAGTGTGTGTTTCTTGCTGCCGTTCATGGCGATGACCTCGACGAGTGAAGCGGGGGTCATCCCGTGGGCTTTCGACGTCGTCTTCGGGCCGAACTATGGTCCGCGCGGGTACGCTTCCTATGGTCCGAGATACTACTACGGACCGTCGGTGACCTACGGGGCCAACTACGCTTGGAACGGTGGCGGTTGCTCGACCGGTTCCTGTGGCACTCCGATGATGGCTTATCGTCCCGCCTACGGTTGCTGTGATCCATGCCCGGTCACATGCAACCCGTGTGGAGTGCCTGTCGCTGGAAACTGTGGTGTGGCAACACCGGCTGCGCCCGGCAGCTCGTCGAACAATTCGAATCTTGGACCGTCGCGAAGCGGTGCCGGTACGCCAAAGACCTTTGCCGACGATCCAGCAAACGGTCCCGGTGGTTTCACCGCGCCGAAAAGCAGCACCGCACCGGGAACTGATTCCACGGAAGCGCCGACTCCTGCACGCGAAGCCTCTCCGGGATTCAAGGCGCGACCGAAGGAGCCGACTGCCAAGCCCGACAGCGAAGAACGAGAAGCATTCAAGCCGCCAGTTTCCACCGATGGTGAAAAGCCGGCGGTCGAAGAAGAAAAGGCCAAGCCGAAGGCACCCGCCGCCACGCCAAAGATCAACGACAGCGACGACAACGGCACCGAAATCAAGCCGGCATCCCGGACCAGTCAGAAAGTCGCTTGGGCGCCGGCGCTGCAACGTCGGCAAGTCAGTTCGCAATCGCAACACGGCAGTGCGTATATTGTCCGTCTGCCGGCGTATCCGAACACGAATCAACCGCGGCAACCCGCCGCCGAATCGACCATCGCGAAAAAGTAACGTGGTGTTTGTCGGGCCAACGCTTGTACCACGTGCTTGGGAACCCGGCTTCGTTATGAAGCCGGGTTTCTTTGTTGGTGAACGTTCGTTGGAGATCTGCATTCAAGTTGCCAAGTTTTGCAGAGTGAGTCGAGGAGCAAGACCCACAACGCAAAACTCGGTGGGTCTCGTTCCTCGCCCCGCCCTACATCACTGGAATTCCCATGAGCGACGTACGCGATTTTGGCGCGATCGGTGACGGCCGGGCAGATGACACCGATGCCATCCAGCAAGCGCTGCGACACGGTGACGGCGTCCTCGCCTTCCCACAAGGAAACTACCGACTCACGAAACCGATCGTCGTCAACCTGACCGATCAGGGTCGGTTTTCGATGCACGGCCACGGTGGCACGGCCAAGCTGATCATGATGGGCGAGGGTCCGGCTCTGAAACTGATCGGCACCCACGGAGGCAGCGCGGACCCGGCATCGTTCAAGCCACAGTTGTGGCAACGCGAACGGATGCCGACCGTCAGTCAGATCGAGATCGAGGGGGCACATCCGCTGGCGGACGGCATCCACATCGACGGCGTCATGCAACCGACACTCGCGGGCGTGCTGATTCGGCAGGTCCGCACGGCCGTCTACATCACGAAACGCGTTCGCAATGTGCTGATCAGTCACTGCCACATCTACAATAACACGGGCGTCGGGGTGCATTTGGACACGGTCAATCTGCACCAGACGATCATCAGCGGGTCGCACATCAGCTACTGCCGGCTGGGAGGCATCCGCATCGAACGGAGCGAGATTCGCAATCTGCAAATCACCGGGAACGACATTGAATACAACAACAACCGCGCCCACAAGGTGCCGGGAGCCGATGCCGAACCGACGGCGGAAATCTACATCGATGCCAGCGAGGGAAGCGTGCGTGAGGGGACGATCGCGTCGAACACGATCCAGGCGACCTACAGCCCCGGCGGATCGAACATTCGATTCATCGGGCACAGCCCCGAGAAAAACCACAAGGTCGGCCTGTGGACGATCAGCGGCAATTTGATCGGCAGTCAGGAAAACAACATCCACCTGACGAGCGCTCGCGGAGTCACGATCAGCGGGAACGTGATCTACAGCGGACATTCCCGAAATCTGCTCGTCGAACACTCGCGAAACATTGTCGTCGGGCCCAACTGTTTCGATCACAACCCGGATTACGAACCGAACGAACTCTGCACCGGGATCCGATTCGTGGATAGCGTGAACTGCACGTTCACCGGGTTGGTGATTCAAGATGCCCAAGCGGGCACACATACGGTTCGCGATGTCGTGCCACTCCAGCGCGAAGCCCTCATCGAACTCGTACGCTGTCGGCGGGTGACACTGACCGGCGTGCAGGTGCTCGAAGCGACGCCGATCGGCATCCTGCTGGACGAATGCAGCGACACGATGATTCAGGGCTGTACGATCCTCGACGATCGCGACCCGCCTCGGCTGATGAACGCGATCCAGTGGAAAGGTGCCGGCTCGGGAAACCAGATCAGCCACTGCCGCGTCTCGGCCAAGATCGACGCACCGCCACACGTGCGGCAATCCGAGAACTTGGGCAACTGAAGTCGCGGTGGAGTTCCACCGGTTCCACAAGCCCAGTTGGGACTTCAGCCGCCCTTGCCATATCGCCCGCCGGGGGATAGTCTCCCGCACGAAGGATCACCATTTCGTAGGCCCTGTGCGATGCGAGGAGGCACACATCATGTCGCGTATTCTGGCGGGATTCACCGCTGCCGCGTTGTTCATTTCTCTGTCCGTGTTCGCCCCAATTTGGGGGCAGGAATCGAAGAAAACCGGGGCCGGTTCCGGCAGCACAGGCAAGTCAGGCAAGTCCGAAAAGTCATCAACGACCGAGTCCGCACCGGCTGCCGTTACGAAACCTTCGGGCACCGTCGAAGTCTTCAAATGCAGCATCAAACTGATCGACGATGTGGCGCTGGCGTCCGAACGAACGGGGGTCATCAAGGCAATCACCGTGAAAGAAGGCAGCCTCATCAAGGCCGGGGAAGTGCTCATCGAACTGAAGGACGAAATCGCCCGGGCCGCGCACGACCGAGCCAAGGCAGAAGCGGCGAACGACATCGAGGTTCGCTACGCCGAGGAGGCGTACAAATTTTCGCTCGCCGAATTGGCCGTCGCTCTCGATACAAACTCCAAAGTCCAGGGAACGGTTCCGGAAATCGAAGTGAAGAAACTCAGACTGGGCGCATCACGCGCGAAACTCCAGATTGAAAACGCCGAAAAACAACTCGAAATCAACAAATACAAGATGAATGAATCGGCGGCAGTCGTCGACTCGTACATCGTGCGGGCACCGTTCAGCGGGCGAGTCAACAAGGTTCACAAACATGTCGGCGAGGCGGTTCGGGAAGGGGAATTGAATCCAATCGTCGATCTAGTTGACACGAGCAAAGTCTACGTCGAAGGAAACGTTCCACTACGCGACGTCCTGTCGATTCAAATCGGAGCCAATGTGCGGGTGAATCTCGACATTCAGGATGCGGACCTGCCGCAGGAAAAGGAAATCTTCGAGGGCAAGGTCGTGTTCATCGACGCCAAAGTCGTTCTCGACAGGGTTCGCGTGCGGGCCGAAGTTTCCAACCGGGGCGAAATCCTGAAAGCCGGAGCGAACGCCACGATGATTATCGAACCGAGCCGCAAGGTGGCCGCCGAGACCGCGGAGAAATCGGGAACCAAAGAAACCAAATAACGCTCGCCACCCGATCGGCCACCGGAACCGTTCGCACTCCACAACGGTTCAATCTTCTGGAATGAATCACCTCCGCGTCAGACACCGCAGCCACTTATGAGTTTCGCCCCCACCGTTCCGTCACAACTCCTCTCGTCGGCTCAGCGGCCCATCCCCCTCAAGGCCCGAGCCGACCTGACCATCGAGCAGATTCACTACCAGGGTGCCGGTTCGTGGGTCATCAAAGACCCGGTCGCGCTGTAGTACTACCGGTTTCAACCGGAACAGTACAAGATTCTCAACCTGCTGAACGGCGAACGGAGCCTGGAGCAAATTCGCGATGAGTTCCATCGCGAATTTCCCACAGTGCGGCTGACGCTCGAAGAAGTGCAGAACCTCATCACCGACCTGCATCGCACCGGACTGGTTTACAGCAATCGTCAGGGACAAGGCACCTCGCTCATCAAGCAGAAGCGAGAGAAGCAGAAGGAAAAAATCAAGGCGGCCATCCGCAACATTCTGTACATCCGGCTGCCCGGTTGGGATCCCGAGCGCACGTTGAAGGTGATCTACCCGTTCTTCCGCTGGATGTACACGCCGTTCGGCGTCTTCCTGGCAGTGGCCCTGTTTCTGGCGGCAACGACGTTGTTAACCGTGCAGTTTCAGGAATTCCACGGCCGGCTGCCCGAGTTCAAACAGTTCTTCGGCTGGCCCAATCTGGCTTATCTCTGGGTGGTGCTCGGCTGCGCCAAGATTATCCACGAGTTCGGCCACGGCCTCACCTGCAAGCATTTCCGCGGTGAGTGCCACGAGATGGGGATGATGTTCCTCGTCCTCAGCCCCTGCCTGTACTGCGACGTGTCCGATTCGTGGTTGTTGCGGAACAAATGGGCGCGGATCATGATCGGCGCCGCCGGGATGTACATCGAGGTCGTGCTGTCGTCGCTGGCCGTCTTCGGCTGGTGGTTCAGCCAACCGGGACTGTTTCATTACCTGTGCCTGAACCTGTTTTTTGTCTCGACAATCACGACGGTGATCTTCAACGCCAACCCACTCATGCGGTACGACGGCTACTACATGATGGCCGACCTGCTGGAAATCCCGAACCTGCGACCGAAGGCGGATCGGCTGGTCCGCGAAACGTTCGCCTGGTGGTGTCTGGGAATCGAGTCGCGACCCGACCCGTTCATGCCGCAGACCGGCAAGCATTGGTTCATCCTGTTCGCGATTGCCGCGTGGATTTACCGCTGGGTCGTGATGTTCGCGATCCTGATGTTTTTCTACACGTTCCTCAAGCCCTACGAACTCCAAAGTATTGGCATCGCCATCGCCGTGCTGTCCGTCGTTTCGATGTTCGGCGCGATGGGTTGGAATGTCTACCGCATCATTTCTGCACCGAGGTTGCAACCCATGAGCTACACGAAGATCACGGTGTCCCTGATCGTGCTCGGCCTGCTGATCGGAGCCGCGCTGTCCGTGCCACTGCCGCTGCATGCCCAAGCCGGGCTGGTGATCGAACCATTCAAGGTCCAGAACATCTACACTCAAACACCCGGCCGACTCATTGAACAGGTTGTCAGGCCAGGCCAGCGAGTGAAGAAGGGAGACGTGCTGGCCAGACTGGAGAACATCGAAAAAGAGCAGCAGTTCCGCCAATTCAAGGTCGATGAATCCGTCCAGGAGCAGGAACTCAAAACGGTCCGTGCTCTGAATGATTCGACGCGAGTGCAACTTGCGGAAGAGAAACTGCAGTCCATCCGCGAGCAAGTGATCGACTACGAGAAGCAGTTGGAGCGGCTGACCATTCTCGCACCGGGAGATGGCGTCGTCGTCGATCCGCAACGTGTGGCCGAGCCAAAACACGATCCGAGCCGCAATCGGCTGAACAAGTGGTTCGGGTCGCCGCTGGAACCGCGAAACCTCGGCAGCTTCATCGAACCGCGTACGCACCTGTGCAGCATCGCCCCCAACGATGACTTTCAAGCCATCGTCCTGGTCGACCAGCGCGACCGCAATGAACTGAAAATCGGTCGCGAGGTGAAAATCAAGCTCGACCACTTCCCAGACAAAATGTATCGCGCCAAGGTAATCGAAATTTCCGACCGCGAAGTGCTGTACGCCCCCCCCGCCCTCTCCAACAAGTATGGCGGAGACTTGGCGACCGAGAGCGACCAGGAAGGCCGCGAGCGACTGCAATCCGGCAGTGCGTACCAAGCCACCCTGCTGCTGGATGAGGATGCCTCGCTGTTGCGTTCCGGCATGCGCGGCCGCGCCAAATTTCTCATCAGCAACCGCACCTCAGGCGATTGGGTGTGGCTCTACCTGCGCCACACGTTCCACTTCCGCTTGTGAAGCGGCTCGCGACTTCACTGATCCGCATTCCACGAAATCGATGCGCGGTCGCTTCGACCGAGACTTCCGAAGTTTCAAAGACTTCGGAAGTCTGTCGAACGGGGTTTCACTCCGATTGCGTATGACATCCTATAACATCCGTCGGCGGGTGATTTCTTGTCGATTGCCTCAGTTTCAGGGCGCGGCGAGTCCTTGCACCAACTTCTCTCCAATCTCTGCTCCGAATTGATCGGTCAACTCCGCAACGGGCCAATCAGTTTGATTCGTGGGACGGTTATTCCGCGGCTGCTCATGTCGCGGCAACACCGTTTCGAAATCGGTTGAGATCATCAGGCCGCCGGTGTGGATCAACCGCGAGTCTGGTGTGTTGAACTGCGTGACCAAACGAACCGGCAAGCCCCGACACTGCTGACGGGTCGCATCCGTTGATCGATGTTGGCGTGCGTTTACATGACGAGCACCAATGATTGGTGTTGCCGAACGGAAACATCCGCCGCTTTTCATTTCGGCTTGTCCGCGAGCTTCCAGAATTCTTCCTCGCCTGCGTCCTTGCCGCCAGCTTTGCGTGGCTGACTCGGACTGGCTGGCTTCATTTGTGGCGGCGACTTGGGTGGCAGTGACTTCTTCACCGGCAGTTCCATGATCTCGGCGTCATCGGGATGCAGCATGGCAGAGCTGCCAGGCTTGATCGGTTTTGCAGCCGGTTTGATTTGCGGCGACGAAGCAGGACCAGTCGAACTCGGTCTCACGGCGGCTCCTGGCGAGGGCATCGGTCGCACCGCAGGCATTGTCGAGCGAACAGCCGGTGACGCAGAGGCGGCCGCGGGCTTCGACGGAACCATCGGTTTTGCGGGTTGTTTGAGGACCGGCTTGGCGGGTGACCTGGACGCCGAGGCTCCGCAGGTGTTGCATTCGCCGCGTGGGTTGAGTGGCTCGCCGCAGTTATTGCACAAGGGGACCGGGACCGACGACGATTCCACAACGGCTGCCGAACGCGACGGCGCTTTCACGGTCGCTGGTGACGGCACGGGTTTCGGCACGGGTTTGGGAATCGGCCTGATGCTCGGTGCCTGCGGAATGATCGGCATCACTCCGGAAGAGGGTCCGCTGGACTGAGAAGGCCGGTCCTTCAGAGCCGTTGGCGGTTTGGTCGTGGCAATCGTCCCGGTCTTCCTGGCAGCGACGGCTCGGGGCGAAAGTGGAATCGGACCGCTTGAACCGCCCACGAGCGCGACGTCCTCGTCCGCCGGCACCAGCAGCACTTCTTCCTCGTCCGACTCATCGACTGGCTGAGTGACGAGGTTTTCCTTGCGAATGATCTCCGCCGTGGCCTGCTTGCCGCTGGCGACATCCTTCGCTTCGACATGCACGCGGGCACTTTCGTCGTAGCTGATCGTGACCGCGATCAGGGAATCCATCGGCAGGTTCGGCGGCAGCCCTTCGATGGTGCAGGTACCCAACTCGACATACTCCTGGTGCGCCTCGGTGCCGCTCTCGACGATGTGCAACTGCACCCGTTTTTGATTCGGAATGACCGTGCCGAAATTGTGGGTGTGCGACGCGGGAATCGGCGTGTTCGCCGGGACCATGTAATACGGGCTGCGAGATTTCATGTCGGCATTGCGCACGAGAATCCCCAAGCCGCGAGCCGTGGCACTTTTCTGCTTCAGTTTGGTGAGTCGCTGTCCGATCACCGTGTGCTGGATCGAGTGGATGAACTCGCTGTTCGTCAGCAACATGCCAGCGTAGTAGCAGGCTCCGTGGGCGATCGACTGGTCCGGAGACAGCGACGTGTTGATCGTGCGGCCGCTGAGTTTCTTGAGCATGTCGCGGATCATCGGCATGCGCGACGAACCGCCGGTCGTCAGCGCGACATCGATGTCCTGCCAGCCCAGCCCGCGTTCCTTCAGCAGGTTGCGAGTCAGTTTTTCTGTCTTCTCGACCAGGTGCCCGGTGAGCTTGTTGAACTGCTGCTGCTCGATCTGATACGTCTTCCGCTTGCCGCCGTGCTGGCATAGCAGTGCAGCCTTCGGACGCACGGTGAGGCTGCGCTTGGTTTGTTCGACTTCCCACGACAGATGTTGCAGGCTTTCCAAATCCTCACGCGGGTCTTCGCCGAACTCGCGGGAAAACTGCTCCGCCACCGCTTTCAACAGGCACTCGTTCCAGTCGATGCCGCCGAGGTACAGGTCACCGCTGCTGGCCATCACCCGAACTTCGTTTTGTGCGTACTTCACGAGCGACAGGTCAAACGTGCCGCCGCCGAGGTCGTACACGAGAATTCTTTGTTCGTTCGCCAGTTCGCTGAACCACAGTCCTTCGGCTCCGAGCACGTAGCACAACGCGGCGGCCACTGGCTCGTTGATGATGTCGACGCGGCTGAGGCCTGCCCGCCGCCCGGCTTCCTGAGTATTTTTGCGCTGCAAGTCGCTGAATTGTGCCGGCACCGTGATGACGGCTCGATCGATGGGACCGATCTGCCGCTGTGCGTCATCCAGCAGCTTGCGGAGGATGCCCGCCGACACATCCATCGGCGTGAACGTCCTGCCTTCGATTACCCATTTTTGATTCGGATCGCCCATCGATCGCTTGGCGTTCTGAATCACGTGCGTGGGATTCATGATCGCGTTGCGCAGAGCTTCCGTGCCTACGATGATTTCCCCTTGATCGTACAGCAGCACCGACGGCGTGGACGTTTCGCCTTCCGCATTGGAAAGCGACACCGGTTCGCCGTGTTCGTTGAGGTACGCAATGCAGGAATACGTGGTCCCGAGGTCGATCCCGACGGCGTGAGTGGGCAGCATGCGTGCTGATCCTTGTCGCAAAGGAAGTAGTCGAATGTTGGGGGTGATGGTAGCATCGCCCCGCCCCACTTTGTAGAACGGAAACCGCTCCAGTTTTCAACACGAAACATCCCGCATTCGTCAGTCGAAGGGGAGAAAAGATGTCGCGAAAACAACATAGCCGTCACGCTCCGCGTGACGAGCCGAGTCAGGATGCGACGTCGATTGGCCATTCGGCTCATCACGCGGAGCGTGATGGCTACGTAAATCTCAACCAGACCGGTCGATGGGCGATGGCAGCCATTGTGATCGGGCTGGTCCTCTGCCTGTCGCAATTGCTTCCGGCAGCCGAGACGATCGACAAGCTGGCTGGCAAGCCATTCACCGACGCGCTGGAACGCTCGCTCAGCGGAACGTGGGAGAATCTCAGCCTACGTGCGATCACGACACGAGTCGGCACGACGCAACGAGTGGCGTTGCTCCTGGACCGGCGGCTGGACCCGGACCTCGAACTTTCGGCACAGGCGCAAAACCAGACCACGCTCAATTGTTTGCGAGACCTCGTTTCAGTGCAGCAGGGAAACGCCGTCGCGGTCGGGAACACGATCTACCTCGGCCCGACCACAGCGTGCGGCCGGTTGCGGACGCTGATCGAACTTCGCCGCGATGAGTTGTCTGATTCGGCCAACGGTGCGGCGAAAGTTCCGCAACGCCGGATGTTCGATCTCAACAAACGCACGACCATCCGGTGGGAGGATCTCGAACCACCGCGCGAGATCGTGCGGAAGATCGCCGAACAATTCGCGTTGAAAGTCGAACAGCTCGAACTGGTCCCGCACGACCTTTGGGCCGGTGCGACGCTGCCGCAGGCGACGGCGAGCGAAGCCCTCTCGCTGGTGTTGATCCAGTTCGATCTGACATTCGAGTGGCTCGACCGTGGCAACGGCATCCGAATCGCAAAAACTCCCGAACGGATCGTGATCTCGAAGTTCCACACACCACCGCGCGGATCGACTGCAGCGCAGGCCGCCGAACGCTGGCGCGAGGCGTATCCCGACGCGGAGATCGAGGTGGACAAATCACGAATCCGCGTCGTCGGCACAATCGAGCAGCACGAGGAACTCGACCGGTCAGCCCTTCCGCCGAAAGCGGCTCCAAAGAATTCGAAGGAGCGGCGAGTTTACTCATTGAAAGTCAAAGCCTCCGTGTCAGCCTTGATGCAGGCGATCGAGAAAACCGCTGGAGTGCAATTCGAGTATGATGCGGCCGCGCTGCGCAAGGCCGAAGTCGATTTGGCGAAACCCGTCAGCGTGGACGTGAAGGAGGCTCCGCTCGAAACCTTGCTGGACGCCGTGTTCTCACCGCTTGGTGTGAAATACGAAGTGGACGGCAAAACGGTGCGACTCAAGCCCGGGCCGTAGGATGGACGCCTCGTCCGTCCGAGTTGCCACAGAGAAATCCGGACGGACGAGGCGTCCATCCTACGGGTAAGTGGAAGTCACCCGGCCTCGGAAAGCCGCTCCAGCACGCGCGGGATTAGTCGCGACAACCGGTCCCCCCCCGTCGCGGCCACGGCGAGAATTTTCTGGATGTCCACCGGTTCGAGCGCGTCGGGCAGGCAGATGTCTGTGACGATCGAGAACCCCAGCACGCGCAGACCGCAGTGTGCGGCGACGATCGCCTCCGGGACCGTGGACATGCCCACCACGTCGGCCCCCATGCCGCGGAGCATGCGGTATTCGGCTCGCGTTTCGAGATTCGGTCCGGCCACTGCGACGAACACCCCCTTCTGGCACGGGATGCCGAGTTCCAACGCGCACTGCCGAGTCAACGCGATCAGCTTGCGGTCGTACGGTTCGCACAGGTCAGGGAAGCGCGGGCCGAGGCGGTCGTCGTTTCGTCCGCGGAGCGGGTTGTCACCCATCATGTTGATATGGTCTTCGATAACCATCACATCCGCGAGTTCGTACTGCGGATTCATCCCGCCTGCCGCGTTCGTCACGATCAGCGTGTCGACTCCCAGCGCCTTCATGACGCGCACGGGAAACGTCACCTGCTGCATCGAGTAACCCTCGTAGAAATGGAAGCGACCCTCCATTGCGACGACAGGAACTCCGCTGATCCTTCCAAGCACGAGTTGCCCGGCATGCGATTCGACCGTGGATTCGGGAAAGTGCGGGATCGCCGTGTACTGGATGATCGTGCGGTCTTCGATCTGCGACGCGAGTCCCCCCAGCCCCGTTCCCAAGATGATCCCCACACGCGGCGTGATCGGACTGCGATCGCGAATGACTCGCGCGGCTTCTTCAACCCGTTCGACCAGTCCGTGCATGATGATTCATTCAGTCGCGGAGGCAGAAGTCATTCGGCGGAGAGCGTCACAGCTTCCCGAAGCTCCTGAATGATGGCGTCGAATTCGGGATGCCGGTGGAGGGGAGCCAGATCGGCGTCGGTGAGCAGATGCTCGAGGTCGCGATACCCTACATGAATGGCCTGCCGTAGCGTTTGGAACGCTTCGGTGTACTGGCCCAACAACGAATAGTCGCACGCCAGGTTGTAGTTCGCAACGGGATCGTGCGGGCGAAGCGAAACGAGTCGCCAATCGACCTGCAACGCCCGCCGATGGCAACCCTTCACCGAAAACAATTCGCCCAGGTTGCGGAGCACGTCAGCATACGCCGGGTCGCGGTTGAGGATTTGCTCGAAGAAGTCGATCTCGAAGTCGATCTGGGATCGCCGCTTTAGGGTAGCGAGCGGGCAATGTGCGTTGGGGAAACAGTCATCACGGGTTTCGTTTTTGCGTTTCCTGCGGGACATGCTCGACAACCCCGTTGAATGTGACCGCGACTCTGGTGATCCGAAACGTGTCGCCTTCGAATCAATCAACGGAGCCAATTATAGAAGTGAACGCCGATTCGGCAATCGAGAAGTTCCGAGCTTGAGGGTTGTTGCAGACAAACGGGTTGTACCCGTGGATGACCGTGAGGGGATGTCATCCATGGGCGTTGTTGCCAATCATCATCAGATTGCGGCCCAGGACATTTGACGGTGACAAAAGCTCGACCTAGGGTTCCCAAGGCGAGGGAAGAATCGCGAACAGACCATCGTTTTCAAACTGGCTGATTCGAGAGTTGGCACAACGAAGGCACAAATCATGGCAGATCGAATCGAACGACAGAATGACCGGGGGCCAATCTCCCGTCCGCTACTAAGCCGGAGCACCATTCTGATCCTGAGTGGTATTCTCGTTGGCATGGGCCTACGCGACGGTCTCGAACATCAGTTGTATCTGGCGGGCTACTTTTCTGGCGCGGTTGGGATCATCGCCTACTTTGGGTTGGAAGTGCTGGCTCAGCGTCGCCAGCGGGAAGCGACGAGAGAAACACTGCAGCGCGCCGCAACGGTCCTCAATTCGTGGTTGGCGAAAGAAGTTGGCGAAGGCTGCCGTTCGTCGGCGTCCTCAGACGCGATTCCGGTTCTCCGTTCTGGAATTGGGTGCCAGCACTCTGGCTCAAACTGATTGTCGCGAAGCGATCATTCCAGTCGCCCGAAATTCCAATCCTTCGGAGATTCGTGGTCAACTTGAAGGCGGGCCGGTCCCCATGAGGTGTTGAGATGGCACGAATGATGCTGCCCGAGATGTCTGCCGAATTGGAAACTGCGCACGGTTTGAACCATAAGCGCGACTTGATTCTGGTCAGCCGCAGCAGCATTCTCCTCCTCAGCGGCATCCTGATGGGGATGGCTCTCCGCGAAGGTGTTGTGCCGTGGGCACACTTCCACGGATTTTTTATCGGCTTGACCGGACTCATTGCCTACTTTGGTTTGGAAGTTGTTTCCCGTCGCAAGGCCGAACGCGAAGTTCGCGAAGCACATGACCGAATGGTCAACATCCTGAATTCACGGATCGAAAAGCTCGTGGCCCGATCCAACGGGGAATATCCGGTGCTCTCCATGGTGTCCGTCAGAGGCATTCCGGTTGTGACTGACCAGGTCTCTCACGATTCCGCGTCGGGCACGAATGCGAATGAGTCGCCCCAGCCGACTCGGAATTAGGAATAGAACGATGTCCCTCATCCGGTGTCTCATTGAGCGAGGAGAAACCATGCTGCCTGTTTCCGTCAACGGTCGTCCTGTCGCAACTCAACCGACAGCGTCGCTACTCAGTCGGTCAACGATCCTGATTCTGAGTGCCACGCTCATTGGTATCGGTTTGGGGCAACCATTGAGTTCGCCCCTCTATGGACAGTCATTGGGTGGCGGCATGCTCGGAATCGTGTCCTACATTGGACTGGCGGTATCGGCGAGACAACGGCATCGGGAGGCGATCCGCAAGGCGTTTGAACGGGCCACGTGGAACCTGAATCAGCGGCTCGACAAGTTCGTCGCCGATGGAGGCAATTTGCCCGCGGCTCCGCATCACCGGGGCGTGCCGAACGTGGCTTATTCATTTCTCGACGCCGATTAGCCGGCTGGTCGATCAGCACTCGACGCGGCGCAGTGGAAAGACTTCGACGCGGACCCCATCGGAAAATGCCACGTGGCAGGGATCGGAGTCCGGAGTAATCCCCAACGCCGGCAGCAGAGTCTCCGTCAGCGATACGACTTTGGCCGTACGCACGGGATACGGAATGTGATGCACTTGTCCCCGCATCAGGTTTCCATGCTGATCTGCCGCGAACAGGATGTAGCGCTCGACGAGAAAGTGTTCGAGTGTGCCCGGAATTGCTCGTCCCGGTGGCGATTCTCGATTCGCCACGTCATGTCCGAGCAACGGGCCGACATTGATCTCGGCCGTCATGCCGGCTCCGCGCGGCTCAGGCCACAGTCGGTGGCTGTCATACGACACGCGATCCCCTTTCCGACGCAGGCTCATTCTGGCGCGGAAGTACGGCAGGTACCACCGCCATCTCGCGATGCGGACTGCCAGAGATTTGGCCGCTTCAAGACTGAAAAACCACACGCCGGGATCGCGACCCTCGTGATGCACGTACGTCCGCACGTTGGTTTCGCAAAACGTCGAAATGCCGGGGATGGCGGGAGACCACCACGGTCGGACGCCGGACATGTAAAACGGCACCAGCCCCACGAAGGCGTCGCCGTCCCGCGTGTCGAGAGTCAGTGACTTCGGCAACAGCGGAGCCACCAATTCGGCGGGGATTCGCCAATGCACGAACAGCAGGTTCGTCCACACCTGGTAACCGATGGGCCGTTCATCCGGCCGCTGCGAGGCGCTGATGCGGTCGATCTTGATCCTGTCCGAAGCCGTATCGAGTGGCGAGTTCATGCGAGTATCTCGTACCATTGGACGCCTGTCCGGCAACACAGTCAACAAACCGTCACCCGCAGATCATGTTTAACTCCATTCCGCCAACTTCACCAGTTGCCGCAGGTATCGACTGGATGTATGCGGGCATCATGCTGTTGTCGATTGTGACGGGAGCATGGTTGTATCGCAGGTCGCAGCCAGTGGCACAACTCACGATGCGTCAACGATGGGCTGTTGGGTTGGGAGCATTCTGTGGGGGCATGATCGGAGCCAAACTGCCGTTCGTCCTGGCTGATTGGGATGGCTGGCTTGGTGGCCGGGCGTGGTTGGACAACGGCAAAACGATCATGTTCGGCATGGTTGGCGGCTACTTCGGTGTCGAAATGGCGAAGTGGTTTTCCGGTGTGAAGCAAAAGACAGGCGATTCGTTCGCGATCCCCGTGGCTGCGGCTGTCGGGATCGGACGGCTCGCTTGTCTTCATGCGGGCTGTTGTTTCGGCACCGAGACCTCGCTCCCGTGGGCTTGCCGGTTCGCCGATGGTGTGCCACGCCATCCAACGCAACTCTACGAATCCATCTTCCACTTTGCGGCTGCGGCGGGGCTGATGGCGCTCAAATCTGCTGGCCACTTTCGCGAACAACATATCAAGCTGTACTTCGTCAGCTATTTCGGATACCGCTTCGCGTCCGAATTCATACGTCCCGAACCGGCTTTGTGGCTCGGATTGACCGGCTACCAATGGGCGGCTGTGGCATTCATCCCACTGTTCGTCGCGCTGTGGATCGTGGATGCGAAGCGGCTTCGGCGATCTTCGATTGCATCCTTGGCATCTGCCCCAGCGGCTGCTACCATGCCCGCCCACAATCGGATTGTGGGTTGAAATCGCACAGTGCGAGCTTGGGTTTTTGAAGTTGCATAAAGCCCAAGCCCTGCTAGAGTGGGCCGAAATTTCCAGCAACTAATAATTCGGTAGATCATGGCCATAACGAAAGAAAACAAGACCAGAGTGATAGGTGAGTATCGTCGCACGGAAAACGACACGGGCTCGCCGGAAGTGCAGATCGCGGTGCTGACGCATCGGATTAACGAGCTGACGACTCATCTGACGTCGCACATGAAGGATCACTCGAGCCGACGTGGATTGCTCATGTTGGTCAGTACGCGCCGGCGATTGCTCACATACTTGCGTCGTTCGAATTTGCAGAGTTATCAGATTCTCATTGGTCGGTTGCAACTCCGCAAGTAGCGGACAGCCTGCCAGACATCCCTTTTCCTACAGGTGAACAGAGTGAAAGTAACGGTTGAACGCGACATTGGGGGACGGAAACTAAGTATTACAACAGGTGAGTGGGCCAAGCAGGCCAGTGGGTCTGTGATTGTCCAGTATGGTGAAACGGTGGTGTTCGTGGCGGCCCAGTCGGGTCCGCCCCGAGTCGGCATCGACTTCTTTCCACTGACGGTGGATTATCGCGAACGGGCCGCGGCTGCGGGCAAATTCCCCGGTGGCTTCCTCAAACGCGAAGCTCGTCCGACACTTCGGGAAATCCTGACCTGTCGTCTGACGGATCGTCCCATCCGTCCACTCTTCCCCGAGGGATTCAACGACGAGATTCAGTTGATGTCCAACGTTCTCGCCTGCGATGGGCAGAACGATCCGGATGTCCTGTCGATCATTGGGGCCAGTGCAGCGCTGTCGATCGCGGCCGAGATTCCCTTCCAAGGCCCCTTGGCGGGCGTGCGTGCGGGTTGCGTGAACGGCGAGTTCGTGCTCATGCCCACGCAGGAGGATCTCGCCAAGAGCAGCCTCGACCTAATCGTCGCTGGCAACAAGAAATCCGTGCTGATGATCGAAGGGTTTGCCGATCAGCTTTCTGAAGAAGTCATGGTCGATGCGATCCTGTTCTGTCACAAAGCCATCGTGCAACTGTGTGAGTTGCAGGAAGAACTCGTCCAGAAAGTCGGCACACCGGCGAAATCGTTTGCCGCGAAGCCCGAGAACCCGTTCAAAAGTCTGTTGCGCAGCGATGCGTGGCAGGCCATGCGTGAAGCCAAGTCGATTCGCGGTAAGCAGGACCGAGCCGCAGCGACCAGCGCTCTCAAGAAGTCATGGCAGGAGAAATTGTTCCCAAGCGGCGCGGAAGCCACCGCCGAAGGGCACACACTGGCTCAGTTCAAAGCGGCCTTCGACGACACGGAACACAAGGCCGTTCGTGAGTTAACTCTCGAAGGGAAGCGACTCGACGGTCGCGGCCTCACCGACCTGCGGGCGGTGTCGTGCGAAGTCGGTGTCCTGCCGCGAGTCCATGGATCGGCTGTGTTCACTCGAGGCGAAACACAGTCGCTGTGTTCTGTCACTCTCGGAACGACCCGCGATGAACAACGTGTGGACGGCATTTTTCCGGAGCATTCCAAACGGTTCATGCTCGACTACTATTTCCCGCCGTACTCGGTGGGTGAATGTCGACCAATCCGCGGTCCGGGCCGTCGCGAAATGGGGCACGGTGCGTTGGCCGAACGGTCCCTGCAAAACGTCCTCCCAGACAAGGACAAATTTCCGTACACGATTCGTGTCATCTCGGACATCATGGAATCGAACGGCAGCAGTTCGATGGCCAGCGTCTGCGGCGGAACGCTGTCGATGATGGATGCCGGCGTGCCGATCACTCAGCCGGTGGCGGGCATCTCGATTGGTCTCGTCAAGGAGTCGGACCGGTACGTCCTGCTGACCGACATCATCGGTGACGAAGACCACTACGGGGACATGGATTTCAAAGTCGCAGGAACGCAGCGTGGCGTGACGGGAATTCAACTCGACCTCAAGATCGACGGCATCAGCGAGCAGATTGTTCGCGAAACGCTGGCGCATGCGAAGGTCGCCCGGGTCGAACTGCTCCGGACCATGCTGTCGGCAATTCGGCGCCCGCGAGGGGACATTTCCGAGTTTGCCCCGAAGCTTGTCCAGACGAAGATCGATCCGGCCAAGATCGGCCTGTTGATTGGACCGGGCGGCAAGATGATCCGCGCGATTCAGGAGGAGACCAAGACGACGCTGGACGTCAACGACGACGGCACGGTCACCATTTCTGGAGCCAACAAGCTGCAGGTGGAAGATGCGCTGGCTCGTGTGGAAGCGCTCACCGAGGAAATCAAGGTGGGGAAAATCTACAACGGCACGGTCAGTTCGATCAAGGACTTTGGTGCGTTCATCGAAATCGTCCCCGGCAAAGATGGCTTGTGCCATATCAGTGAGCTGTCCGATGGCTATGTCAAATCGGTCAGCGAAATCTGCAAGGAAGGCGATAAGATGGCCGTCAAGGTAATCGCCGTCGACGATCAAAACCGCGTCAAGCTCTCCCGCAAAGCGGCTATCGCCGAACTGGCCGAAGCTGCAAAGTAATCGAATCTGCTGGAGTCGCAAATACCCGGCAGTGGTTGGCCGTGTGGTGACCCCCTTCGCCGGGTGTCAGTACACGGCTGACGTTGTTTTCGGACCACCCGATGATGACCAGGGGCGGAATGCGATGGCCGGTGAGCACCAACTCGATTCGGACGAGCGTCAGCAGTTGCAGGCACGCTACGCCGAAATTGCCACTCTGGCTGGCGGATTGGCTCACGAGATCAAGAACCCATTGTCGACCATCAGCATGAATCTCGAACTGCTGGTCGAAGACTTGGCGAACAGTGAGGCCCAGCGCGACCGGCGGATGCTCAAGAAAATTCAGACGGTGCAGCGTGAGTGTCGGCATCTCGAAGACATCCTGAACGAGTTCCTCAAGTTCGCCCGCGTCGGTCAACTGAATCTGACGGATGCCGATCTGAACGAGGTCGTGCAGGAGTTCATCGACTTCTATCGTCCGGAGGCCGAACAGCACCAGATCGAGATCAGCCCGCATCTCGGTGGGAATTTGCCCCCTGTTCGATTGGATCGCGCCCTGTTCCGCCAAGTGTTGATGAATCTGGCACTCAATGCCCAGCAGGCGATGCCTCGCGGCGGACAACTTGAACTCCAGACCTCACTTCGCGACGGATCGGTGCATCTCGAATTGATCGACACGGGGACCGGCATGGATCCGAAAACGATGGCTCGCATGTTCGATGTCTTTTTCTCAACGAAACCGGGGGGCAGCGGACTGGGCTTGCCGACTGTCAAGAAGATCATC
The DNA here is from genome assembly GCA_016235885.1 of Planctomycetales bacterium. GTDB lineage: Bacteria > Planctomycetota > Planctomycetia > Planctomycetales > Planctomycetaceae > JACRIH01. The sequence continues at coordinate 13,752 of JACRIH010000516.1, read as the reverse complement.
GAATCGCACGGAGGGCGGATCTCCTCCGACAGCGAACCTGGTCGCGGTAGTCGGTTCACGATTTCTCTACCAGGTCAGTTGTTGTCGCTGCGAGGTCAGTAGGATGGGGCGGGGCACGAGACCCACCAACTTTCCGCATGGCCTGTGCTGCGTGACGGTTGACAATTCTCTCTGCACTCCTTGAATTAGGATGGCGCGTTCGATTAAAGCCGAGTGAGATCGACGGCTGATCCCTGACACCCCGGATTCCCCATGTCCAAATCTGCCGAAAAGTCGCTCGATCTGCCTGCCGCACAGATACGTGTTCTGATTGTCGATGACGACGAAGCGCATGCTGATGCTGTCGCGGAGAGTCTCGAACGGATGGGGCATTATGAGTGCGTCGTGGCCAACTCGGGTGCGAAAGGTTCTTCGCTGATCGAGAGCGACTCGTTCGACATCATCATCACTGACCTGCGCATGGGAGACGTTGACGGTCTGACCATCCTCCGCAAGGCAAAGGAAGAACTGCCTGACGCGGAAGTGATTCTGCTCACCGGCCACGGCTCGATCAATTCAGCGGTGACGGCAATGCAGCACGGCGCATACACATACCTCACCAAGCCGCTGGACATCAGCGAACTGCGAGCCGCCGTCGAAAAAGCTTCGGCCCGGTTACGGCTCATTCGGCACAACGCGGAACTGAATAGCAGGCTGGATGAAAAGTTCGGCTTCGAGGGAGTGATCGGCAACAGCCCACAGATGCTCCGCCTCGTCTCGCAACTCAAGCAGTGTTCACCGACAGACAGCACGGTCTTGATCCAGGGAGAAAACGGTACGGGCAAGGAACTGGTGGCGCGGGCGATTCATCAGAACAGCCGCCGCAAGAGCAAGCCGTTCGTGCCGCTCAACATTTCCGCCCTGTCTGAAAGCATTCTCGAAAGCGAGTTGTTCGGTCACGAGAAGGGATCGTTCACCGGTGCCGAACGGCGACGAATCGGGCAATTCGAGTACGCCAATGGCGGCACGTTGTTTCTGGACGAAGTTGGCGAGATGCCGATGAACACGCAAATCAAATTGCTCCGTGTGCTGGAAGACGGACAGATCACTCGCGTTGGCGCCAACGAACCACTGCAAGTCAACGTGCGGCTCGTCTCAGCGACCAACGCGGATCTCAAGGACATGGTCGCAAAAGGGTCGTTCCGCAAAGATTTGTATTACCGCCTGAACGTGGTCAACATCGTGGTGCCGCCGCTACGAGATCATCGCGGAGACATTCCCCTGCTCCTCGAACACTTCATCAAGGAACAGTCCGCCCGCCACGGGAAGCAAGTCGAAGGGTTTTCCAAATCGGCTCGACAAGCACTGATGGCTTACGACTGGCCCGGTAACATTCGTCAGCTCCGCAACACGGTCGAACGCATGTTGGTAGTCGATCTGGATGGGCTGCTCGATGTGGATGACCTGCCGGACGATATGCTGCCGCCGCGAACGGATGGAGCTGGAGGCTTCGGTGTCTTCGATGTGTCGGGTCAGGATTCACTGGCCGGCAAGCCGCTGACCGACGTCGAGAAGTTTTACATCCAGCGAGCGCTCGAACTCACCGAAGGCAACCGCGAGGAAGCAGCGAAGATCCTCGGGATCGGCGAGCGCACACTTTACCGCAAGATCAAAGAGTACGAGTTGAAACTGTAGATAGAACGGAATTCATTCGGTTCCCCTCGCGCCGAGAAACGTGCAGGACAATGTTGCCGACAGTCGTCCGATGAACGGAATCAATTCTGCTCTACGAATCGAAGCGGAGATGGAACGTGTGGCGACGGTTGCGCCACACCAACCCTCGCCGCGTGCTTGATTTCGGTGAGTGGCGACGATGAGGCTGATTTCCCTTTCGATCCTGCTGGAATCGTGGCGCTTGCTCGGTGTGACCGTTCCCGCTCACTCTGAGCGTGTCGTTGCCCCGTCTTTCGCAGCCGCCGTTCTCGATTGCCAGTGTGATCCGTGTTGGGGTTTCTGGCCCTGCGGTGATCACAACATGGCATCGACGATTAACACAAACGGCTTCGACCGCCTGGTCATCCGATCGACTCACCCACCGTCACAACCGGCAAACCTTTGCCAGCTTCACATCTGCTGGTCCGGACGTAACGAAACCACGTCGGCAAACTCTACGAATTTGGAAAAGTCTAGCCCGTCGCGCCAGACTTCTCGACCTATGATTTCGCAGTCATGTTCCGGAATCTTCCCGCATTGGGAAGAAACTGTGATGGTTTCCCAGAAAGCAATTGCAAGCGCTTCGTGCCAATGCAAATAATGTGCAAGGCTGGGAAGTTGGGCAGAACGAGCAGAAACCAATCGACTGTCAGAGTCTCACCGCGATTCACACCAGGAGAGGACATCATGAGTTTTCGAGTGACAAGTGTCGTGGCCGCGCTGGCCGCGATGCTGGGAATGGCTGATCCGTCAGCCGCGAACGCAGGCTACTGCGGTGCCAGCAGCTACAACTGCTGCCCCGTCGCTGCGTGCGAGCCGACCGCGTGCTATACGGCGTGCCGCGTCGAGCGGCGTCAGTGCCAGAAGACGGTGTACGAATCCGTCTGCGAGCCGCAACAAGTCACCTGCTACCGCACCGAGTACGAAAACGTGTGCGAAGAGCGGCAGGTGCAATGCTTCCGCACCGTCGTCGAACAGGCGGAGCGCGAATGCCAGTACAACGTGTCCCGGCCGGTCTACGAAACGTGCGAGCGTGAGGAACGCTACACCGTCAATCGTCCGGTGACAGAGACCAGCTACCGCGATTGCAGCTACGTCGTTCGTCGCCCGGTGTGGGAAACGACGAGCCGCGAGTGCCGCCGAGTTGTCTGTCGACCCGTCGTCGAAACGGTGGAACAAGAATGCCGTCAAACGGTCATGCGACAAGTTGTCGAGACCGTCAACCACGAACGTTGCCACACGGTCATGCGGCCGGTGACGACATATCGCACGGTCCAACAGGACTGCGGTTCGTGGCAGATGCAGCGAGTTTATCACCCCGGCCCCACAGTGCCACAATGCGTGCCCGATGGCTGCGGTGGATTCCGGATGTGCATGACGCAGTGTCCGGGTTTCACGACCTGCAAGCCAGTCTATTGCCCGAACATCGTGTCGCGTCAGGTGCCGTGTACGACCTACGTCGCCGAAGTCGTCCGGCAGAACTGCCCGGTGCAGGTCTGCCGCTACGTCCCCGAAGTTGTCACTCATCGCGTGCCAGTGCGAGTCTGCAAAATGGTTCGCGAAGAGATCGTCGAACAGGTGCCCGTTCGCACGTGTCGCGTGGTCGAAGAGACGGTGAATCGGCAAGTCCCGGTTCAGACGTGCCGCATCGTGCAGGAACAATGTGTCCGCAAGGTGCCATACACAACCTGCAAGATCGTGACGGAAACCGTCACGCAAAAGATTCCGTACTGCGTGTCGCGTCAGGTGCCGTACACGACCACGCAAAAGTTTGTGCGATCTGTCGCCAAGCAAGTCCCCGTGAACTACACCCGGATGGTGGCCCGCGTGGTGCCACGTCAGGTAACGTACGAAGAATGCTACCTCGTTCCCACGACGGTCTGCACGACCGCGTGTGGTAACGGTGGCTGTGCGACCGGCAACTGTGCCGTCACGTCCGACAGCGCCGCTCCCGCGACGACGACTCCGCACGAGACCGCGAAGCCAACACCAGACAACACGGTGCCGATCCTGCCGAAAGTTCCGGAAGCCGAACCAACCGGCACACCGAAACCAGAGAAGGCCGCGTAGGGTAGGCGGCTCGCCTGCCCGGCCAAGAACACTCCCGTGAATCAACAGCCTTCCGAGATCTCGGAAGGCTGTTTTGTTTTGGGTGTCACCAGCCTTCCGGATTTCAGCCCCGAAGGGGGCGTCATGCGATAGCCCAGGGCGCAGCCCTGGGATTCGGGTCCCAATCGAAGTGTCAGCCCCAACGGGGCGAAACCCCCGCACATCGAACGTGAGATCACGCCCCGTTGGGGCTTCACATCAAACGGCCGATTGATTCCCAGGGCTGCGCCCTGGGCTATCGAATCTGTCCCCGTTGGGGCTAAGACCGGGATGCCGTTGACAATCTCTTGTTTTCACAACGGATCACTTCACGTTCCCCACGGTCTGCTTTTGCGAACGGCTCAGTTGGCGGCTACGATAGCCCGCGGCCGGTGATCGCTCGGAGCCGGAGATCAACAACCACGACGGAGGAAGCTGCCGTGCTGCGATTCAACCGGTTGAGTTGTGTGTGCGTCGCGATGATCATTTGGCTCGTGTTGCCAGTCGTGGTGGCTGCCGCGGATGACGCCAAGCCCGAACCGGCAAAGCCGTCGGCCACAGTCGAAAAGCTGAACGAGCAGGCTCGCAAGTCGGTCGTCGTCGTCACGTTCACCGGTCGCGATGGACGCCAGCAGGGACTCGGCAGCGGGTTCATCATCGAACCGAACGGCTTGATCGCCACGAATCTGCACGTGATCGGCGAAGCGCGGCCGATCCGCGTGCAGCTCACCGATGGCAAGTCATTCGACGTGACATCCGTCCACGCGTACGACCGCAACCTCGACCTGGCCCTCATCAAAATCGACGCGAAAGATTTGCCAGTCCTCCCACTCGGCGACTCGGCGGCGCTGAAACAGGGTCAGGCGATCATGGCGATCGGCAACCCTCACGGCCTCAAGCACAGCGTGGTGGCGGGGGTCGTGTCGGGAACACGCGAGATCGACAACCGGTCGATGATTCAACTTGCCATCCCGATCGAACCCGGCAACAGCGGCGGCCCGCTGCTGGACATGGAAGGGCGCGTGCATGGCATTCTGACAATGAAATCACTCGTCACCGACAACCTCGGTTTCGCCGTGCCGATCAACGCGCTCAAGCCGCTGATCGAGAAGCCGAACCCCACGGCGATGGCGCGCTGGTTGACGATTGGTTCGCTCGATTCGAAGGCATGGACATCGCTGTTTGGTTCGCGCTGGCGGCAACGGGCCGGGCGAATTGTAGTGGACGGGACCGGGCAGGGTTTCGGAGGCCGGTCGCTCTGCCTGTCGGAACAGGCCATCCCTGAACTGCCGTTCGAACTCACGGTGTCGGTGAAACTCGACGACGAAGCGGGTGCGGCCGGGTTGGCGTTCTGTGCGGACGGCAGCGACAAGCATTACGGTTTCTATCCGAGCAACGGTAAAGTGCGGCTCACGCGATTCGACGGGCCGGATGTTTATTCGTGGCACGTGCTGCAAGAGTTGCCGGTTCCGAATTATCGCCTCGGCGATTGGAACGCGCTCAAAGTGCGGCTGGAGACCGGGAAGATTCAGTGCTTCGTCAACGACCAGCTTGTAGTGACTTCGACGGATCAGAACCTGAAGAGTGGCAAGGTCGGATTGGCGAAGTTTCGCAACACGCAGGCCGAGTTCCGCGGCTTCCGCATGGCGAAGGAACTGCCACAGACGGTGTTGGTGAACGACGAACTCGCCCGGTTGCTCAAGCAGACCGAAGACCTGCCCGCGACCGGTCGCCTGACGTCCGATGTCATCGGGAAATTCACATCGAGCACGGCGGGCGATTCGCTGACGTCGGCTCTCGAAGGCAAAGCCAAACAACTCGAACAACAAGCGGGCCAGCTTCGCAAACTCGCCGTGTCCGTGCATCAAACGCGAACGCGCGGCGAGTTGTCGAAGGTCACGCAAATCGAAAAGGATGCCGACATCGACCTGCTGCGAGCCGCGCTCTTGATCGCCCGCATCGACAACGAGGAGGTGGATGTCGAAGCGTACCTGGGCGAAGTGGATCGGATGGCCCGCGAGGTGCGAGACAACTTGCCGGTCGAGGCGAAAGACGAGCAGGAACCGGCCAAGGCGGAAGCGGCCCGGCTGGCGGCGCTCAACAAGTACCTGTTCGACGAGCAGGGATATCACGGCAGCCGGGGCGAGTATTACCACCGCTCGAACAGCTACCTCAACGAAGTGATTGACGACCGCGAAGGGCTGCCGATCACGCTGTCGGTGCTGTACATGGAACTGGCCCGGCGGCTGAACCTGAAGGTCGAGGGAGTCGGCCTGCCGGGACATTTTGTCGCGCGGCTGGTACCGACGTCGGGCGATCCGCAAGTCATCGACGTCTACGAGCGCGGCAAATCGCTCTCGGCCGACGATGTCGGACAACTCGTGAAAGAGAACACCGGCCGAGCCGTCTTGCCCGAGCATCTGGAAGCAATGCCCAAGCGGGCCATCCTCGTGCGCATCATCCGCAACCTGCTCGGGCTGGCGCAGCGCGATCAAAATCTGGAAGCGATGCTGGGCTACCTCGACACCGTCGTCGCGGTGTCACCCGACAGCGGCGAAGAGCGCTTCATGCGGGCCGTCATCTACTTCCAAACCCGCCGCCGAACCGAAGCCCTCGCCGAAGCCGATTGGCTGCTGGAGCACAAGCCCCGCGGAGTCGACTTGAACCGCGTCACGGAACTCCGCGAACTGGTGGACCGACCGGAGCGATGAACTGACGTAGCGGGATCAACCGCTTACTGCTTTCCCAATCACCGTTCTTGTTTCCATCTCGCGATTGATTCGGTGATTGCTAAGGAAAGATAACTCTTGGGAACCTGTTACGGGCAATCACCAACTGCGTGCCTGCGAATTGTTTCCGGACGCCCGAAGCGTTGACGTATGCACGGAAGCCTTTCCCCTTTGGCATCGTAACGAGGATCACGTACTGATCTTCGTCGTCACCCACATCGTTTCGGCGGTACCCGACTAGCTTTTTCAACTCGCCGTGCGAAAGACAACATGTTTCGCGACCGTGAACGCAAACAAGTGCAATGAACACGTTCGGAACAACCTTCTCGATGGCTTCGAGTTCGTCCAAATGATCCTTCAGGAACGTGAACTGGTATTCTTTTGCCGACCCCTTCGGCTTGGAAGCGTACTTCACGTAAACGCCAATCGTATCGTTAATGCGATAGGCGCTGCGAGAAACACCGGTCGGAAGGTTGAGCGAATTGATCGCGGTGAAGCGTTGGTCCTCCGCGATCTGAATCAGCGCGGCACCGTGGTACAAATGATCGTCGTGTATGGTCATACTTGTCCTTCTTTCGCCGAACGATGAATCTCACTTGCCGGGGCTGCCCGCAACGACGTAGTGTCTCGCGAAACCGGAATGGCCGCCCCGGTCAAGGTCAGCGTCTGGTTCGGCCGGTTATCGCAGCCCGGATCGCAGCAGCTCAAGTTCGATTTCCTTGTAGCATCGGTCGTAGACCGCTTGGTTGCGGGCCATCTCGTCTGGCTTGGACTTGTTGTCGCGGTACTCCTGCACGCAAATTGCGACAAGGCCGTCAATCACCTTTGGCAGTAGCTCCACCAGAAGCGTTTTCCACGCAAACTTGCCGGTGGCAAGATCCCAATCAACGTTTGCCCGGAAAGCGGCGAGCATCACCAAGAGCCAACCCATCGGGATCTTATGGTCCATCTTCGTCCCAAGGAAAAATAGCGGCGTGTCCTTCTGCGCGATGCGCTTGTCCTTGCGGTCACTTAGAGCACGTCCAAGTTCAAACTGTGGTTTCATTCGTTTGCAGGCCGCCGGAGTCGCCTGCGCGATCATGTCCATAAGAGTCAGAATCTCGTGTGTGTGAGGTACGATCAGATCAATAGGTGTGGGACTCTTCTTCTCAGGGTTTGCGACGTCTTTGACCGGGTTCGCGTCGTCTTTGAACCATTCAAGCATCTGCTTCTGTTGTCGGTAGAGCGTGCTTGGATGCTTTCGGCTGTCGAATCGCTCGCAGTTGAAGAACATGATCGCGCGAATGACCTCGGTGATGTAGTAGTTGCACTTGCTGTCATCACCCTGCTTGTATGCAATCTCCTTGTACCCAGACTTGCCCTCAAGTGCTTTTTGGATTTGCTCGAACTTACGTTCTAGGTTCATCAGACTCGGATCGTCGACCTGACGGCTACGGTTCAGGCCCTCAGCCATAGCCGCCACCTTCTCGGGGTCGATGCCCTCGAAGAGATGGAGCCTGACCCAAACTTCTTCGAGCGTGGACGGATTCTCCGACCGCTCCGCGTGCTCCCGAATGGCGGCGTAGGTGTGCCCGCCGTTGCAAAGGCCGTGCGAGAGCGTGTCCGACATGCTGAACCGGAGACGACCGCCGTCGCGCTGCCGGTCGTAATCGCCGATCGATTCGACGAGAAGGTAGAGACCTTGATTCTTGAGAGCGAAATCCGTGGGGGCGTCACTGAGCGTATCCCTGATGCCACGAATTACATGCCCGGTCAGAACTTCTTTTGCGTTCCGGACAGGAACTCGCGGGTTAACCGCCAGCCATTCGTCAAGATCGAGGTGCTTGACGAGTTCATCACCACGGATGAAGCACGAACCGACTTTTGCGTTGGCGAGACCTGGGATTCGGTGAGACCGGAAGTCGTCCACATGGACTTGGAACTGGACGGGTACACGGCGAGAGACGGAAGTGTTGGCCATTGTTGGCTCCTTGATTGATTGCGGGCGGCGGCGAACCGCGACCCGACTTACCCGGCGACCCTGCCCGCGCGGGCAGACTGGCAGCCGTGAGAATGGTAGCCGATGGTCCGAATGGAGACAAGATGCCGAACGCTTGAATTAAGCTGCGCCGCGAAACGGATTCCGCTTGAATGAATCGTTAGAACTCATCCGCGGGCCGCGCTTCAACATGCTTTCTGACGGACAGATCATACGCCTCAGCGAGTAATGGCCGCACTGTCTGGAACGTCGCAGCGCTGGGGTTGAGCACGCAGACCCAATACATCTTTCCGTACACAGGGTGCGGCAGCACTTGATCCAAGGCGGCGAAGTCATGGCCGGCGTCAACAACACCGTCGGCACCGGGACGGGACGGTTGTGAGCCAAACAAGGAGCGGTAGGTGTCCTTGCTGACGCCGATGTTCAGGCGGAAGACGGACGGGCGATTCAAATTGGAGGCGTTGTCAAATTCGCCATAGTCCTTGGTCACGATCGTGGCGAACGGAAACCGGCGATCATGCGGAATGTTGCGACCCGGATCGTAGAAAAAGAAGCTGAACGAGGGGGTCGGCGAGCAGTTACGGACATGCATCCATCAACCGCCGTTCTCCGCGATCCGAGCCTTGATCAGCTTCCGCACCAGGGTGGCCGGCAGGGGCTTGTCTGGTTGAAAGTGGATGCTGCCCTTGCTGGTTTCGTAGTTCTTGAGTTCGTCCTGGTGAGCGGCCACCGTCGAGCCGCTCATGGGATAGAAGGTACAGTGTTTCGCGGACGCGCCGAAGCCGACCAGAACTTTTCCGTTCAGACGGAATGCGGCAACTCCGTAGTTAATGCATTCTTCCGCCTTCGGCACTGCTGCCCGGATGGTCTTGCGAAGTTTCTCCAGCGCGGCTCGCTGGTCATCGCTCACAGCGGCGAGGTACTCGTCGATGGTCTTGGTTTTCGCTGCCACTGCTAGTGCTCCTTTGTGAGTTCAATGAGAGGCTGTCCGGAAGAGAAACCGAGGTGCAAGAGATTCATCCGCAGATTTCACGGATTACGCAGATTCAAGGCGGTAGTCCCAATCTGCGTAATCCGTGAAATCTGCGGATAGACATGGTTCCTTTCCGGAGAGTCACTGATTCGTTCTCCGTCGAGGTGCGACCAAGCCCGAGCCAACCACGCGGTGCCCGGCGTTGTCCATTCGACGCCATCAATGACGCCTGCCTTTCGATTTCTCCGAGTAGAAGATGTAAACCGCCCCACCGGCAGCCCCCGCTCCCGCAATGACGAAGTCCGTGTAGTGCGGGGTGCCTCGGCCAAGATGGACGAGCACATGGCTCGTCAAGGAATAAAGAATCCAGCCGACAGCCAGGACGACGGCTGTTGCGAAACGGAATCGCGGTACCGTCTTGGCTCCCGCGATGACAAAGGCCGCCCCCACGACAATGGTGAATATCCGGGCCAGAAAGTAACGGCTGAAATCCGACACGGGCATGGCGGGAGTTCCACGGAGCCGAGCGACTGCGGGCGAAATCACAAGGCTGACGACGATGCGCGGAGCGAGACTGGCAAGCACGGCCGCTGGCGGAACGCAGATCCACCGCAACCATTCGATACTCTTTTCCTTTCCGGTCAGTTCAGAGAACGATTTCATGGCCCGGTTCCCCGTGAAAAGGACACCTGCTCGCTGATTCATTGGAAGCGGTTTCAAAACCGTAGCCGCACTCGCCAGGGCTTGTTGAATTAATGTGGCGGTGGCACTCCGTGACACCGCACGTTGTGGCCGCCCCGCAGGGCGGGCACAACATGTCCCGCCACAGAGTGTCGGGACCACATTAAATCAACAAGCCCGCCAGAGTGCGGGCGAATGTTGTGAAATCCCGCGTTCTGGCGAGTGCGGCTACGTCCGAGACGGGTTTTGAAACCGCTTCCAGCAAATTGTGACTCAGTTTACCGACTGCAAAGCTCAGCATTCGACCGCCGATTTGCGGCCGACATTGGCCGGAGAATAGCGACGGTGCATTGTGAAATCAAACTGCAGTGTCTGCCACTAAACGACTGAAGCGAGTCACGTTGCCCGCTCGACGAACTGCGGCCCGGTGACGCGGTGGATCGCCTCGTGAGCACACGCGGCGACGCAAGGCGGCTGTTCGCCGACGAGGTCGAGGCACACGTCGCAGGTTGTTGGCTTGGTGACATCCACGACAGCGGTCCCTCGCTTGCGCTGCGGGTTGGTATCCATACCAGCCCGCAGCGCAAGCGAGGGAGTCTCCGGCCCGGCTTCAACCGGATGCATCACGAGGTTCCCGTACGGACACTGTTCTGCGCAGACTCGACAGCCGATGCACCAGTCGGCGATGGCGATCTCGCGCGATGCCAGCCGTTCGATCGCTCCGACCGGGCAGCCGATCAAGCAGACTGGGTTCAGGCAGGTGATGCACGTTGTCGGCAGCAGCCGATTGTCGAATCGCAGGCCGTCCGGCACGAGCCGCGTCACGCCGTCATGAGCCGCGCCGCACGCACGCACACAATCGTCGCAGTGGATGCACCGGGCGAGGTCGATCGTCACGAGATGGTCCGCGTGGCTCAGGCGATCCAGTACGAGGCCGTCGAGCGACATTGTGAGGTTGGTCGAGTTGCTGGTCAGTTCTGTGCGCGAACCGCCCCTCACCCCCAGCCCCTCTCCCCAGGGGGGAGAGGGGGGAAGTGTTGCCATCACTTGGCGGAGCGACTTGAAATGGATGCTCGCGACATCCACCGCTGTGATGGCTCGCCAGGTGGTCGGGGACTCGACCTCCCCGACGTCCAAATCCGACAGCGGTTCGTCACCGAAGCAGCGACCTGGACCGAGATACCTCAACACGTGATCTTCGCCGCCGTTCGTGGCCACTTCTTGAACGTGACCGAAGCGGATCAGCCGGAGGGTGTCCAGCAAATCGCCGCGACGCACGATCACGTCACCGGGGGCGAACCGTTCGAGGCGTACGTGAGGTCGCAACTGCGAAACGAACGCGGACCAGAAAATGGCATCGGCGGCAAGTGATGACAGCGCGGGAACAAGTACTAGATGCTGCGACAGCGTGCGTTCGAGATACGTCTGGTCGAACGCGGATCGAGAGGCCGGATTCTGTCGCAGCACATACACCGCCTCGCGCGGCAGTTCCAGCACGGTCGCGACCGTCACAGCCCGTGCGGTGGCCGAACGTGGTTGTGAGCACATCGCCGTCATCTCGCCCCACATTTGACCCGCCTCGATCATGACGATCGGCCGGTGTCGCGGCAGGTAGACCGGGGCGTCGAGCGGGATGAACGAGGGGTCGGATCGCTTGGTGCCGTTCGGGTTGGTTGTCACCGACTGCTCCAGCGTGGTGACGAATCGGCGGACGAGGCCCAGCGGTCCCCACGACCTTCTCGACTCGGGGTCTTTCCATGAATGCACGTGACCGGAGGGGGTGTCGATGGAAAGTTGCACCTCGCCCACTTCAAGCAGGAACGCGGTCGAACCGCGTTCGGCCTCGTGCGCGATGACTTCGCCCGGCGCGAACTGTCGGCGAACGATGATCGCCGCCAACCGGTCCAGCAATTCAATGCCGATACCGGAAAACAGGGGGTGGCGTTGCAATTCGGCTGCCGTCACGCGCGACGTGAGCGATGTGGCCGTCCGTTCCCGGCCGGCCGGTTGTATATCCAACCGAAACGCGAGCGCCCCCGTTGGACACTGCGGGACACAAGCACCGCACGCCTCACACGACGAATCCCCCAGCGGCCGGTCAAGATCGAACACGATGCGAATCGCATCACCGCGACCAGCCCGGCTGATGACCTCGTGATGTTGGACCTCACCGCAGGTGTGCACGCAACGGTGGCACAAAATGCACGCCGAGCGATCGACCGAAATGATCGGCGATGTATCGTCGCGATCGCGGCGGACCGGTCGGCTGGCGAACCGTGATCGCGACAGGCCGAAGCGTTCGGCCAGCGCGATGACGGCGTTGGATGGTGAGAGGTGAGGATTGAGGATTGAGGATTGAGGATTGAATTCCTCGGCGATCGAGTCTGACTTCTGATCTCCGACTACCGACTTCTGCCCTCTCCCTTCTGACTTCTGCCTTCCGTCCCATTCCTCCCCCATCCACTCGCTCGACGCACCCAGTCCCGGCTTCCAATCCGCACGCTCGGCCAGCAGCAGTTCGAGCAGCGTTTCGACCGTTTGCCGCACGCGGTCGCTCGCGCGATGCGTGGTGATTCGGCTGGCATCGGGCAACGAGTCCACGGTCCGGCAGCAAGCGGGAGTCAGGTTGGGTTCGCCGACATCGACGACGCACAACCGACATCCACCCGACGGCGGAAGCAAATCGTCGTGGCAAAGCGTCGGGATCGTGATGCCGAGCCGCCGGGCCGCATCGAAGATCGTCGTTCCCGGCGGGACCACAACCGACTGGCCGTCGATGACAATCTCGATCAGATCGTGGTCGGATATTTCGGTCACAGAATTCAGTCTCACCGATGGAGTGACGTGTCGAGCGGGGTGAGGTTACCCGACCGGTTCGTGAGCGGACACAGAACCGTATCGGAGCCAGGAGTCGAGTGGTGTCACGGCCACGCGCCCGAGGTCACACAATGATGTGAGCCGCATCGTGTGCCGCAGATCGCCCACGAGTTGTCGCGAATCGTCCGACGGCGTTTTAGTTCGCACTGCGGCGAACAATTCCACAAGCCGTCGCGTCCCCAGCCGACACGGCACGCATTTGCCGCACGATTCACGAGCGAATAAATCGAGGCAGTGCCGGGTAAAGTCTGCAAAGTTCCGCCGCTGATTCAGTACGATGAAAGTCGATCCGAGTCGGGCACCGAGGTCTGCGATCACGGTGGGATCGAGTGGAAGGTCGAGCAGGTTGTTGGGTTGATCCTGAAGATGATCGGGACTCCCTCTCCCCCCCAAGGGGAGAGAGCCGGGGTGAGGGGCGAACGATCCCGAGCTATCAGATTTCACGCCCGCCGAGAGACGTTCGCCCCTCACCTCCCGCAAAGAACCCTCTCCCCTTGCGGGGGCGAGGGGAGAACTCGGAATCACCGCGGGCAAGAAGCCGCCCAGCGGGCCGGCGGGTGCGATGGCTTGCAGTTCGTCTCCGGCGGGCATTCCTCCCGCGACCGCCAGCAATTCACCGAACGTCAACCCGGCGGTGATTTCGTACGCACCGGGGTGGCACACGTCGCCGATGATCGAGACCAGACGCAAGCCCGTCTGCCCGCGCTGCCCCTGCGCGCGGAACCAGCCACCGC
>JACRIH010000515.1 GCA_016235885.1 Planctomycetales bacterium | reverse complement strand
GCAAGAAGAAGTTCTGCCGCGTGGAATTGACCGATTGATCTTCCTCTCTGTGTCCTCTGTGTCTCTGTGGTGCAAAAACAATTCACCACAGAGACACAGAGAGCACGGAGGTAACACAGAGGAACAACTCATGGCCCAGAAATTCGGATTCGGCATTGTCGGCTGCGGGATGATCGCCAACTTTCATTCGCAGGCGATCGCGCACATCAAAGGGGCGAAGATTGTCGCGTGTTTCGATTCGTTCCCGGCGTCGGCCGAACGGTTCGCGGCGGCGAATGGGTGCCGGCAGTACGTCAAGCTGGAAGACATGCTCAAAGATCCGGCCGTGGACGTCATCACGATTTGTACGCCCAGCGGCGCGCATGGTGATCCGGCGGTGAAGGCGTGCAATGCGGGGAAGCATGTCGTCGTCGAGAAGCCGCTCGAAATCACGCTGGCCAAGTGCGATGCGATCATCAACGCGGCGGCGAAGAACCGCGTGAAGATTTGCACGATCATGCCGTCGCGGTTCAGCCCGGCGAACGTGGCTCTCAAGCAGGCGATTGACGCCGGCCGGTTCGGCAGGCTGACGCTCGGCGACAGCTACGTCAAATGGTGGCGGACTCAGCAGTACTACGACAGCGGCGGATGGCGCGGCACGTGGGCACTCGACGGCGGCGGAGCCTACATGAATCAGGCGATTCACAACGTGGACCTGATCCAGTGGTTCATGGGTGACGTCGCCGAAGTGACCGGCTTCACGGACACGCTCGCCCACGAACGGATCGAAGTCGAGGATGTCGGTGTCGCCGCAATCCGTTTCAAAAGCGGAGCACTCGGCGTGATCGAAGCCTCGACAAGCGCGTTCCCAGGGATGCTCAAGAAAACCGAAATCCACGGCACGCAGGGGACGGTGATTGTCGAACAGGACGACGTGCTGCTGTGGAAGTTCGAGAAGGAGTCGAAGAAGGACGAGGCGATCCGTCTGCGATTCACCCAGAAGGTCGGAGGTGGCGGCGGGGCGAGCGACCCGAAAGCCATTTCGTACACAGGTCACATGGAACAGCTCAAGGATTTTTTGAAGGCAATCGACACCGGCCGCCAACCGCTCGTCACCGGCGAGGAAGGTCGCAAGAGCGTCGAGATCATCCTCGCGATCTACAAGTCGGCCAAGACCGGCAAGACTGTGAAACTGCCGCTGAAGGGAGACACGAAGTTCGGTTGATCGAGTGAATAAGATGCTAATCGCCGGAAGACCTCGTAGACGATTCCTCGCTGTGATCGCCGGATTGTTGGCGATCACGGCGATAAGCGGTTGGGGTCTGTTCAAGCGCCGCGAATACCAGACTGCGAAGGAGCAAGCCGCCATCCAGCGAATCGAGGCTGTCGGGGGTACGGTAGAAATGATGGCCGAATACCCGTGGCACGACATTTTTCCGAACTGGATGCTGAGATGGAACTTCATTCAGTTGTCCGCGTTGGACCAGAGTTATGGGTATCCTCACAAGGTTTCCTTCAAACATGTCCCCGTCACCGATGAAGAGTTTCGAACTTTACGCATCGAAGATCTTCCGTCGGTATCCAGACTCGTGATTTCCAAGACAAAAATGACGGGCCAGAGCTTGATTGAAATCGCGAAACTGCCGGGACTGGAGAAGGTGACACTTTTCAACGTTGATATTACGGATGGCGATCTCCAGCACTTGTCCGGTTTCCATTCACTCAGATCGCTTAGCCTCAGGGGGACAAATGTCAGAGGTCAATGTTTGGAGCAATTGGCGATTCTCCTTCCTGACCTCAAGTACTTGGATTTGGATGACACTCCGGTATCGGACGACGTATTGCATTGCTTCAGACAGTTCGCGTCGTTAACGGACTTGAGCCTGTGTGGCACGGAGATTACCGAAGAAGGATTCAAAGAATTGCAGGAGGTTTCCGGTCTGCGAGAACTGAACCTCGCGCGGGTCAAGTCGACAAACAGCGAAAACATGCGAGCGTTGTTTGAGACCTTGCGTAAATGTCGCATCGTGTTCAGTGATTGGTCAAATCCTTGTCAACAGTGCGGTTGCAGCGCTATTCGAGAATTTGACCCATACCGTGGCGATCGGGGGTTCTTTTTTTGTCGCCATGTACAGAAAGAAGAATACTCGCCTTAAACGGTAAGTTAATCTCATCTGTCGTTCCCTTTGCCTTCGTTCGTGTTTGGAGCCTTGCCATGTCACGTGCAATTCTTTGCGTCGGCTTCCTCTGCCTCTCGTTTTCCAATTGCGATGTTGCCCGTTCGGATGATGCCAAGCCAGATTCAAAACAACCGGTTGGCATCGCGAAGCGCACTCTGTGGACGACCTCGCGCGTGAAGGGATCGCCCGAGCCGCCGGCTCCGTATCGGACGGAGGTGGCGTTTCCGAAGTTGATGCGGTTCAGCGAACCGCTCGCCATGACGGCGGGACCGGGAACGAATCGGCTGTTCGTTGCCGAGCGGCGCGGGAAGATTTACTCGTTCGAGAACGACTCGCAGGTCGTGAAGGCGGAGTTGTTGCTGGATGTCGGCAAGACGGTGTACGGGTTCGTGTGCCATCCGAAGTTCAAAGAGAACGGGTTCGTTTACGTCACCTACATCGTGGACGCGGAGAATCCAGGGCCGAAGGGGAGCCGCTTGGCGCGGATTCAGGTCAGCCGCGACGGCGCATGGCGAGCCGATCCGAAGTCCGAACGGCTGCTGCTCGAATGGCCGTCGGGGGGGCACAACGGTGGATGTCTGGCATTCGGGCCGGATGGTTTTTTGTATTTGGTGACGGGGGACGGCAGCGGCATCGCGGACGAGTTGCAGACGGGACAGGACATCAGCGACCTGCTGGCTTCGATCTTGCGGATTGATGTCGATGTTGGAGTCCCGCCTTCAGGCGGCGATCGGAAACAGTCGTCCGAAGACGACCGGCTGAAGCCGGGACTCCAACGGTACGGTATTCCCGCGGACAATCCGTTCGTGAAGACTCCGGGAGCGCGACCGGAAATCTGGGCGTACGGGTTGCGTCAATTTTGGAAGATGAGTTTCGACCGGCAAACCGGCGACCTGTGGGGCGGAGAAATCGGACAGGATTTGTGGGAGTCGGTACACCGCATCCAGCGCGGCGGCAACTACGGCTGGAGCGTGAACGAAGGCACGCATCCGTTTCGTCCCGAGCGAAAACTCGGGCCGACGCCGATCATCAAACCGATCCACGAACACCCGCACGTGGACTTCCGGTCGATCACGGGAGGCTACGTCTATCGCGGTTCGCGGCTGAAGGAATTGGTCGGTGCGTACGTCTACGGCGACTACGACACGGGCAAGGTCGCGATGCTGCGGTACGACGGGAAGCAGGCCACGGGCCAGCGGGAACTCGTCGATACACCGCTGCGGATCATCACGTTTTGTGAAGATCCTTCCGGCGAACTGCTTCTCGTGGACTTCATCAGCGGTGGCATCCACCGACTGGTGCCAACCTCCAAGGAAGATCTCGCACGCAAGTCAAACTTCCCGCGCAAGCTCAGCGAGACGGGGCTGTTCACGTCCACGAAGGATCTGACACTCGCACCGGGACTGATCCCGTACTCGGTCAACTCGGAGTTGTGGTCCGATCATGCGATCAAGGAACGGTACATCGCGTTGCCCGGCGATTCGAAGATTGATTTCGACGCGATCGAATATCCGCAGCCCGCCCCCGGTGCGCCGCGCGGTTGGAAGTTTCCGGATGGCACGGTCCTCGTGAAATCGTTCTCGTTGGAATTGGAACGAGGCAATCCGGCCAGCAAACGGCGACTCGAAACGCGGTTGCTGCATCACGAGCGGACTCCGGGGACCGAGGAGGTCGGCGATCAGGTGTGGCATGGCTACACGTACGTCTGGAACGACGACCAGACCGACGCGGAACTGGTCGACACGGCGGGAGCCGACCGTACGTTCACGATCAAAGATGCCGCGGCCCCCGGTGGCGAACGGAAGCAGGCCTGGCACTTCCCCAGCCGGGCCGAATGCACGCTCTGCCACACGATGCCCGCGAAGTATGTGCTCGGCGTGAACACGCACCAGATGAACAAGGACCACACGTATCCGGGCGGCGTGGTCGCGAACCAACTGCGAACGCTCGACCATCTCGGCGTGTTCACGAAGCCGCTCGCCGAATCGCCGGAAAAGCTGCCGCATCTGGCCGACCATCGCAACACGAAGGAACCGATCGACGCCCGCGCTCGGGCTTACCTGCACTCCAACTGCTCGCACTGCCACCGCAAGTGGGGGGGAGGCAACGCCGAGTTTCAGTTGTTGGCGACACAGGACTTGAAGGACGCTGGAGTGCTCAACACGCGGCCGGGGCAGGGGGGGTTCAATCTGAACGACCCGCGAATCCTCGTCCCCGGTGATCCCGATCGATCGATGCTGCTGCATCGCATGACGAAGTTGGGGTTGGGAAGGATGCCGCATGTGGCGTCGTCGGTGATCGATGAACCGGCGGTCGGGCTGATCCGAGAGTGGATCAAACAGCTTCGAGAATAACTTGCCCCTCACCCCCGACCCCTCTCCCCCTGAAGGGGAGAGGGGAGGAAGCTCACTTAGTTTTCCACCACGACTTTCGATTCGATCGTCAGATCGACCTTGCCCGGCAGTTCCATGCCGTTGATCGAGAAGGTCATGGGGCCTTGAAAGCGGTTCTTGGAAAACCGCTCGACGACGACACCGCGGTCGCGGTCGAAAAAGATGTCCCCTTCCGACGACGCCACCTTCATATCGCTCTTGGTCACTTTGAGTGGCGTCTTGGCGTTCGGGTCCATCGAATAGACCACCGACTTGACGGTGGTGCTGATCTGGTCCAGCGTCTTGCCGTTTTTGTCGACCGTCCCTTTGTACAAGTAGGTCGTCTCGAACTTCATCGTCTGGCCACCGCCGAGATGGGCTTCCTCGGTGCGGGTCCAAGTGTCCCCCTTCTTGACTGGATCGGTCGGGAGCGCGGCCAGTTCCTGAATCGCGGCACGCTTGCGGTTTTCGAGATCGAACTGATCGCGATATGCCTCATCGACATTCTCGGTGGCATCCTTGTTTCCTTCGACGGCTTTGACATTGTTTTCCTTGTCGAGCACGACGGTGGCGACCTGTTTGAGCGCGGCACGGAACACGTCATACAGTTTGTTGATCTCGGGATTATCGTCTTTCTTGTCGGGGTTTCCCGAGTCGAACGAAATCGTGGCCCCTGGCGCGGTGATCTCCGTCTGCATTTTGTCCACCTTGGTCTCGACGCGCAGCGTGCCATCCGCCGCACGTTTGCCGACGGAGGACTTGGCCGTCACGAATTGTTGTGACTTGGTTTCGATGTCCATGCCAGCGATCGTCAGGACTTGTTGCGTTTTGTTCTCGGAACGTGAGACCGAGGACTTCCCTTCGGCGTACTTGCGTTCGAGTTTGACCTGGGCTGAGGCAGAACCGCCGAGAAGTGCGATCAGCGCAAAAGCGAGCAGTGAGCGAATCATAAAGTGTCTCCCGGACATGAATGTCTCACGACACGGAACCACAACGTCCGCCGAATCCTCGATTCGGACTGCGCTCGCGGATTTGAAACCCGGTCGGAGTGACGGTTACAATACTAGCCGTTGCCGGTTCGGGTTTCATCTCAAACGATTTGGCAGCACTGTCGGAACATCATCGAAGCACATCTCCAAGACTGGCGGTGAACCATGACACGGATTCTGGTGGTGGATGATTCCCCGGTCGATCGGCGACTGGCAGGGCGGCTGTTGGAAAAAAAGGCCGACGTCGAAGTCTTCTACGCTGAAAACGGCCGGCTGGGGTTGGAGCAGGTGGAACAGCACGTTCCCGATCTGGTCGTGACCGACATGCAGATGCCGGAACTCGATGGACTGGAATTGGTTTCGACGCTGAAGAAACTGTATCCGCTGCTGCCCGTCATCCTGATGACGGCGGCAGGCAGCGAAGAGATCGCCGTGCAGGCGTTGCAACGCGGGGCATCCAGTTACGTCCCCAAGCGCAAGCTGGCGGAGGAACTGGCCGACGTCGCCATCCGCGTGCTGTCCATGTCTCGCGAACAACGGACGCAGGCCCGCGTACTCAATCGCATGCAGCGTTGGGAAACCGAGTTCATCGTGGAAAACGATCTGGAAATCGTTCTGTCACTGTCGGCGCATCTGCAGCAGAATTTTGGCGGCATGCGGATTTGCGAACCGTCGGAAGGGTTGCGAGTCGGGATCGCGCTCGAGGAAGCACTCCTCAACGCGTACTACCACGGCAACCTGGAAGTGTCGTCGGATCTGCGTGAACAGGATTTTCAGTCGTATTACGACCTGGCCGCCAAACGAGCCAGCGAGAATCCGTATCTCGACCGGCGGATTCATGTGACGGCCAAGCTCTCGCGGGAGGAGGCGGTGTACGTGATCCGTGACGACGGGCCGGGATTCAATCACTCGTCTCTTCCCGATCCGACCGACCCGGCCAATCTCGAACGCCCCTACGGTCGTGGCCTGATGTTGATGCGGACGTTCATGAATGACGTCAGCTACAACGCGACCGGCAACGAGGTGCGGCTGGTGAAACGTGCCGGGCCACCAGCCGGTGACAGCGATGATGCTGAAACGGAAAGCATCCTTATCGAGGAATGAGGCCGAACACCGGGAATGATCGAGCGCACCCTTTGCGGCCGTGGTTTTTACAGCGTGGGTCGAGGGATGAGACCCACCGGAATTGACAGACACGGAGAGTGAGAGACGCGGAGAGAATTGGCTTTCTCCACGTCTCCCTTTCGCCACGTCCTCATTGGTGGGCCTCGTCTCTCGACCCACCCTGCGGCTGCGGATGTGTATTTCACGCGACCCCGGCACGGCGGGGCAGGTATCGTCCATGTCGAACGATTCGCCGGTTGACCTCAACTCCACGGATACCAACCTCGGCAAGCCACGTCCGGTGTGGGTGAAATTCGTACGCGAGCGGATGGTGTTGTTCCTGTTGTTGTTGCTCGTGGTGGCGACGTTTTTTCTGTTGCGGCACCTGTTCCTGTTGTCCAACGATTTGTACCGCGGCCTGGCAATCCAGGGGACCGAACTCCAAGCCAGAACCATCGAAGAGTTTCGCAAACTGTACACCAGCGAAGTCGTGGAACGGGTGCGCGAGCATGGCATTGAGGTCACCCACGACTACAAAGACCGCGAATTGGCGATCCCGTTGCCGGCCACGTTGACGATCGACATCGGTAAATGATTCAGTGCCGAGAATCCGGGAGCGGCCGTGCGGCTGTTCAGCGACCATCCATTTCCGTCGCGTCGCGGTCGCGTTCTGGATGACTTCGAGCGAGAGGCTCTCAAACAACTGCGTGCGAATCCCTCCGAACCGTACTTCCGGTTTGAAGAATTTCAGAACCGTCCCTCGCTCCGGTTCGCCGTGGCAGATCGCATGGAAGCCAAGTGTGTCGCCTGCCACAACTCGCATCCCGACAGCCCGAAAACCGACTGGCAGGAAGGGGACGTGCGCGGCGTACTGGAAGTGATCCGGCCGCTGGATCAGCAGGTCGCCCGAACACAATCCGGACTCCAGTGGACGATGTACCTGGTGGTCAGTTCGTATGCCGTGGGGGTGGTCGGTCTGGGTCTCGTGACGAGGCGGCTGCGGCGGATGACTCGCAAGTTGCGGCACGCCGAAGTCCGCACACGCGCGGTGGTCGATCACGCTCCCGACGGCATCGTCACCTTCGACGATCGGCTGCGAGTCGAATCGTGCAATGCGGCGGCGGCGCGCATGTTCGGCCTCCCGCCGCACGTCATCATCAGCGGCGACCTCGCGACGTTGCTGACTCCCCATTCGGCGCAGGCGGTGCGCGAGTACGTGAGCCAGGGTCTTGAGACATCGGACAGTACCGATTCCGGAGTGACTGGCGTGTTACCGGTGCTCAGCCGCGAGGTGGAGGGGCTGCGGCCGGGAGCCAAGTCGTTCCCCATCTCGCTCTCCGTGAGCCTGGTCCGGTTTGGTGTTCGCCCGCTGTTCACGGCCATCCTGCACGACCTCACTGAACGCAAACGCACCGAGGCGGCTCTCGAACAAGAACGATTCCTGATGGGCATTCTCATGCGGAGCCTGCCCCACGCGATCTATTTCAAGGATCGCGAGAGCCGTTTTCTGCGGATCAACGAAGCGCTCGCGAAGAGTTTCGGTCTGACGGACCCACTGCAGGCGGTCGGCAAGACGGATGCCGATTTCTTCAGCGATGAACACGCCCAACAAAGCCGCCGCGACGAACAGGAACTCATGCGGTCTGGTGTCCCGATGCTGAGTTACGAAGAAAAGGAGACCTGGCCCGATGGTCGCGAGACCTGGGTGTCCACGACCAAGATGATCCTGCGAACCAGCGACGGCGAGATCGTCGGCACGTTCGGCATTTCGCGGGACATCACTGAAATCATGGGAGCCAGATCCGCAATGCAAAAGGCCCGGGACACCGCCGAGTCCGCCAGCCGGGCCAAGAGCGAGTTCCTGGCCAACGTCAGCCACGAAATCCGGACGCCGATGAACGGCATCATTGGCATGACCGAACTCGCGCTCGAAACCGATCTCCAGCCCGAGCAGCGCGAATATCTGATGCTGGTCAAGACGTCCGCCGATTCGCTGCTGCACGTGATCAACGACATTCTCGATTTCTCGAAGATCGAAGCGGGCAAGCTGGAACTCGACGCCGTCGACTTCCTTCTTCGCGACAGCCTGGGCGAAACCCTGCACACGCTCGCACAACGGGCTCATCACAAGGGACTCGAACTGGCGGCGCACATCGCTTCGAACGTCCCCGATGCGCTCATCGGTGACAAGGACCGGCTGCGGCAGATCGTCATCAACCTCGTCGGCAACGCGATCAAGTTCACCGAACACGGCGAGATCGTGGTCGAGGTGTCGCTGTCCCAGACCGCTGGATCAGCCTCACCGCCCGAGGATGCCCACCTGTTGAAACCGAACGACGTCACCGAGAGTTCCACGGCTCCAGCACCTCCGCGCGAGATCGAACTTTACTTCGCCGTGCGCGACACGGGCATCGGCATTCCGGCTGACAAGCTCGATGCAATTTTTAACGATTTCGAACAGGCGGATGGTTCGACGACTCGCAAATACGGTGGTACCGGTCTGGGACTGGCGATCTCGCGGCGACTGGTGAATTTAATGGGAGGTGGGATTTGGGTCACCAGCGAGATCGGCCGTGGCAGCACATTTCATTTCATTGCCCGATTCGGTTGGCAGCCACATCACGTCGATGATCATACCGGTACGTCGCAATTGAATCTCGAAAACCTGCGCGTGCTGGTCGTGGATGACAACGCCACCAACCGCCGCATCTTGGAGGAGCTGCTGACCAATTGGCGTATGCGGCCCACCGTCGTCGAGAGCGCGGCGGATGCGTTGCGGGAGCTGGATCAAGC
This sequence comes from Planctomycetales bacterium, assembly GCA_016235885.1. Lineage (GTDB taxonomy): Bacteria > Planctomycetota > Planctomycetia > Planctomycetales > Planctomycetaceae > JACRIH01. The sequence continues at coordinate 13,240 of JACRIH010000515.1, read as the reverse complement.
CACCACCGCTGGCGAACCGTTTCCGCTCGTGTTGCTCGACGCACACATGCCCGAAATGGACGGCTTCAGCCTCGCCGAACGAATTCGCGAACAGCCCGAGTTGCTTGGTTCCACGTTGATGATGCTCACATCCGGCGGTCAATTGGGTGACGTGGCTCGTTGCCGCGAACTCGGCATCGCCGCGTACCTCATCAAACCGATTACGCAGTCCGACCTGTTCGACAAGATTGTGCAGTTGTTGGAACGGAGCGATCCGAAATCGTCGTCTGATGCGCCCCCATCCGAGACGGCCGCGCCAACGTCGTCCACAGCGCGGCTTCATGTGCTGTTGGCCGAAGACAACCCCGTCAACCAGAAACTGGCGATTCGCCTGCTCGAAAAGCGCGGACACCAAGTCACAGTGGCGAACAACGGTGTCGACGCGTTGCGGGAGCTGGACCATGGCCCATTCGACGTCGTGCTGATGGACGTGCAGATGCCGGAGTTGGGCGGATTCGAAACCACGCTGGAAATCCGCCGTCGCGAACAAGCTAGCGGCCGACATCAGCCGATCATCGCAATGACCGCGCATGCAATGAAAGGAGATCGCGAACGTTGCCTCGCGTTCGGTATGGACGGTTACGTCGCCAAACCGATCCAACCACAAGAACTCTACGCAGCACTGGAAACTCTGGTGCCACCGGGTTCCCCAACGGAACAATCTTCCCCCATCGCTCCCCCGGTGACGCCCGGTCTCGATTGGACCGTGGCCCTGAAAAGCGTCGCTGGTGACGTGGAACTGCTGCGGGAACTCGTCGAAATCTTCCTCGAGGTGTCACCGAAATGGCTGGCTGATTTGCATCAGGGAATAGAACAACAGAACGTGACGACCATCCATCGCACCGCGCACTCGATCAAGGGTTCGCTCGGCCAGTTGGGAGCGACATCCGCCTACAACATCGCCCAGCGCTTGGAAATTCAAGGCACCGACAACCACCTCGCCAACTCCGACGCCACCCTTCGCGAACTGGAACACGAACTGGACCAGATCCGCCCAGCGCTCGTCAGCTTCGCGACGACAGCCACCCGGTCAAGCCACACGACGTGACACGCATCTGGACGTGACGCAACCCAGCGGCTGCCTGCCGTCGATCGGAATGCTCTCCGGGCGGCACTCATGCTCCCCGCAATCCCTCGCAGAACGTCTCAGCAAACAGCTCGGTATGAGTGGGATTGGCGTCTGCGTCACCCCACAAAATGGACGCACAAAGTCGTTGACAGACTTGGCTCATCGAGACGGGTGCTCGGTTGGTTCCGTGAGTCTGTCCGTTCAACAGAGTGACGAGTTGGCGAATTCGCTCGACAAACTGTGAACTCGGGGAATGTGCCCGGAGGGCGCGGCGAACAACTCGCTGCAGCGGTACACCGCACCGCTGCATGAAAGCCTGAATGGCCAATGGATCGCCAGGGCGATACCGACGTCTAATCTCTTGAATCTGCTGTGCGAAGTTCATGATTTCTGCTCCTGATCGTTAGTAGGTGACCGTCTGGACCGCACTCGACATCGACCCCATATTGTCCACGGTGGAAGCACTGACCAACCCCATGTCTTCCGGCCCGAGAACTTTACTAAACGTAAATGTGCCGTCTGCGGCTGTGGTCGCGGAGAATCCTTCGAGGGTGCCCCCAAATGTCACTGTCAGTCCAGCCGGGTGTTCATCCATGACTTGCCCAGAAAAAACATAGACCGTGCCACTGTAGTTTGCCCAACCGAAACCGACGATGACCGGTGGATCATTTGTGGGTGGGTCTTCTTCCGGAGGTGGACCCTGGATGACGAGGTAGACCGTCGCTTCGTTGGATTCCTGTCCATCCACATTCTTGACTGTGTATATGAAAAAATCGGTCCCCGAGAATCCGGCGACCGGAAAGTAGTAGACGTCTCCGGTGTCCGGATCGACGGTGATCGCACCATGCGCTGGACCGGATGCAATTTGCACAGTGGACGGATCCAAAGGACTATCGGACGCAGAGTCGTTTTCCAGCACTGGGCTGAAACCGTAGGAGTCCATCGCCAACCAAGCTGCGTCATCCGCAGCACTAGGGGGGAACGACATTTGAGCCGAGAGTTCTCCCGACCAGAGCGTGCAGGTTATCAAGACAGCGGCCGCCATGATTTGAACACGGCCCAAGATGCCAGATGTTTGGGAATCAGAATCGGATCGGCATGTCCAACGAGTCGAGTGTGGTGTCCACATAGAATTTCCTTGTCTCAAAAAGTCACAGGTTGATGCGCAGACGAGGGTGGTGCCGCATCAAGGCCACCGGAAGGTGTCCACAGATGCAACCGTCAGGCAGTAGCACGGGCAAGAACATCGCCAACCCCACAGGGCCGCAGTTCAACTCACCCACGTGCTCTCAGTAAGAAGATCGAAAATACTCGGTTTTACCGGACAAGTATTTTCAAAGAATCTCAGTTTCTCTCAACTTTGGAGTCAACCGATTCGGGAGGCGGGAGCCACAACTCCGCGAGCACGTCTCCAACGTGTTCGACAGCCTGAACTTCGGCAAGATCGGGAGAAGTTTCGACCAGCGGCGTGCCGCTAGCGTGATGCAACGGAAAGCCCCGGAAGCGTGTCAATCCGCCCCAACGGATTGATCATGTACGCCAACGGTGTGGTCGACGTCGTCTTGATTTCCGTCGTTGATTGGAGCAATTCCCGAAAACGGGGATCGTCTTGCAGTGGCTTGTGGAAATTCGCAACCACTCGAAGCTGCCCGCGATTCGAGCCGAGACGGGCTGCCCTGGCACAGAACAAGAGGCACCGTTCAAGCTGCTTCTGCCGGCCAGTCAGAGACAATTCGGAACCCGCAGCGACGGCGAATATTCGCGCAGCATCAATGTCCAACTCGACCGACTCGGTTCCAAGCGAAATTGCCTTCTCGATGATGGTCGTGTCAGGAATCACACCTTTGTCAACTGCCTGGCGAAGGTTGAGCCGAGCCAGATTGTAGACCGCCACCGGCAGTTTCGGATCGGTGGCCAGGGCCTGTCGCAAACAGCGTTCCGCATTACCCAAGTCATTGACCTTGTCGTAGCAGTACCCAAGGTTATTGAGGAGTGCGGCGGAACTGAATCCCTGTTCGATGGCGTGTTTGTAATAGCCGATTGCCGTCGAGTATTCCGACCGGCTGACTGCCGCCAGGTGGCCGAGGCAGGCCAAGACTCGAGCGTCATCGAGTTGTTTTTCCAAAATGCGGAAATCGCCCGACGCACCCTCCCAGTCTCCTTCGTCCATCCGTGTGAGACCGCGTGCGAAGCGAGCTTCATTGAACTGCTTGTCGGCCGCGACAGCACGGTCCAAGTGGATCAGCGCTGTCGAGATGTCACCCTGCTGTCGGGCAGTCCAGCCCGCTTGCAGTTCGCGAATTGGGTATGGCTCACGCAGGGAGAGACCGTACACCGCGCCCCCGGATGCGACAGAAGCGGCTACCAGCACTCCGGCCGCCAGTCGCCGATGCTCACTCAACCACCGGAGCGCGTGCCTGTGCCAGGCGAGTTCCAACCACAACGCACCAGCCAGCTCGGAGGCACTTTGCAATCTGTCTTCCGGTCGAAACGCGAGGCACGACTCGATCACACTCGCGATTCGGCTGTCCACTTGGGAATTGATGCTTCTCAACGACGGGGGACCACGACGCTGCCTCTCCAAGAAATGGGAGATCGTCTGTGATTTTGTGAGATGCGTCGGCATCGATCCGAACGGAAGCCTTCCCGCCAGCAACTCGAACAGCGTAACGGCCAGCCCAAAAATGTCAGTACGCGCATCGAGGCGGGGCGGCCGACGAGTTTTGTCGGCCGTGATCAACTCAAGTTGCTCAGGAGCCATGTACGGAATCGTTCCACCCACCGTCGGTCCGGCCGCCTGTTCGAGAAAGGACAGGTTGAAATCAAACAGGAGTGCCTGACCAGCTTCCGTGACCAGCACATTCGACGGCTTGATATCGCAATGTAGAAAGCCCTTGGAGTGTGTGAATGCCAGGGCTTCAGCGACCTGTGCGCCAAGGTACAAGGTTCCCTCAGCATAGTTCCAGCTCTTGCGCCATCCTCGTGGAGTTCCGGGCACGTCAATCGGCGCGGATCCGCGATTTACTTCCTCCGCCGCATTGACGATGGCGCTCGCATGCTGCGGAGCCTTTCCACGAGAGAAAGCCGCGTCGACGACATCGAACAGCGTGGTTCGACCGAGGTACGGCATGCAGACGGCAGTGAGTCCGGAATTGTCGTCGCTGGAGACAGAGAAAACCGGCACGACATGCGGATGCTGCAATTGTCCCAGCGTGTGGGCTTCGTGTCGCCCCATCGTCGTCACCTTGACCACGACGAGGCGGTTTCCGAGGCTCACCTCCTCAGCGAAAAACACCCGTGAGAACGCACCCCGGCCAAGCTCTTCCCGGAGCCGGAAACCAAGAAACATTTCTCCCGGCTTGGGCCAGCAAGGGGTGATGCGGTTTCCAGGCAACCGGGAATCGTCATCCAAAAATTGATGGACCTGAATGAGATCCAGCAACGATCCGCGAATCATCAAGAAGTTGTCCGCAAACGCCTCGGGATCGAGCTTCTCGCCAGCTTCCTGCCGCCGGCAGAACTCTTCGTAAGCCAACTCCACAATGGCCGATTTGCAGTTTTGCAATTCGGGGTGGCTTTCCAAGACGGCATGGGCACTCAACATTCGGTCCGACGGCCATTGGGCAATCAGTTCCGATGCCAGCGACTTCGCTGCGTTGAATTCTGCGGAGAGGCTGGTGGCCTGCGAATAGTGATCATTTTGATGATTCATTGAACGATCCGTCGCGACAAGCGATGAAGAAAACGTTGAATCGTTTTTTCGGGGACTCCCGTCTGGGATGCGATCTCCGCAAATGTCGCCCCTCTGCTGCGGAGTTCCAGAACTTGCAGATGCGTTTTGCGCTGGTCTCGGCAGAGTAGTTCCATTTGCTCCTCAGCAATGGCAAATGCGCTCGGAGTGGGAGAAGGGGAATTCGCGGTATCTTGGCTCCAATGCTCGGGATCGTCCATCTGACGCTCGCGGTTCACATTGTGCTGCTGCAGCCGAAGTCGGCGGCGGCATTCATCAACAACTTTGTTCGACGCAATTTGGGCCAGGAACTTGATAAGCTCCGCCGGTTCCGCGAACGAATTCAGTTGCTGCCGATTGTCAAAAAGCGAAACCCAAACCGCTTGGGCGAAATCATCCGAATCGAATTTCGAACGGATCCGGCGGTCCAACCGGCGACGCACCGCCCGGTAGACGTGTCGACCATACTGGTCGATGACCTGCTGAAACGCTTCCGGCGATCCCTCACGCACCTCTTGGATGAGTTTGCGGAAACTCTGGGCCTCACCATTGCACATGCCAAGCACTCCAGCCAAACAGGCCATTTCGCCTCGACAGCGTATCATACCCATTAGAATCTGAGAATACCCTCGCAACGATTGAGTCGTTTTCCGCTTCAACCTCGAACTTTGAAATGACTGTTTGCGGGTGTGTTGTGTGACCATTTTCGCCGCGACGGGTCGTTGCTCGAATCTGAATTGATGCCCCCAATAAAGGAAGCCCCACAACTCAAAAATGCCAGCTCCAGAAATGGTCGAAACCGGCAGGCGATAGAACAGTTGCGAAATCCTCAAGCTGAGCTTTCGGTCATTTTTTCTTCACGAGTTTCTGCAACCTCTTGCCATCGATCTCAGCTACGAACAGATTCCCGGCTGCGTCGAACGAGAGCATGTGAGGCAGGTCGAATTCTCCCGGCGAGTTGCCCTTCCGACCCCAGCTCTGTTGAACCTTGCCCAACGCATCCAGCCGAAACACCGTATACGCTCGGCCGTCTGCCACAAACACGTCACCAGCGGGGCTGAGTGCCAAACCGTAGGGAGCCAACCCGTCCCAAATCTCCAATCGCTGACCTTCGCGATCAAAGACTTGAATGCGGTTATTGTCCCGATCTCCAACCAGCACGCGGCCGCGCGAGTCGATGACGATCGCATGTGGCACATTGAATTCACCTGGTGCCTTGCCGGGTGTGCCCCACGATTTGATGAACGCGCCATTCGCTGAGAACTTCATCACGCGGCTGTTCCCGTAACCGTCGGAGACATAGAACTCGCCGTCGGGACCGAAGGCCACGTCGGTGGGTTTATTGAATTGATCGCGTTCTGTTCCCGGCTTGCCATCACCCAGGGCCAGCAGCAGTTTTCCCGTTCGATCAAACTTGAAGACTCGATGCTGGCCGATATCCGTGACCCATACATTGTCGTCGCGATCAATGCGCAGGCCGTGTGCATTGCCAATCACGTCATCGCCCCAGGAACGCAGGTACTTGCCATCCGCATCGAAGCACAGAATCGGATGTTTACCGCGATGAAAAAGATAGATCTCGCCTTTGCCACTGACGGCGACCGCCGAACATTTCCCAAGCGTCCAACCGCCCGGCAGTTTCAGAAAATTGGCCACCGGTTCGAATTGGATTGGCTCGGCGGCCAGCAACGGCAACGGCGTGCTGAAACCGCACCACGCCACGCAGAAGGTGAGTGCCGAAACAAACCTGAGTAACGCAAGGCTCATGGTGGACCGTCTCCCAGACAAAGGAACTCGTGAATCGGTGACCACTGGTCCTGTTTCCACTCGTCTTCATTGCTGACTCGATGTCGACAAGTAGAATGAGCGGCCGGTGGACACTTGTCCAGCCTGTCTCAAAACATTGAGGGAGAGGCATCCATGTCCCGAAGTTTTGACCGCCGACAATTCCTGATCGCTGCCGCAGTCGCACCATTGGCAACTCACTTCGTGGCCCCGAACGCCGACACTGCGGACGAAAGACCGACGCTGGTCGATGCTCATCTGCATTGCTTCGCCGGCAAGGATGACTCGCGGTTTCCCTATCACGCGCGAGCCGCGTATCGACCGGACGAATCGGCGACTCCCGAACACTTGTTGAAATGCATGGATGGCGCGGGCGTGGCGTACGCCATCGTCGTGCATCCCGAACCGTACCAGGATGACCATCGCTATCTGGAACACTGTTTGAATGTAGGGGGAAAGCGATTGAAGGGAACACTGCTGCTGTTTTCCGATCGCCCCAGCTCCGTCGAAAGACTGCCGGACCTGGTGAAGCGACTGGCGGTCGTGTCCGCAAGAATTCACGCTTACGCTCCCGATCGACTTCCCCCCTTCGGACGGCCCGAGCTGCGCAACTACTGGAAGCAGGCGACGGAACTCGGGCTGGCGATCCAGTTGCACTTCGAACCGCGTTGGGCACCGGGCTTCGAACCGCTGATCAAGGAGTTTCGCGAAGCACGAGTCATCATCGACCACATGGGCCGGCCGTTGCAGGGCACTCCCGAAGAACATGCCGTGGTCGTCCGCTGGTCGAAATTCCCGAACACGATCATGAAACTGTCGTCGCTTCCGTCCGCGACGACCTACCCGCACCGCGACATCCGACCAGTGATCAAGCAACTGACCGAAGCCTACGGCGCCGACCGCATGATCTACGGTGGCGGCTTCGATACGAAGACCACACCCGATTCCTATCGAGCCGCGTTTGACCGTACACGTTCGTTTCTCGACCACCTTCCCCCTGTCGACCAAGCCAAGATATTGGGCGAAACCGCGGTGCGATTGTTCGGTTTCAAAACTTGATGACAATGCCAGCGGCTGATTCGATTGGCTGGCACCTGAATCCTTGTCCTTGAACATCCCCAGGAGCAACTGCCATGACACGAAACCGAATGTGTGCTGCGATCGGATTGGTGACGTTATTGATCGGCGGCCTCGCGCTGACCGAATCCAAGGCCGATGATGCCAAACAAGCCGATGCGCCAAAGATCATTCAACAAGACGACGTCGTCTACGGTCGCGTTCACGGAGCCGGGCTGCTGGCGGACATCGCGTATCCCGCATCGAAAGAGAAGTTGCCGGCGATCATCTCCGTCCACGGCGGCCGGTGGGTCGGCGGGCACAAGAAAGACACGTCGACGATCAAGGTCGAACAATGGGCGGGTTTCGGTTTCTTTTCGATGTCGATCGACTATCGCTTGAAAGGCAGCACTCCGGCTCCCGCGTGCTATCAGGATTTTCAATGCGCCATCCGCTTCGTGCATGCTCACGCCGAGAAATACAACATCGACACCCAACGAATCTTTCTCATCGGGCAGTCGGCCGGTGGTCACATGGTGTCGCTCGCGGCCACTCTGGGTGACGGGCCTTTTCCGCGCACGGGCGGTTGGGAAAAGTCCAGCAACGATTTCCGCGCCGCGATCAGCGTGGCGGCGGCCTACGACCTGACGACGCTCGATTGGGGCAACTTGTGGACTCCGACGGAAGTCGCACCCGATGTCGCCCGGGTGCAGGCGTCGCCGTCCAAACTCATCACCAAGCAATCGAAGCCGCTGTTGGTCATCCATTCCGACAACGATCGCTCGGTTCCCATCGCCAACGCGCTGATCATGGTAGCGGCGTTGGAAAAGGCCGGAGCACGCCACGTGTTCCATCGCTATCCGGAGTTGGGACACATGCAAATCATCCCGGAAGTCATCGACAAGTCACTCGCGTTCATCAAAGAAGTGTCGGCCACGCCGGTCGATGACAAATAACAGCCCGTGGAAATACCGTACGACGGCCCTTCCCGGCCGTCGCTTTCCGCCACAATTCGACGGCCCGGAAGGGCCGTCCTACATTTTTCAACAGGCGGATAGTTGCTGTTTCTACTCTTCGTTCGCCCCGCCGAGCGTGACGCTGATCTTGTATTTCTGCTGCAAGTGAGCGTGCGCGGTGCTGGCGTGTTGGTCCTTGGGAAACTTCTTGCACACTTGCTGAAACGCCTGAATCGCCGGCTCGCTTTGCCCGGCTTCTTCCCGCGTGTACGCGATCTGCAAAAGAGACCACGATGCGGAAGCCTTGTCTGAAGAAATCTGGTTGTAAAGGGTGATCGCTTCGGCGGGCTGCTTGAGTTGGCGGTGGCACCACGCCATTTGTTTGTAGTTCTCGGGGAAATTTTCGCACTGGCGGAAATGTCCGATGGCCTCCTTCAATTGGCCGGCGTCACGATGCGTGCTGGCAACCTCCCATCTCCAGCGTCCGGGAGTGGCGATGTCGTCCTTGACCAACTCTTCGTACACGGCGATCGCCTCCGGCCATTTGTGTGCTCCGCGATGAGCGGCGGCCAGTTCCGACTTCCAGCGCACTTTGTGTTCGGCGTCCTGACCCAGCAACTGCTGATACGTTTGCACCGCCAATGCCCAGTTCTGCTGCTCGCGGTAGCTGTAGGCGACTTGGCCGAGGCCCTCGTTCTTGTCCGCGTATCGTCGATACGATTCGCGTGCCTTCTCGAAATTCGTTTTCGACTTGTACCAGACGGCCAGACGCCCCAGCGCTTCGTCGTCGGTCGTGAACGCCTTCACGATCGCTTCGTAGGCCGGGGGAACCTGATCGTCGCGACGGGCAAGCGCGATCAGGTCGGCGATGCCGAACAGAATCTGGCGAGCCACCAGTTTCGATTCGGGAGTCGACTGATCGGCGGGAGTCGCTTGCTTGAGCCACGCGATGGCTTGATCCGCCAACTTGTCTCCCTTGGCTTTCGTTTCGGCTTGACCTGTGAGTTCGGAGATCGGCGAACGAACGTACGCGTTGACCTGCGCCGGCAACTGCACGGCGTTGTAGGTCGTCGCGAGCGATTTCACCGCATCGTCGAACGCCCCTTCACGGAACATTTGGGCCGCGAGTTGTTGTGACGCATGCACGCACGGCGTGTTGGAATCGCGGGTCCGCTTGATCTCGAACGTGAGCTTCTTCCACAGCTCCACCCGAGTCGGCACATCGTTTTCAATCGTCGCCAGATCGATCATGTCGTTGAGAGCGTACACGGCCACGAGGTGCTGCGGGTGCTTGGCGACCACTCCCTTCAATGTCGTTTTGGCTTCCTTGGTGCGGCCAATTTCCTTTTGAGTCCGACCGATGTAGTACGCGGCGGCAATCGCCTGCGGCGATTCGGGCCAGTAATCGATGACCGTCTGAAAGCCTTCCTTGATCGCCGTGTTTTGCTTCCGGAGCTTGACCTGCGCCAGACTCCACTTCAATTGCGCAAACGGAGCGCCGGTGCTTTTCTCGTACAGTTCGAGAAACTTCTCGCATTCCGCCGCCGCCGTCTTCCAGTTCTGTTCGCGCCAGTATTTCTCGGCAATCTGCAATTGATACCGTTCCACTTCGCGAAGCTGCTTCCACGAGTCCAACGGCAACTCGTCGAGTTCATCCGCAACCGCACGGACTGGCATCAACGACGCCGCGCACAACAGGCCGGTCCACATGCCGACTTGCAACGCCCGGATTCGACTCACTCTCCACATGGTCTGGAATGCAACATTTCCAAGGTGCCAGAGTGTGAGTGTGTGAGTGTGTGAGTGTGTGAGTGTGGCAGAGCCTGAGTCCGTCACTCTGGAACTCTCACACTCTCCCTCACATTCTTCCTGTGGTGCGAAGAATACTTCACTTGTGTTTCTCATTTGCCCGTCCCCGTTCCCGGTGCCTTGGCCTGGAGCCATTTCGAGTATTCGACGTGACCGTAATTGATCACGTTCGCTCCCAGTTGAAAACAGCCGTTGTAGATTTCCGGTGCCACACCCGAGTGGCCATCGGCCCAGGCGTCGCTGATGTCGCCGGGGTGATAGTAAACCAGCCACCGGCCGTCCGTCGACCAACCGAGCGGCTCTTTGCCGCCGTGAGGCACGACGTACGGAAACGACGGAATGAGGAACGGCACGCGATGAATGCTGTCATCGACCGGCACCGGCACCGGCCGCACGTCCGGCAGCACGCGGTTCATCAGTGCGAGGAATTGATTGTGGAAATGCCGGCTGCCGCTCGACGCGAACACCATGCCGTGCTTGTCCTGCAAATACTCGCGCAGCAACTTCACATCGCTGTTCGAAACCGACAGGCTCCCCTGCCCTGTCAGAAAGATCACGGGAGGACTTTTCTCGCGCGGAAAACTGGCGAGATGTGCGATGCGGATCGACTCGGTCTTCTCGGCCACCTTCTGCTGCGTAAGCAGGCCGTATTCCAGCAGCATGTTCCCATCGCCGCCGATTCCAAAGTTAAGGTTCCAATCGCCGCCGTCGTATTCGAAACGAATCAGCCGCACCTTGCCGCGCTGCGTGCCACCGGCAAAGCCCGCCCCGGTCCCTTCGCCGTAGCCAATCATGTACTGATGAGCGGTGACCTCTTGCAGTTGGAGCTTCACCTCGTCGATCGGCGGCACGGCGAATTTGATCGCACTCAGCGGGTTGACCACGAACTTCTTGCGAATCACCTTCTGAATCTTGACCGTTTGAGCCACGGTCTTTTGCACGCCGCCACCCGCCGGCAATTCGTAGATCCTCTGACAACCGCGAAGCTGCGACAGCATGAGCGCGGCCAGCCAGAACACGATGCCATACGTCACCAGCGCCGACGTGGATTGCTTGAGCTTGCGACTGCTGCGCCCGTAGTACCACGCCAGTGGATCGAGCGGATTCCAAATCCGCCGACGTCGGCCTGCGGAGTCGACGGTCGGTCCGCTCGACGCGGGGGACGAATGCAGGCGCGGTCCGTTTCGCAGAGCTTCATCAATTCGAGTCAGCTCGATGCGGCGCGACGCGCGTTCCAACCCCCACACCAGCCACGCCAGCCCGATCAGGAACAGGCCCAGCGTCCCCACCGACGCCATGCCCGAACGCAGGTCAGACAGCCCCAGCAGGTCGGACCAGAACACGATCAACTGCCACCAAAACGGATAGATTGCCGAGCCGACCAGTGCCTGCGCCTTCCGATCGTTGCCGTAGCGGGTGCGTATCAACCGCAGCCACTCCACGCCCAGCGGCAGGGAAGCCGAGAAGACAATCGCCAACAACCAAGTCGGCAGCCATTCGTCGGTACTCCACGCGAGCATGGCCAGCGGCCACAGCACGGCGTATCCGCCGGTCAGTTGGCCGAGCCTGCGAGGGAGTTGCGACAGGAACTTGATCATGCGGGAGGCGCGCTGGATGTCTACGGTTGGCCGTCGAGGAGTTTGTCGAGGTCCGGTTTGTCGAGCGGGTTCTTCTTGGGATCGGCCGCCTTGGATTGATCCAGCCCCATCACCTTCGCCGCTTTCTCGGCATCCGGGACGCCGGGGGAAGATGTGTCGGTCGTCGCCGCGCTGTTCGATCCCGCACCGGCTTTCGCGGCGTCATTCGGTGACGAGTTTGCCGCCAGTCCCGCAGGCTTCGCGCCAGGTTGCTTGGTCTGCGGCGGTCCGTAAACCAAATACGGTCCCACGGTGAACACGACCATGATCGCCAGCATCGCGACGCACGCCACTCCCAAGCTCTGCACCAGCAGGCTGGTCGAAACGATGCCAATCACCTCCTGCGGGTTGCGTCCCTTCAGCGACGCCAGGAACTCCCGCAACTCAACGAGCGACACCGCGCCGTTGTTCTTCACGTTCTCCACGTCGTTGATCAATCCCAGGCGCGATTGCGGTGGGCTGGGAATGTCTCGTGATGTGCTGTCCATTGGTTACCTCGCGTGGTTTCTGATCCCTTGATTCAAACGCCACTGGGCTTGTCCCAGTGGCTCGACGGCTTTTGCACTACTCCGATTTCTCTCCAAACACCAGTAGTGCAAAAGCCGTTGAACCACCCCGACAAGCGGGGTGGCGTGCCGATTCACGTCTATCGTTTCTCGTCCAATATGTGGACGAGGTCGCCCCCCGCCGCGCTAATGGACTCGATCACCGGTTCGTAGTACAGAGCCGTGGCATCCTTATGCACCTTCAACAACACCGTCCGCTGTCCCTGTGGCGCCGCACCCAGAAGTTCCTCGATCCCTTTCGCCAGCCGCGCCTGCCCAATCTCCTGACCATTGAGGTACAGCTTGTTCCCCTTGTCGATCAGCACACTCACTTTCGTCGACGCGACCCCTTCCAACTGGCTGGCCTGAGCCGGCTGCCACTGCAAATGACTGTCGTCCTGTGCCCGGGCGAGGATGACGAAAAAGATGAGCAGATTAAACGCGATGTCCCCCATCGCCGTACTCGGCACATCAGCCTTCATCTTTCGTCGGTTGAACTTCATGGGTCAGACGCCGCAGACTTCGTTTTGATAGTAGCCCTGTCGCTCCGCGACAGGAAAGCCGAATGTTTGTCGATGCTATTCGTAGCTGGTTAAGGAAGCGTCCTTCCGCGT
>JACRIH010000514.1 GCA_016235885.1 Planctomycetales bacterium | reverse complement strand
TCGACGAATTGGGCGACGTCGATCGCGTAGAAAAAATGTTCGGACCCTTCGGTTTCGGGACTCTTCGTTTTGTGAAGCGGCATCTTGCCGCCGACGAGTGGTCCGGCGAGCACGGAACACAGGAACGCCAGACCGTAGCCGCGCGCGCCGGCGGCGGGGAGCAATGTCTTCGCGGATTTCGGATCGGTGGTCGCGTTGCCGGCGGCGTCGAGTGCCCATCCGGTCGGCAACGGCTGTCCGTACATTCCGAGCGATTCCACCTTGCCCCATGCGGACGTGGCACAAGCCATGTCGAGGCAGAATGGAGCGCCCGTGCGAGTCGGCGCGGCCCACGCGAAGGCGTTGTTCGCGACCGCCGCTTGACGACTACCGTACGCCGCCACCGAAGCGTGGCCGGTGCTGGTCGTGCAGTAGCCGATCATCCCCGCCTGAGCCGCCAGCAGCGAATAGACCGACGCGGCTCCGAAGTGCTGGCTGTTGCGAACGGCCACCGTCCCCGTGCCGGCTCCGCGGGCGAGTTCGATCGCCAGCAGCATGGCCTTCGTCGACGCGACGTGTCCCATCGCGCGGCCGCCATCCATGACCGCCATCGCCGCCGTCTTCTTGATCGTGTGGACCTGACCGCGCGGGTCGATGTCTCCCAAGTCCATCGCCTTGAGATACCGCGGCGAGGCCCGACTGCCGTGCGAATGGATGCCGCGCAGATCGGCTTCGACCTGCCGCGCGGCGGCCATCTCGGCTTCGACGCGGAACATCCCCTTCTTGATGTACATCTTCACGAGCAACTCTTTGAGCGGCTCGACGGCAACGATGACTTCCTGGGCTGAGTCGAGCGGAATGTCGGGAGTTTCAAGCATGGTGCCTTGTGGGTGAGGAAATCGTGGACGAAAAACCGCCTAGTTCTGCGTCACAACGAAAAGTTAGGGTTCCTTGATTGTGGCGCGACGCTCCGCGTCGCGAATTCACGACGCGGAGCGTCGTGCCACTCTGCGTCGCAGATTATGAGGAGAGACGCCGCGAGGCTCAACCCTCCAACGGCACTTCGTGATATTCCAGTGCCCATTCCTGCATGTATCGCACCCGACTTGGCAGGATGCGATAAACGATGAGCTGAGGGTTGTCGAGCGAACCCAGATACTGCCGCAGCAGCGGATTGGCGTCCCAGATGTCTTGCAACACGGCGCGGTCGGTGACCACTTCGGCGATGCCGGTAATCCGCACTTGGTTGTGCCCGTCGTCCATGTAGCACAGTTCGACCTTCGGGTTCGCGGCGATTTCGGCGGTCTTGTGGTACACGCGCAAATTGGCCACGTAGATTGTGAAGCCGTCGGTTTTCACTGGCGACACCGGCCGCAACCGCGGCTGGTCGCCGTCGATGGTCGCCAACTGTGGGAACCGGTCGGCTTGAACCACCGCCGCTGCGAGGTCGCGGACTTGAAGTGGATCAAGCGGTTGAGGAAGCGGTTTGCTCATGACGGCGTCTCGTCATCCTGCGGTGGGGGCATTCGCGCAGAATCGGAAATAGATTTGGCTCGCCTGTTCCAACTCGTCGATCGGCAGCCATTCGTCCTTCGTGTGTGCCTGGTCGATGGAACCGGGACCGAACACGACGGATGGCACTCCGGCGGCGGCGGTGCGGGAGGCGTGGGTGCCGTAGGCGACGCCGATTTTCTTCTTCGTCCCAGCGACCGGGGCAATGTGTTGGATCAGGCGGTCGGCGAGCGGTCCGTTTTCGTCATCGGACAACGTGGCCCCTGCGATCCACGGCGGAAGCATCTCGAAATCGAAGTTGATTCGCTGGCGGAGGTAGGTTTCGACCTGCTGCATCGCGACGTGGCCGTCTTCGCCGGGGATGACGCGGCGGTCGATGTCGATCGTGCAGCCGTCGGGAACCACGTTCACGCTGCTGCCTCCTTGGATGACTCCCACACTCAACGTGGCGGGACCGCACAGCGGGTGGGCCGGCGTCGTGCGCGGCAATTGTTCGGCGTACTCTTCGAGGCACGACACGATTTTCGCCATGCGGTAAATCGCGTTCACGCCATCGCTCGGTCGCGAACTGTGACACGCGCGGCCGGTGGTGCGAATCTTCCAGCGAGTGGCTCCCCGGTGCGCGACGACGACATCGAGGCTGGTCGGTTCGGCAATGATCGCGACGTCGGGAGGCTGCGGGAACAGCCGGCCGCGACGGCTCGGGTCGGACCACATTTTCACGAGGTCGCGGATACCGATCGACGTGGATTCTTCGTCACACGTGCAGGACATGATGACATTCGCCGCGCCGGCGGGCCGTTCTTGGACGAGTCGCACGAACGCGGCCAGCATGGCTGCCATGCCGCCTTTGATATCGCACGCGCCGCGGCCGTAAATCCGGCCATCCTTGACCACTGGATCGAACGGCGGGATGACCATGCCGTCGGTCGGGACCGTGTCCTGATGCGCATCGAGCAGCACCGTCGAGCGGGCACCGGGGCTGTCGAATCGCGCGATGACGTTGGCTCGCCCCGGAGCCAATTCAATCCGCTCGTGATACACATCCAGACGGCGAAAAAGCTGTGCGAGGTAGTCACTCAGGCGTGTCTCGAAGAATTCGGGACCGGTGAGGTCGCGTCCCATCGGGTTCACGCTGGGGATGGCGATCAAATCTTTGAGCAGGTCGAGTGCTGTCATGTTTGTTACCGAAGGCGTGCGATGAAGGTGGCTGCGGCTCGAACAGGAGGCTGACGCTCCCCGTTCGCCAAGTAGAGTAGTGCTGCGTCAAACCTAAAATTGGGGGTGGTAGCCACGCTCGCCAGAGCGTGGACAGACGACAAAAACAGGGGAATTCCCACGGTCTGGCGACCGTGGCTACCCCAAAATCAAGCATTGACGGGGCCGTAGTGACATCAGGTCAGAACCCGCCGCCGGGAGACGCTGGAGCCGCGGGAGTCGACGTGCCGCCCCCCTGCCCTGCCGGACCCACTGTGACCAAGCCCGGCTTCTTTCCCGGCCGGCCGTGCAATTCGCGTCGCGTTGCGTACCGGATCGTGAACGATGGCCAGATCATTTTTGGTGTGCCGGCGAGCGGTGCGAGTTCGGGGCCGTCGAAAATCTTGTTGCGCCAGAGGATGCTTTCGCTGAGGTACTGATTGAACCCCAGCCACCATCGATCCGGCGCGTCCATGTCCAGCAGGTTCTTGCGCTCCGGGCTGAAACCGATGAACGTGCGTGGCAACGGCGTCGTGTGCAGGGCGGTGAGCAGGATCGCCACCGTGAGGTAACCGGTCGCGAGTGCGAAACCCCAGCGTGTGACTTGATAGATCCGCCCGTCGATGTCGATCGACGTGGGAGCCAGATTGTCAGTGGCCCAGCGAAGTCCGAACACAAATGCGGCAAACAGTCCGGTCAGCGCGATCACATCCGCAAACATTTCGCCGATCAACGAGACGCCGCCGAGCCAGTTGGCGACGGGTTCGAAGAAATTCATCGCCAGCACGCCGGCGAACAGGACGCACAGACAGGTCAGGCCCGCACCCCAAGCTCCTTCGCCGGCGACGCACCACGTCACGCCGACGATGGTCAGGCAAAGGACAATGTCGATGATGGGGTAGTCCATGGTTAGTTGATTTTCGATTTTCGATTGCCGATTTTCGATTGAATTGACGAAGTCGGTTGGTCGCCGCGAAGAGCTGGCATTCCAATTGGCAATCGGCAATCGCAAATCGGCAATCTCATTTCACGTTCTCGTTCAATTCTTGAATCGACGTCAGCCCCTTCACGACCAGCCGCAAGCCTTCTTCTTTCATGTACTGCATGCCGTTCTTGCGAGCTTCGGCCTTGATGGCGCTCATGGTGGCCCCCTCGCGAACCATGTCGCGAATGCGATCGGTCAGCAACAGGAGTTCGTACACGCCCATGCGGCCCTTGTAGCCCAAGCCGCCGCAGGTGCCGCACGCCGTATTGGGATCATGCGGCGGTCGGTAAAAGGCTTCGATTTTTTCCGGCGGCAGGCCGGCCTGCTTGAGCAGTTCGGCTTTGGGTTTGTACGGTTCTTTGCAGTCCGGGCACAGCTTGCGAACCAGCCGCTGTCCCAGGATGGCCGAGACCGAGCTGGACAGTAAAAACGGTTCGATACCCAGATCGAGCAGGCGAAACAGTGCGGTGATCGTGTCGTTGGCATGGACGGTCGAGAACACCAGATGCCCCGTCGTCGCGGCCTGACAGGCGATCTTCGCGGTTTCCGCATCACGCATTTCACCGATCATCACGACATCGGGATCCTGTCGCAAGATGCTGCGCAGCGCAGAGGCGAACGTGTTTCCCGCCTTCGCATTCACCTCGATTTGCGTGACGTTCTCGATCTTGTATTCGACCGGGTCTTCCACCGTGATGATGTTGGACTGCATCGCGTCGATCTCGCTGAGCGCCGCGTACAGCGTGGTGGACTTGCCGGCTCCGGTCGGCCCACAGGCGATGAACATGCCGTGCGGCAGATGCAGCACTTCGCGGATTTGCTCCTGCATCTGCTTCCGCATCCCAAGGTCCGAGATCTTGCTGACCGAGTTTTTCTGATCGAGGATGCGGAGGCTCATCTTTTCGCCGACGCTTGTCCCCTGCGTGGCGACGCGAAAGTCGATCATCCGGCCTTCGAGATCCGCCCGAAAGCTGCCGTCCTGCGGCTTGCGCTTCTCGGTGATATCCATCGCCCCGAGCACTTTGAAGATGTTGACGATCGCGTCTCCGACGCCGCGGTCGAACGGTTCGGCGGGATACATCACGCCGTCGATGCGGTACCGAACCGACAATTCATCGGTCTTCGGTTCCAGGTGGACATCGGTCGCCCGGCGCAGGATGGCGTCGTAGATCATCTCCTTGGCCGCAAGATAGTGTTTTGATTTCTCCGCCTGACGCGACCGGCTGTCATCTTCACCGCGACCCGAGACGGATTTGCCGATGAACCGGATCGGCGGGCCGAGGGCACTGTCGCGGCCGTCTTTCGACGTGCCGACGATGATCCCCAATCGAGCCAGTGTGCGGAGCGCGACCATGCGGAGGTGCTGCGGCGTCAGAACTTTCGCCCCCTCGGGTACGCGCTGGTTGCGCGTGTAAACGTACCACCCGAGCGGGCCCGAATAGGTCGAGACCATCAACAGAAAGCCGAAGGCGAAGCTCGGCACGCTGAGGATCAAACCGAAACCCAACACCCCGCCAAGAAATGCCAGTCCGTTCCAGAACTCGCCTCCCATGCGGAGCGATCGAGCGTCGTTGTCGATCCAATGGGTGCTCCACGTCCACAGCAGAAACAGCCCGAGGATGGGGACGAATCGCATCAGGTTCAGGTAGAACCCCGACGGCCATTTCAGTACCTGATTTCGGTTGGGGACGTTGTTGCCGCGGTAAAACGGTTTGGGATCGTTCGGCAGCGAGTCGCGGCCGCGCGACACGACGACCTTTGGCGGCGCTGCCGCGGCATCACCGGGCTCGTCGGCGGCCGGCTTCGCAGCTTCTTGAGCCTGCAAATCGGAACGGTCCAGCAGCGGAACCGTCGACGCGAGCACGCCGATCGCCGCCACCAACCAGAACCATCGCCACGAGCGTTTCACCAGACTGACCTTTCCGCTGCTCAAGTCTCACGCGGCCAAAATTGTAGAGTGGGTCGAGGCACGAGACCCACCACATCGGCAGTTGGCGGGAGTCTAGCAAACGCAGTCACGCCGTTCGAGGGCTGGGTTTTGTTACGCCAGTCGAGTCGGAGTGCGGCGTCGTTTAACCCGGAGCCAGCGGCGACGGCGCGTCACGTAGCCATCACGCTCCGCGGGATGAGCCGAATGGCAATTCGACAACCAATCCTGACTCGGCACGTCACGAGGAGCGTGACCGCAACGTGACAAAAATTGCGCCGTCGCCGCTGTCTCCGGGTTAAACACCGCAGGCTGGGAGAGGTCTCGTCTCGTCGCTACGATCCCCGCCATGCCACGCAGCACTCGCCAACGACGCTCGCCAGCCGTTCGGAACCAATCGTCGCGACGCAACGGATTGAGAGTGCACACCGCTTCGGAATCCGAACTGGCTGATACGCACGACGCCGTGTGGCTGCGTCGCTTTCGACGAGCACTCTCCGCGTGGTACGTGAAACACGCGCGGCCGCTGCCGTGGCGGGAGACTCGCGATCCGTACCGCATCTGGATCAGCGAGATCATGCTTCAGCAGACGACTGTCGTCGCGGTCGTGCCCTATTTCGAGCGGTTCTTGAAGCGATTTCCCACGCTCGCGGACCTCGCCACCGCCGACGAACACGATGTGCTGCGGCTGTGGGAAGGGTTGGGCTACTACAGCCGTGCCCGCAATCTGCATCGCGCGGCGAAACGAGTCGTTGCAGAACTCGGCGGACACTTTCCGAGCGATGTCGCCGAACTCACGGAGCTACCGGGAATCGGTCGCTACACGGCAGGGGCGATCGCGTCGTTCGCATTCGACCGCCGCGCTCCAATCGTCGAGGCGAACACGTTGCGGCTGTACTGTCGCCTGCTGGGATTCCGAGGCGATCCGCGATCGGCCGCGGGCCAGCGATTGTTGTGGTCGTTTGCGGAACACATTCTGCCGCGAAGTCGCCCTGTCGCTCCGCGACAGGACAGCCAAATGTCCCTGTCACGTCCAGAAATTCACGGCCCTTCAAACGTCGCTAGTGTTTCGGCTTTCCTGTCGCGGAGCGACAGGGCGACTTCGCCCGGACAGTTCAATCAGGCGCTGATGGAACTCGGAGCGACCGTCTGTTCTCCGACAGAACCCGATTGTCCGAACTGTCCGGTTCAATGTTGCTGTGTCGCGTTCGCGGAGGGATCGCAACAAAAAATCCCGCAGCCGCAGCGACGACCGGAGATCACCGACGTCACGGAGATCGCGGCTGTGGTGTGGCGAAACGACCGCTGCCTGCTGCGGCGTCGCCCCCTCGGTGAGCGTTGGGCCGGCTTGTGGGATTTTCCGCGGTTCGAGTTCTCCGCGAACGATAGCGACGTCAGCAATCGGACTGCTAAGCCACCCGCCCTCGCCTCGTGGCTGCGAACAACTCTCCGTTCCGAACTCGGTCTGGACGTGATCGTGCGCGAAGAACTCGCCACGCTGAAACACGGTGTCACGCGGTTCCGCATCACACTCCGCTGCTTCTCCGCCGAGCATCGCCAAGGCGAACCAACCGACCACGGCACCGAACTCCGCTGGGTTCTTCCAGCCGATCTCACTGACTTTCCACTCTCCACCACCGGCCGCAAGCTGGCCAAGCTGCTGGCCTCACTCCGGCAGCGTGTGCTGTTTGGTGACTGAGACGGCAACAAGGCCCCAGATGGGAGTGCCTTGGCAGCGGCCTAACGACAGCGGTAACGGGGCCGCCGCCAAAAAACTATGGTTTCAAAACCCGCGTTATCGGCGGCTCCCGTTCACCGCTTTGTTCGGCCTGTTCTCACTCATCGGGTGGTTCGAATTCCTCCGCCCGGAACCTATCGGTACCGGGAATTCGGCCGTACGCGGTCCCATACGCCACGTCCAAGTATGGGATGATGGCGAAGTCGTAGTTGCAGATCGTGTTCACTTCATAGATGGCCCAATTGTCGGCGTTGTCCGCATATTCTTGGCTCTCGTCTCCAGACATGAACCGCCAACCGCTGTCGAAACGCTCGTCCGGCGTTTCGCGGTACATGTAGCCCACCTTCATGCCGTCAACTGTGATCCGGTCCGAGGCGTAGCAACCGCCCATAGCGGGAACCAACCGCTTGATCTGGTCACCCGGGATCCTGAACGCTTTGTCACGTGGGTCCATATGTCTTGGCTGAACATTGTTATTAGCCTGCGGTGATTTTTTCACCCCGTGACGGTAGTCTACCGTCAGTTCTTTGGTTGTGGCAACGAAGGGGTCAAGTTCTGGCGGCGGGAACAAATTCTCGCCCCAAGAAGGGTCAAATTCATGCCCCGGTTACCGGCGGATATTCGGATCAGTCTCAAGAAACGTGGTGGACCCACCGTGCGCATCGAACTCGTCCGCCAGCCGGCCGGGCAGCGGTTTTGGGTGCGTCGGAATGGCACGCGATCGCAAATCGTTCCGGAAGCCAGTGCCAGCGAAATCGCAGACCGTATCCGTCGCTGGCTCTGTTCGGCCATTCAAGAGCCGGTCCGACGCTCCGCCCGCTGAGTCGGTAGGGTGGGACCAGCGCAGCGCCGGCCCACCTTGCTGGTTTCCACTGGTGGGCCGGCGCTGCGCTGGTCCCACCCTACGAATCACTTACCAACCCTCTTCCAAACAAAAATTGAGAATCCACCAACTCCGCCAGATGCAGGCACCGTGTGGCGAGGCGTTGGTTGTGCATGGCTCCGTCGATGTTCATCAGTATGAGGTAGGTCCGGCTTGGCCGGACAAATCTCTGCGGCAAGCACCTCGACAGACCGCAATGCCCCGCGGCACGCCAAGCTGGACCTACGCCGTTGCCAGCGCCCGGTCGAATCGCTCGATCAACCACTTCGGTTCCTCCAACCCCACCGCCACGCGCAGCAGGTAGCGAGAGATGCCGCAGCGTTCGGCGAAGTCGAGTTCCTGGTAATGAGCCAGCAGCGTGAACGGGCAGCAGAGCGTGAAGTTGCAGCCGAGGTTGGGGCCTTTGGAAACCGCCAACGCATCGAACACGGCGGGGGCACGGGTGGGATCGCGGAGGTCGATGGAAAACAGGCCGCCGTATCCGCCGCCCGGTTTGAGGAAGGCTGTGTAGTTTTCCGGCGTTGCGTACTTCGGATAATGCACACTGGCGACCGCTGGATGCTGCCGCAACCAGTCGCAAAGTTGTTCGGTCGTGCGATTGATCCGTTGCACCCGCACGACGAAATCCCGCGAGTTGCGTTCCAACACGACGGCGTCTTCCGGCCAGAACAAATCCTCGTACTCCAGTCGCAGCGCTTCGCGGATGACGTCGTACTGCGGTTGATTTCGGTTCAGCACCAGCGACCCGCCCATCACGTCACCGGCTCCGGAAAAGTATTTCGTCAGGCTGGTTGCCAGCACGTCGGCAGCGGGCAGAACGTCCACGTTGACGAATGTTCCCAGCGTGTCATCCACCAACAACGGGAAGTCGTGTTGATCCGCAAGCTCGCGGAGTCGTCTGAGGTCCGGGCTGCGCAGCAGAGGGTTGCCCGGAAACTCGCACAGCAGGACCGAGATGTCTTTGTTTCCCAACCGTCGTGTCAGCTTGTCGAGATCGTCAGCATCGCCGTGTGGGAAAAAGTGGACAGCATTTTCCGGTTTCGGAGCGGCTTCAGTCGCACCACCGAATCGCTCTTGAATTTTGAGATTGTCCACGTACGGAAAGCCAAACTGCACACTCGGGAGTGCCGGGCGAAGCCATTGGAAGGCTCGATACGCCGCGAAGATCGCGGCCATTCCGGACGGGAACAGGAATACGTCCTCGCTGGTGGCCCCCACGGCGTCCGCGATCCGCTGACGGATTGCTCGCTTGGCGTCGCTGGCGGCATCGGCCGGCTGGCGTGCGCTCAGGACTGCGATTGCCTGACGCGACGACACGATTTCGCCGGCGTGTTGCCAGTAGTTTTTGGCCCACTGTCGCGAGGTCGTCGGCAACGTGACGACGGTCAGGCCAGCTTGCCAGTTGTCCAAACGACATGATGCGCCGGTGTGACGTCGCACAAAGTTTGCACACCGTTCGGCGACACTTCGCGACGGGAACACGAAGCAACACTCGCCCTCCGTCGCGAACTCGGCTTCGGCCGTGGCGAAGAGTTTCATCACGAGCGGATGCAGAAAGAAGCGTGGGTAGCCGCAGCGCATCTTGCCGGTCACGGCCGGATCGGCCTCTTCGTAGCCGACGTTCGCCGCCCAAGTTGGCAGGCAGACGGAGACGGCATGTTCCGTGTTCGGCAACGGCCGGCCCAGGTCTTCCGGCCGCCACGCGGGTTGGTTCACGACTGCACTCATCGACGTGATCGTTCTCTCAGTTGATGCTCGTTTATACTTCTCGCGGCCGGAATTGAGACGTAGCCACGGTCACCAGACCGTGGGTTCCACGGGGAAGATCACCCACGCTCTGGCGAGAGTGGCTACCGCTCTCTCAGTTGATGCTCGTTTGGTTGCCCGTCAGGATATGCAAGAGATTCCTCCGTCGCCAGCAAGGTTCGCGTGGCATGACACCAGTTCCAAACGATTTGTCACTCCTGATCCGCACCGCCTGCGTGCTGGAAGCGTCAGCCCGCAAGCTGGGGAACGTGCATCCGTTGGCATCGTTCCCCGACCTGTGTTACGAGGATTTCTTGAATGCGGCGGAAGCGGCGTCACCCGTGCTGGCGAGATCACGGGAACTCGGCGTCGGCCGCGCCGTGCTCGACGCGGTCGTTGCGACACGCGAACGAACCAGCAGCAACGTGAACCTCGGCATCATTCTGCTTCTGGCCCCGCTTGCGGCGGTGCCGCCGGGTGTGCCGCTGCGGGACGGCATCCGCGATGTTCTCGCCCGGTTGACGAACGACGACGCACGGCTGGTCTACGAGGCCATCCGTCTCGCTCAACCGGGAGGACTCGGGCGAGTCGACCGCGAGGACGTTTCGACGGAACCAACCGGCACGCTACTCGACGTGATGCGTCTCGCCGCCGACCGCGACTTGATCGCGAAGCAATACGCGATGGAGTTCTCGCTCGTGGTCAATGATGGTGTCGAATTACTGCAACTCTTCGCCTCCGACTTCGCGCAGCGATGGGAACAGGCGATCATCCATTTGCAAATGACATTGTTGATCAGGTTTCAAGACAGCTTGATTACGAGAAAGTGTGGGCGAGCTGAGGCACGAGAAGTCCAACGGTCCGCATTTCTCGCGGACTTATTCGTTCAGGAATTCCGAATTACTCAACGGACATTTCCGGGAGTGCTTCCAACGACCAGCCAACCGTTCGACTATTGGCGAGTACGCGGGATTCGCGAGTTTGATTTCTGGCTGCGGTCGGACGGCCACCGCCGCAATCCAGGCACGACGGCCGATCTCATCGCTGCAAGCTTGTTCGCCGCGTTTCGTGACGGGATCGTGCCGATGCCGTCGCTCGATGACATTTACAACGAGGTGCGATTATGGGGTCCGAACGATACCACGTCCGCGTGACACCGTTGTGGTCGGGTCTCCTGACCCGACCACATAGCTGACCGCAGGTCTCCAATGAATAGCAGAGGAGACCTGCGGTCCAACGGGTGGCACGGTCGGGAGCCCGTGCCACAACGGCGCGTTTCGTGATGGTGTCGTCCCGATGCCGTCGCTCGATGATATTCAAAACGAGGTGCGATTATGGGGTCCGAACGATTCCACGTCCGCGTGACGAAGGATCATCTGGTGTTCAGTGCCGCCCACTTCATCACGTTCAACGGGAACGTGTGTGAGCGGCTGCACGGGCACAATTGGCGAGTAACTGTCGAAGTCGAGGGGCCGCTGGACGAGAATTTCTACGTCGTGGATTTCATCGCCCTGCGCGACGCGACGCAGGTGATCGTCAACGAACTCGATCACCGGATGCTCTTGCCGACGCGGCATCGGACGATTCAAGTCATGGCCGGCGAACGCGAAGTCGAAGCGAAGTTCGCCGACCGCCGGTGGGTTTTTCCACGCGAAGACTGCATCCTGCTGCCGATCGAAAACACGACGACGGAACTCATCGCCCGCTGGATCGGCGAGCGGCTGCTTGAGCGGTTGGGACTCGGTCAACGCACACCAGCGATCAAGCTCCGTGTCGAAGTCGAGGAAAACTTTGGGCAGAGCGCGACGTGCGAAATGTCGCTGGACAACCACTCGTGAGTCTCCCCCCTCTCCCCTTTGGGGAGAGGGGGCGGGGGTGAGGGGTGGTCCGCCCGTCGCGCGGCGCGGTCAGTGACTCCAACACAAAGTCGCGCCACCGCCCTTCACCCCAGCCCTCTCCCCAAAGGGGAGAGGGAGTTTTGATTTCTCAGACACTCCGCGCGGTTTGATCCGTCACGTTCGTCGGCTACACTGACCGCACAAACTTTGCGACACCAAGCGAACTCATCCTCCGAGCAAACCTGCCATGCCTGCCGAATCTCCGTGGATCATCGACGTCACTGAGGAAAACTTCGATGCGGCCGTCGTGCAACGGTCGAACGATGTGCCGGTGGTCGTCGATTTTTGGGCGACGTGGTGTGCTCCCTGCCGGCAACTCGGACCGATTCTCGAAAAGCTGGCGACCGAGGGGGCGGGAGCTTTCCTGCTGGCGAAGGTGGATGTCGATCAGCAGCCGGGGATCGCTCAGCATTTTGGTGTGTCGTCGATTCCGCACGTGTTCGCGATCCACGCGGGACAGCTCGTCAACCAGTTCACGGGAGCGCTGCCGGAAAGCCAGATTCGCGAGTGGCTGCAGACACTCCAACCGTCTGCAACCGAGAAATTGCTGGCCGAAGCGAAAGCCCTCGAACAGACCGACCCCACCGCCGCCGAGGCGAAACTTCGCGAGGCTCTGGAACTCGCTCCCGAGCGCAGCGACGAGATTCAATTGCGACTCGCGCGGCTGATGCTCGCCCAGCACCGGCTGACCGAAAGCCGAGACATTATCACGTCGCTGGAGGAGCGTCGCGGGTATCTCGAACCCGAGGCGGAGCAGATCAAAGCGGAACTCGACATGCGGTCCGCAGCCGCG
>JACRIH010000513.1 GCA_016235885.1 Planctomycetales bacterium | reverse complement strand
GCAGCGGCTTGCCGTGATCTCGTTCGAGGAGTGGTTTCCAGTCGAACGTATCGACCTGCGATGGCCCGCCGTGCATGAACAGGAAGATCACGCGACTGGCACGCGGCGTGAAATGCGGCGGCTTGATCGCCAGCGCATTCGCCACCGAGTCGGCTCGCACGTCGTCCGCGATCAACCCCGCCAGCGCCAGCGAACCGAAGCCCGCAGCACTCGTGCGCAGCATCTCGCGGCGAGTCAGCACGCCGTCGGATGAGGGATACCAGTGTGAATTCATGCGGACTCCAATCTACTCGACGAACACAAACTCGTTCGAGGCCAACAAGGCTCGGCAGAGGCTTTGCCAGGCGCGGAGACGGGCGTCGGCGGCAGTGGTCTGGCGGGTGGTTTCGGCTTGAGTGTAGCGGTCGAGGTACGATAGCGAACGGGACACTTCGGTGTCCGTCGGCGGGCGGGTGAAGAGGCATTCGTAGGCGGTGCGAACGCGGCGGACGTCGTCGAGCGAGCCGTCGTTCAGCAGGCGCTCGGCGAATGCTTTTGTCTGTTCGCTCACGAACGGGCTGTTCATCAGGAACAAGGCTTGCGGGGCCACGGTGGTCGTGTCACGTCGGCCGGTTTGCACGTTCGGGTCGGCGAAGTCGAACACTTGAAAGACATCGAGCAGCGCACTGCGCACGATCGGCAGGTAAACCGAGCGGCGGTGAGTTTGATAGATCACGGGATCGACGCTCGCCGTACTGGTGACGTACGCGCGGTTCGCGGTTCGCAGCAGCGAACCACCCATCGTCCGATCCAGCTTGCCGCTGATCGCCAGCAGCGAATCGCGCAGGCTCTCGATTTCCAAGCGGCGTCGGGCGTGGTGCCAGTGCAGGCGGTTTTCGGGATCGGCCTGCGCGGCCGCTTCATTCCAGGTCGAACTCATCTGGTACGTGCCCGACAGCATGATAATTCGATGCAGCGACTTGATCGACCAGCCCGATTCCACGAATTTTTTCGAGAGCCAGTCGAGCAGCTCCGGGTGAGTCGGTCGATCACCCAGCCGGCCGAAGTTATCGGGTGACCGGACGATCCCTTCACCGAAGTGCCACAACCACACCCGGTTCACCATCACTCTCGACGTGAGCGGATGAGTTGGCGACGCGAGCCAGTCGGCGAATTGCAGCCGACCGCTCTGCTTGTCGTCGAGTGGCGATTGATTTTCTCCCGCGATGATGCGCGGGAATTGCCGCGGCACTTCCGCGCCGAGCGTCAGATGACTGCCGCGGATGTGAATCTTCAAGTTCTCCGGTTTCTGATCGGACACTGCCATCGTTTCGGGCAGAACAGGCAGGGACTTTTCGAGCGACTTCAATTCGTCGCGCTGCTGTGCGAGTTCGGTCACGACCGGCGCGGGGTAGTTCGATTCAATCGACTTTGGCACCGCGAACGGCCCCTTCGGGTCGTACAGCACTGTTCGATACATTTCGAGCGCAGCATCGGGAAGCGCTGTCGCGGCCTTGCCGGCCTCGGTGGCTTTGAGTTCCTGCCACGCCTTCTCGGCCACGTCAAACTTCTGCTGGTATCGAGCCGCGAGGTCACGCACGGGCGCAGCATCGTCCGGCTTCGCATGCCAGTCGGCGAAGATTGAACGGTTGACCGCTCCCTCTCCCCTTTGGGGTGAGGGGTCGTCGTTGGATCGCGCGGACCGCCCCTCACCCCTGGCCCCTCTCCCCGGAGGGGAGAGGGGGGAAGTCGCGTCCTTTTTCAAATAGTCCACCCACTGCCGGACGAAATCGGGCTTCGGTTCGTACGTCGCGGTGCCATTCGGCGGGGTCAGCATCGACGCGAGCAACGTCAACGGCTGACCGTCGGTTCGACGCGCGGGGGCGATCAGCAGTTTGTCGAAATGCGGAATCGGTTCGGTGGTCCGTTCGAGTCTGATCGTTGTCGGACCGGCCTTGAGAGGCACCACCGCTTCTACGAACCAGGTTTGCGTGTCGGGATTCCACGAGCCGGTGACTTTGCCCGCCGCGTCGGCTTTCACGAGCCGTCCGTTCACGATCAACTTGCACGGCCGCGCGCCCGCGGCGGCGTATCGCAGTTCGATCCGGTGCAACCCGGCTTCGGTGAGCATCACGTCGTACTCGGCGAAGTTGGGGAATTCGCCCTTGTTGTAGATGACCCCGATCCCCTGGCCGTACGTCGCGGAATCCTTGACGAGATTCCCGCGAGAATAATTCTCGGCCTCGATCACGACGACTCCCGGTTGTTCGGCGGCTTTCGGATCGGTGCCGAGTGGTATCTGCGTCGCCGCGTTTTGGAATTCGTCGAGGCGCCGCTGGTCTTCGGCTGCGAGCAGGTAGTCACCGACGTGCTGGCGGGCGTCGCGCAGCAGATCGTTGTTCGCCTGTTCGACAACTTTGCCGATCTTCGCTTTCTGGTCAGCGATCCGTTGCTGGTGCTCGTCACGCTTTTTCAATGCTTCCGGAGTCGCGAGCGGGCGTTCCTGCCAGCGGGCGACGACGGAAAAGTTGTCCATCGTCTTCGTCCCTTTGAAGATCCCCGCCAGCGAGTAGTAATCGGCGGTCGGGATCGGATCGAACTTGTGATCGTGACAGCGGGCACAGCCGAGCGTGAGGCCAAGGAACGCCCGGCCAATCGTGTCCACCTGCTCGTCGATGATGTCCATCTGCATTTTGACCGGGTCGTCCTCGGCGAGCATTTTCGGGCCGATGCAGAGGAAGCCGGTGGCGGTGAGGCGGTCGTGTGGTGTGCTCAACGAGCCCTCACCCCCGGCCCCTCTCCCGGAGGGAGAGGGGGGATCAAGTAACAAGTCGCCGGCAAGTTGCTCGCGCACGAACTGATCGAATGGCTTGTCGTTGTTGAACGCGGCGATCACATAGTCGCGGTAGCGGTACGCGTTGGCGAACGCGAGGTTTTCATCGAGACCGTTCGAGTCGCCGTAGCGGGCCACATCGAGCCAGTGCCGGCCCCAGCGCTCACCGTAATGTTGCGATGCGAGCAATCGATCGACAACCTTCGCGAAGGCGTCGGGCGATTCGTCCGCGAGAAAGTTTTGGACTTCATCGGGAGTCGGCGGCAATCCGATCAGATCGAACGTCGCGCGGCGGATGAGTGTTCGTTTGTCCGCAGGCGATGCGGGCGACAGACCGCGAGCTTCGAGGGCCGCGAGAATGAAGTTGTCGAGCGGCAACTTCGGCCACGCGATTTGTTTCACCACGGGGACGTCCGCGTGGGCGACGGGCTGGAAGGACCAGAACGATTTTTCTTCGGCGGTGAAGAGTGGTCCACCGGCATCGGCCTTCGTCGGTGAGGTCGGCTTGGCGGTGGGCCACGGAGCACCGCGCTTGACCCAGTCGGTGAGGTGCGCGATCTCGGCGTCCGACAGTTTCGACTTCGGCGGCATCTTCAGGTCGGTGCGGTAACTGATCGCTTCGATCAACCGGCTGTCGTCCGGCTTGCCCGGTTCGATCGCCGCGCCGGAGTCACCACCACGCAGCGCGGCATCACGCGAATCCAGTCGCAGGCCCCCCTTTTGTTTGTCGAAACTGTGGCACTCGACACACTTCGCGAGCAGGAGGGGGCGGACCGTCTTTTCGAAGAATTCGGCATCCGCTGGTGAGGCAGGCTTGTCGTCAGCCAACGAAGCCACCGTGAAACACAGTGCGGCAACGCACGAAATCGAGCGGATTACAGCAGACAACAGCGTGGCCAGACGTCGGCTTCGTGGCATCTCAGTCCCCGAGTATTCGGAGTGGGAACGATGATTCGACTCGTCAGGCAGGTCCGACCATTCGGCCGGCAACGAGCGGGTGTCACGATATCACGCCCGGCGAGGGATGTGTACCCCGGTCGGGGAGTGGGCGCATGTCAGAAGTGACAGTCGAGGGAACGCCCCATTGCCCCTCACCCCCGGCCCCTCTCCCCAAAGGGGAGAGGGGAGATTCTT
>JACRIH010000512.1 GCA_016235885.1 Planctomycetales bacterium | reverse complement strand
GGCCGACCCGAAAGTTTCGGTGTCCGCTGCGGTAAATGTCCCGCGACCGGAGACCACAAACCCAACGACTCCCATCGTCAATCCCGCTGGTTCCGCTCCGCCGCTGGCGAGCGCTCCCTTCGATGCAAACCAAGCCAAGCAACATCAAGCCGCTTGGGCCAAACACCTCGGCAGTCCAGTCACGTTCGACAACTCCATCGGAATGATGCTCGTCTGCATCCCCGCCGGTGAATTCGACAGGGGATCGCCCGATACGGAGCAGGACGCCCAAAGCAACGAAAAGCCGCAGCACCGAGTGCGGATCACCCGGTTATTCTACTTGGGCAGGTACGAAGTGACACAGGGCGAGTACGAGCAAGTTATGCAGAAGAACCCGAGTTATTTCTCACCCAGTGGCGACGGCAGGGGACGTGTGACGGGGAGGGACACCCGCCAGTTCCCAGTGGAGAACGTGTCGTGGTACGACGCGGAGGAGTTCTGTCGCAAATTATCGGAGTTGCCTTTGGAGAAGACGGCGAGCCGGACGTACCGGCTGCCGATGGAGGCAGAATGGGAATATGCCTGCCGCGCGGGAACGACCACGCCATTTCATTTCGGCGGCGTGAACAATGGACGGGAAGCGAACATCGATGGCAAAGGTCCGTACGGCACAACGATCAAGGGGCCATACCTGCAACACACGACAGAGGTTGGTTCGTATCCGGCGAACGCCTTTGGCTTGTGTGACCTGCACGGGAATGTGTGGGAATGGTGTCTGGATGGGTACGACGCAGCGTCCTACCAGCCGTTCCGGAGCCGGATGGCGGTAGATCCCACGGAACCATCGACGGGTTCAAGCGTCCGTGTGTTGCGTGGCGGTTCCTGTAACTTCAGTGGCGTGAACGCGCGCGCGGCCAATCGCCTCAGGAACTCTCCTGCCTCCCGGAACTACGACGTCGGTTTCCGGGTGGTGTGTGCGTTTGGTATGAGGACTCCATAGCCTTGTCGCTTCGCGACAGGACAGCCAAATCTCCAGACGACGCGGAATGCCTCTTCCCCAACCGTCTACGAACGACGTCTCTGAAGCATTCGGCTTTCCTGTCGCGACAGGATGCAATGGGGGCGGGAGTCTTTTTTCCTGGCCGCCTGTCACGACTCACATCAAACGCACGACATTGAAGCGGCCAGAAAAAGACTCCCGATCCCGTGGCAACACAAAATTTTGGGCGGCTGAATGATCGCAGCGTCAATTCCAATCCCATAATTCTCGCGGTCCGGTGACATCTTGAGACGGCAGTAGCCGAAGTCGTGAGACTTCGGGGTCACAGAACTCTGACGAGTTCCGCGACTGGTTGATCATTGGGAATGTCACCGACATCCCGGTCTTGGCCCCAACGGGGACCGATTCGATAGCCCAGGGGCGGTCTTCATTACGCAGCGGACCGAGGCCCGGCCGCCGGTGATGTGGCGTTGGTCCTGATGTTGTCCACTGTCGTCGTTGAACGGAGCGAGACCGACCAGCGACGCGATCTGTTGGCGGTTGAGTTCTCCGCGTTCGGGGAGTTCGGCCAACAGCGTGGCGGCGGTGACGCAACCCAGGCCAGCGACCGTGACAACGGGGCGCACCCTACGCCGCCGCGAAATTCGGCACCTGGGGTCTGACGCAGGCGATCGCCCTCGATGGGCGACCCTACGGCATCTCGTGCAGTTGTCTGCACCCCGGCAACGTGCGCATCGAACGCCGCGTCAATTCCGGCAAGCCGTCGG
Source organism: Planctomycetales bacterium (assembly GCA_016235885.1). Taxonomy (GTDB): domain Bacteria; phylum Planctomycetota; class Planctomycetia; order Planctomycetales; family Planctomycetaceae; genus JACRIH01. The sequence continues at coordinate 4,546 of JACRIH010000512.1, read as the reverse complement.
ACGACGAACCGATGATGAGCGTCGAAACGATCTCACTCGTCGCCCTGCAAATGGTCACCCTGCCCGCCGACGTGAACTTCCTCGAAGCCATCGTCCTGCCGATAGGTCAGGATTATCTCGGCCGCGGCTGACGTAGGTCAGGCTTTCCAGCCTGACAACTCGTTATGGCATGGTCGCTCGTTGTGGCATGGTCTCCTGACCATGCCATCGACACGACCGCAGGTCTCCCGATCCGGGATGAAGATGGAGACCTGCGGTCAGGCACCGTGGCAGGGTCAGGAGACCCTGCCACAACAATGTGTTCGCGAACAGGCCGCACGCCACACGATTGGAAATATCCCGCACACAGTCTATCTCGACAACCGACCAGAGAGGATTGAGACCACCGCGCTTGATTTTTGCCAAGAAGTGAGACATTCTACCGCCGAATTCCAAATGTCGCCGCCAACGGCTCTGGCGTACTAGGCCGCGTGCGGCACACTTAACTGTTATCGCTTTCAAGTCCTAATGACATTCCTGATGGTGGAATCAAGCGTCAACTTCGAACTTGCTGACTCAACGCGTTTCGGGATGCTCCAGCGCGCATTTGGCGCACTACTGGATGCGAAGAACGATAACGCAATCGACGCTGGCGACGAATCATGGCGATCGTACTTCGACGCTGAGGCCCTATCACACTTCTGGAACCCGACGCCAGACGAACTCGCCGACTGGACAAGACGTTGGCAGGCAACACCTGTAGATAAGCGTTTCACAGATCCGACGCTGAAGACGCCATGGGATTTTGAATCAATGATCGATGCGTTCCGCAATGGAGAATACAATCTGTTGCGGGTGATTCGCGCGTCGGAGAACACGGGGGCACTACAATTCGAGGCCCTGGCGTGTCCTTACGGCGGAACGGGTTGCATGCATGCTTTGATTGAATGCTTCGGCGGAATCGTCACTGGAGAGATCGACACCTGACCGACGCGCGATAACAATGCGGTGAACGGGAGCCGCCGATGACGCGGGTCTTGAAATCATAGTTTCTTGGTGGCGGCCCCGTTACCGCCGTCGTTAGGCGGAATTCTGTAGAATTTAACAGCAGATTGAAAGAAATATCGCAGGCAGTGCAATAAATGTGGGTGCCAGTGGGCAAGATGGATGTCATTTTGTTTGAAATACCGTTTGCAGATCACAAATCTTCAGAGACATTTTTGGAAATACAACACAACTTGTGAGAAATTCGATTGTGAATGTCTACGATTTCAATGCCAAGTGACGCAATGGCTCATCCAGTTTGAAAAATTGAGTATCAAAGATGCCAATTTCCGATGTCGGGTCGTATGCTCCGACTATGGATGAGTTCTCTGCACATCGGGATGACGTCAATACCGCTCTCGGTGGTGCTCCGGCCACGGATTTGAAGCTGCAAGGGGGCTACACGCGGGCGATGTTTATCGCGGATCGCGATGCCATCGACGCGGCGATGACAGGGCTGGTGGGATTGGGAATACGCGGGAGATCGCGGCCACGAATCGGGACACGCTCAAGCAGGGGCTGGTCGGCCGGCTCACTTCGTTTCGGGGCATTCTGCGGGCGCTGTTGCCCAACTCCAGCCAAGTAGGGTCGGTTCCTGCCGACCGGCGTGGGGATTCATCAACGGTATTGGTAGGCAGGAGCCTGCCCTACTGCACCGAGTTGAACACCATCCCGGTCTGCAACTTCGGGTAGAAGTACGTGCTCTTCGGCGGCATCTTTTCGAGGTGCGATGCGATCCGTTCGACGTGCTCGATCCCTGCCGGTGGCACGAGGCACGCGAGTTGGCACGAGCGGGACGCCTGGGCCTCCGTCACTTCATCGAGTAGGTGAACGTACTTAAACGTCGGCTGGGCGGACGGGTAGCGTTTCGCCAGCAGGTGTTCCAAAATCAGCTTGTGCAACAGGCTGACCCCCAGCTCTCGCCAGTCGTCGCTCTGATCGGGAGCCAGCGCCGCCATCGGGCTGTCGTCGGTCACTTCCGCCAGTGTCCACTGGCCGTCGGCGCTCGTCCCCAATCCGAAAATGCCCTGACCGCCGTCCAATTCGATTCGCTCCCACGTCTCGCGGGCCGCCGCCGCGCCGATACCGACGACTTCCGTTTGGAAATGGCTCCCCAGCGCTGCCGCCACGTCGGTGGCGGTCAGGTCGGCGAGGTGACTCATCAGTCGGTGAGTCGGCATGATGATCAAGCCGGGATCGGCCATCCCCACGAACATCATCATCACAAAGTTCGCCGGCGCGTTCGATCCGTCCAGCTTTCCGTCCGCCGCCAGGCCGTCGCGATAATTGATCGCGGTCTCGTACCGATGGTGACCGTCGGCGATGAAAATCGGCTTGTCGTGCAGCAACTGTGTCACCTGACGGATCGCGTCCGGATTCGTCACCGGCCACATCCGATGCACGACGCCCAGGTGGTCGGTCGCTTCGAGCGGCGGCACGCTGGCGATCGCTCGTTCGAGCGGAGATTGCACCGCGTTGTCGGCGTCGGGAAACAGTCCGAAGATCGGCGACAGGTTCGTTTGCGTCGCCTTGATGAGTAGCAACCGATCCGCCTTCGGGCCGGAGAGCGTCTGCTCGTGCGGAAACACCTTCCCCTCGCCAAACCGCTCCAGCCGGATTCTCCCCAAGAATCCTTTGCGCGTGTACGTCACACCGTCCGCCTCGAACACCTGATGGTAGACGTAGAGCGCGTCTTCTCGCTCATGCAACAGCACCCCTTCCTGCTGCCAATGCCGCAGAAAATCGGCCGCACGCCGATACCGATCGCCCGGCCCGGTGTCACCCGGCTCATCCCGGTTCAGTTCCAGACGGATCACGTTGCACGGATGCTGTTGATACAGCCGATCCTGAAACGCCGGATCGATCACGTCATACGGCGGACACGTCACATCCGACAGGTCGCCCACCTGAGCCACGTCGTATCGCCAGCCACGAAACGGAAGCACGTCAGCCATTGAATGTCTCTCCTGAATTTCTCTCCCCTCGCCCCCGGAGGGGGAGAGGGGCCGGGGGTGAGGGGCAAGCGTCTCGTTGCCCTCATTCCCAAGTGAATTGTGAGCCAAGCCCACAGCGTGATTGTTTTGTAAAGTAACCCGGTCACTCCATGACCGGAGAGTTCGGGTCACGGAGTGACCCGTCTACATTGCCGGACAAACTCGCGGACCTTGTCGATATCCTTCATGCCCGGAGCCGACTCCACGCCGCCGGCCACATCGACGCCCCACGGTTGGACCGACTGAATGGCTTCGACGACGTTGTCCGGTCGCAATCCTCCCGCGAGGATCAGCGGCGGCCATTCGGTAGTTTTCCAGTCGCGCCGCAGCAAATCCCACGGAGCCGTGTGACCGGTCCCACCGTAGTGACCTGTCACGTTTGCGTCAACCAGACACGCAAACGGCATCGCACCCAATTGCCGGCAGCGATCGAGAGACTCCGCGACGCTCGCGAGGCCAGCGTCTCCGACTCGAAACGCACGGATGATTCGGAACCGCACCGCCAGTGCCGCGACAACTTCGGGCGATTCGTCACCATGCAGTTGCACCGTGCGAAGACCCGTCCGGCGGCAGATGTCTTCAATCTCCGACACGGTGTGATTGACGAACACGCCAATCGGTTCGACTTGCGGCGGCAGATCGGCCACGATCCGCGCGGCCGTGTCCGGTTCGATGACTCTCGGACTGCGGGCGAAAAAGTTCAACCCGATGGCTTGGACTCCCAGCGCCGCGACAGCCGCCGCCGTTTCCACGTCTCGAATGCCACAAATCTTGATCCACATGTCGGGCCGCTCGGTTGCCGCGCCGGAGTTCGAACTCTAAGTTGACGATCAGAAGTCCGCGCCAAGTTTTACGGCGAGGTTATACGTTGTCGAATCGGTGAATTCGAGGGAGGCATCATGGGCGCGTTCACGCATCACATTTTCGTCTGCTGCAACCGCCGCGAGCCGGGGAATTGCCGCGGTTGCTGCGATCCGGACGGCGGCGAAGCGTTGCGGGCCGCGTTCAAGGCCGAGGTCAAGAAACGGAATCTCGGTCCGCTGGTGCGCGCCAACAAGGCGGGATGCCTCGACCAGTGCGAACTCGGCCCGACAGTAGTGATCTATCCGCAGGGAATTTGGTACGGCGGCGTTCGGCTGGAAGACGTCTCGCGAATCATCGAGGAAACCGTGATCGGCGGGCGAGTGATTGATGAGTTGGTGATTCCGCCCGAGAAATTGAATTGTCCGCCGGCGTCGCGGAAGGGTGAGTGATCCGCATTTCAAATGAACGCTGGTCGCACATTCGGCTCGTCACGCGGAGCGTGACGGCTACGTAGCCATCACGCTCCGCGTGATGAGCCGAGCGACGGAAAACGCGGCCATTGGGTCATTCTGGTAGGCATCTCGCGGAGCGAAATGTCTACGATGATTGCTTGCCTTGCAAACAATGCTTGAGCGCCTGCCGGGCGCGAAACATCAGCAGTTTGATGGCCCCTTCGCTGCGCTTCAAACGTTGGCTGATTTCGGCGAGGCGCAGGTTCTCGGTGT
>JACRIH010000511.1 GCA_016235885.1 Planctomycetales bacterium | reverse complement strand
TCGTTCCTCGACCCACCCTACTCCTCGCCGTCGCCCATCTGACCCGCGACGCGAACCTTGGCGGCTGCCGCGAGGATGAGTGAGCATGGGACTGTGGAGCTGGCTCCGGCGGTTGCTGTTCGGTCAACCGAAACGATCAGCCGCGTCGCGCTCAGATGATCGCGAACAAAAGCGTCGCCGTCCGCGAGCGAGGTTGACGCCGTTGCGGCATCGCCAGCGTCGAACCGACCGGTGGCGTCAGCGCGACGCGGCGGGAAGCATCAACAAGATTACGGTCAAGTCGCAGCCGTACCGGTTCGCGTGGAGCAGCGTGTTCGGCGGGTTTCTCGACCTGAACCGCGATGGCGATCCGGCGCGGTTGAAGCAGGCGGGCCTGCCCGTCTTTCAGACACCGCAAGAACTCGCGGACTGGTTGCAGATGCCGATTGGCCGTCTGGCCTGGCTGGTGCATCGCTTTCACGATCATCAGCGCCCGGCAACGGTGAAGCTGTCGCACTACCATTATCAGTGGATCGCGAAACGCAGCGGCGACCGGCGGCTTCTGGAAATTCCCAAACCGCAATTGAAAGCCGCGCAGGAAAAAATCCTCCGCGAGATTTTGGACCTCGTGCCAACGCACTCTGCCGCGCATGGGTTTGTCACCGGCCGGTCGATCAAGACAAACGCCGAACCACACGTCGGTCAGCGCGTCGTGATGAAGTTCGATCTCGAAAACTTTTACCCGTCGGTGAAGTATTCGCGAGTCGTGGCCATCTACCGCAGCCTCGGCTACTCGCGCGAAGCGGCGATCTGGCTCGGCCGCTTGACGACGTCGATCACGCCTCCGCTGGGAACGCTCAAAGATCTGGCGACCGAAGCCGAGTGGATACCGTACGCCACGCGACATCTTCCGCAGGGCGCACCGACATCCCCCGCGCTGGCAAATCTGTCGGCGTTCGCCCTCGACCTGCGTCTGGCCGGGCTGGCGCGCACGTTTCACGCGAACTACACGCGCTACGCCGACGACCTCACGTTTTCCGGTCCGGATCAATTCCTCCGCAGCCTCCGCGTCTTTATCCCGCTCGTCATGCAATTGATCCGGCAGGAGCGGTTTCGTGTGAAGCTGTCGAAACGAAAGGTGATCCGTAACAGCCAGCAACAGCGCATCTGCGGCGTGGTGGTGAACGAACAGATCGGCATCCCGCGCCGCGAGTTCGACCGGCTGAAGGCGATCCTCACCAACTGCGTGCGCCGCGGCCCAGCGACCCAGAACCACGAACGGCATCCCGACTTCGCAGCGCACCTGCGCGGCCGGATTGCCCATGTGTCGCACCTGCATTCGGAACGCGGGGCCAGACTGCTAGACTTGTTCGAGCAAATTGACTGGAACAGCTAAGAAAATGACGAATGCCGAATGACGAAGGTCAATCAATCGGTCGGCTGGCCGGTCAGTCGTCGCGAGTCGTTCGGTATTCGTCATTCGTGCTTCGTCATTCATTCGTCATTCGCCATTCGAAATTCGTCATTCCCTAACATGGCCTGGATTCTCCGACTGATCCTCGAACTTCGCATCTTGTCGCCGGTGCTGCGACCGGTGTCGCGGTTCTTCGTCGGCCTGATCGCGATCCCGCTGTTTCGATTTTTCATGCACCGCGTGTTCCGCCAAGACGTCCTCGACCAGGAATTGGAGAAGGATCTCGAACAATGGTTTCGCGGTTCGCTGGTGCTGCTCGTGGCGACGGCGAACATGGAGCCGATGCTGTTCGGATGGCTGCCGAAACCCGCTGAACCCAATGTCGCGGCAGCTCAAGTGGCGACGGTGGCACCGCTCGATCAAATGTCCGAAGAGGAAGACCCGTTTGCGGACGAAACGGAAACGGCAGGCAGTTCCGCGAAGCCGGCGGCCAGGAAAGGCATGTTCCCCCGGTGGCTGATCGTGGCCCTGCGGTTAATGCTGGCCGTCGGCGTGATCGAAGCCATGCCCGACCAAGCCCTGTTCGCAATCATCCATCCTGGTCCCACGAGGCTGCTGTTTCCGAAGGGGCAGCGGTTGCAGGCGATCAAATCGCAATGGTGGCAATTTCTGAAAGGGATGCTCTTTCGGCACCTCGACCGTTCGTCGGCGGTGTTCACGATTCTGGCGGTGATCTATCCCGGTACGGTCGGTTGGGTGTGCTACGGGATCGCGATCACGCAGTTCCTGATCATCGGCCTCGTCACATCGCGCGACAAGGCGATTGACGTGCTGAGTGAATTCGACCGGCAAGTACAAATGCGCCGCACCCAGTTGGCGACCGAGGTGGGACTGCCGCCGGATATTGGTGTCGGGGCCTAGGCGGTTGAATCTTCGTCCCCGCGACTGTACAGATACGCCATGCCCCGCATTCAGCAGCTCAATTCGCACGTCGTCAACAAGATCGCCGCCGGTGAAGTCATTGAGCGGCCGGCGAGCGTGGTGAAAGAGTTGCTCGAAAACAGTGTCGATGCGCTGGCCAGCCGGATTGAAGTCGATGTCGCCGAGGGTGGCTCCGAATTGATCCGCATTGTCGATGACGGCGAGGGGATTCACCCGGAAGACTTGTTGCTGGCGGTGACCAGTCACGCGACGAGCAAGATTCGAAGCGCTGAGGATTTGTTCAGCGTTCACACACTCGGCTTCCGCGGCGAAGCGCTGGCGTCGATTGCCGAGGTGAGCCGGTTTCGGCTGCGGAGCCGGACGGCGGACGCGAGCGAAGCGTGGGAACTCGAGGTCAACGGCGGAGTGGCCAGCACACCGCGCGCCTGCGGCGGTCCGGTGGGGACGCTCATCGAGGTGTCGCAACTATTCGCGAACACTCCCGTGCGGCGAAAGTTTTTGAAAACGGTGTCGACGGAAGTGGGGCACATCACCGAGCAATTCACGCGGATTGCCTTGGCCAATCCGCGGCTGCACATGGTCCTGCGTCACAACCAGCGCGTCATCCATGAACTTCCCGCGACTGAGCGGCTGCTCGAACGGCTCGAATTGATCTACGGCCCCGAGGTGACGCAGAGCCTCATCCCGGTCGAATCGGAACTCGACGGCATTCGGGTGTGGGGTTTCGTGGCCCACCCGAATCAAAGCAAATCGACGGCGAAGGGACAGTGTCTGTTCCTGAACGGCCGCTGGGTCACCGACCGCTCGCTCCAGCATGCGCTGCTGGAAGCGTATCGCGGCCTGCTGATGGTTGGCCGGTATCCGGTCACGTTTTTGTTTCTCGAAATGCCGGCGGATCAGGTGGACGTGAACGTGCATCCAACAAAGGCCGAGGTCCGGTTTCGCGACAGCCAAAAGCTGTACCGGCAGATGCTCTCGACCGTCCGCTCAAAATTCCTGTCACTGGGGTTGAACCTCGACACTTCGTTGCGACTCGGCGACGAACCGTCATCGGCATCACCCGCCGATCGCCTGCCGCCGATGAGCGCGATCCGGCAGTTGTCGTTTTCCCCCGCGTCGACAAACTGGTCCGGAGACCGCGCACCGTTTCGTCCGTATCCCGCGCTGCCGACGCCAACCCCTTTGCCCCCTCTCCCTGTGGGAGAGGGCCGGGGTGAGGGGGCGTTGTCCGGAGCGACGCACCCTCATGCTAACCCTCTCCCGGAGGGAGACGGAACTAGGCAGCCGCAGTCCGCGAACGCCCCATCGTCCGGGCGTGCGATCCAGATTCACGACTCGTACCTGGTTGTCGAAACCGACGAAGGGATGACGGTGATCGATCAGCACGCGCTGCACGAACGAATCATGTACGAACACCTCCGCGAGCGCGTGCTCGCCGGGCGCGTCGAATCACAGCGCATGCTGCTACCCGAACCGGTGGAACTCAGCGCCGTCGAAGCCGGGCTGGTTGTCGAGCAGCGCGAAACGCTGGCTCAACTCGGGTTGAGCGTGGACGAATTCGGCGGCAACACCGTCCTCGTGACGTCAGTCCCGGTGATGCTGTCGAAGGCGAGCATCGTGCAACTCGTGCGCGACATCGCCGAGCGCCTCGCCACTCCCGGCCAAAATGTGACGCGCCGTGACCTGCTGGACGAACTCTTGCACATGATGTCGTGCAAGGCCGCGATCAAGGCCGGTGACCGATTGACGCCCGAGGAAATCGACAGCCTGCTGGCCCAACGGCACCTGATTCAGGACGCCCACCATTGTCCACACGGGCGGCCGACGGCGTTGACAATGTCGCGGCTGGAGCTGGACCGGCAATTTGGCAGGCTGGGGTGAGGCGAGGATGGAGGATCGAGCCGCGCGACTGCACGCGGCGATGGGTCAGTTTGCTGTGGCGTACGCGGCTCGCGTGCTGCCGGATTGGAAGAGACAATCGTACCCGAGCCGCGTACGCCACAAGATGGAAGTTCAATCCTCGATCCTCTATCCTCCATTCTTAATCTTTAGACAACGAACCACGACTTCAATCGACACAATATGATCTGCGTCAGCCTCGGACGGACCCGACATAAAATGGTGATGGCCGAGCACCGCGCGCTGGCTCAGCGCGGTGCCGAACTGGTGGAATTGCGGCTGGACTTTCTGGCCCGCGATCCGGACCTGACCCGGTTGCTTCCCGGACGGCCCACACCGGTCGTGGTCACCTGCCGGACGAAAAAGGACAAGGGGCGCTGGTTTGGGTCGGAAGAACAGCGGCTGACGCTGCTTCGCGCGGCGATCGTGGCGGGCGTCGAATACGTCGACCTCGAAGAGGAAACGGCCCCGTTGATCCGCCGCTACGGCAAGACGAAGCGGATCATCAGCCACCACGATTTCGACGAGACGCCGCAAAACATCGAAGAGATCCACGCCCGGCTGTGCAAGCTGGACCCCGACGTCGTCAAAATTGTGACGATGGCCAACGCACCGTACGACAACATCCGCATGCTGAAACTGGTCGCGTCCGCGAAGGTACCGACCGTTGGTTTCTGCATGGGCGAACTGGGGACGATCAGCCGCATCCTGACCGGCCGCTACGGCGCTCCGTTCACATACGCCACGTTCAGTCCCGATCGCGAACTGGCTCCCGGTCAGTTGCCATTCGAGGACATGAAGAACATCTACCGGTACGACCAGATCAGCCGCGATACCGAACTGTTCGGAGTGCTGGGCGACCCGGTGGCCCACAGTCTCAGCCCGTTGATTCACAACACGGCGTTTGCGAACGAGCGGATGGACCGGGTGTACGTGCCGTTCCGTATTCCGGCGGATACGTTGGATTTCACACTGCAACAGTATGAATGGCTCGGTGTTCGCGGTTACAGCGTCACGATCCCGCACAAGGAAGCGGTGGTGAGTTTCGCGCAGCATCACGATCCGTCGGTGCAGGAAATCGGCGCGGCCAACACGTTGCTGCGCGAAGGCGAAGGCATGTGGAACGCGACCAACACCGACTATTCCGCGGCGCTGGCGTCCGTCCACGTGGGGTTGCAGGAGACGGAGGGGATGGGGGCGTCGCTGGAGGGCAAACGAGTGTTGATCATGGGCGCGGGTGGCGTGGCGCGCGCGGTGGGACACGCGATGGTCCGGTCGGGCGCAATCGTGGCGATCGCCAACCGTACGAAACAGCGCTCCGTGACGCTGGCCGCGGAGCTTGGCTGCCAGCAGATTTTGTGGGACGCCCGCGCTTCGCATTACGCGGACGTGTTGATCAACTGCACGTCGGTCGGCATGCATCCGAACGTGGACGAATCGCCGTTCGCCGAGAACTGGCTGCGCGAGGGACTGCTGGTGTTCGACACGGTTTACACGCCTGAGCAGACACTGCTGATCAAATCAGCCCGCGATCGAGGATGCCACACAGTGACCGGAGTCGAAATGTTCGTGCGCCAGGCGGCGATGCAATTCGAGTTGTTCACCGGCAGCGCGGCACCAATTGACTTCATGCGGGAGACAATTCGCCGGGGACTGTCGTCGGCAAAGTGAGGTGGAGATTCCGGAAAGAAATTCGTTGATTGGGACTCGGATTGACGTTTGAGCGAACGACTTTGTGAGCGGCAAGGCGCTAGCCGCCGGTCTGCTGGAGACACCGGCGGCTAGCGCCTTGCCACTCACGAGGAATTGCGAAATCAGCGCACGCATCAATCTGAGTCCCAATAACCCGGAGCCAACGGCGACGGCGTGTCTAGAGTCGAGGCATGATTAACACACCGTCGCCATTGGCTCCGAGTTAGATGATGAAACCTGTCCACCCTGCATGACGAACCAAATCGAGAATCCTCCCCCATGCTCGTCTCACTGATCGGTTACCGTGGCACGGGTAAGTCCAGTGTTGCCCCCATTCTCGCCGCGCGGCTGGGCTGGGATTGGATCGACGCGGACGCGGAGCTCGAACACCGGGCGGGGTGTTCGATCAAGCAAGTGTTCGCGGCTGAGGGGGAATTGGGATTCCGGAAGCGAGAGCGTGATGTGTTGCAGGAACTGTTGCAGCGCGACAAATTGGTGCTGGCGGCCGGAGGTGGGGCGATCCTGAACGCCGACACGCGGCGCGAGTTGCGGGAAGCAGGACCGGTCGTGTGGCTGACGGCGACGGTGGCCACGATCGCCGCGAGAATCTTGGAAGACGCCAGCACCGCCAAGCGGCGACCGCAACTCACGAGTGCGGGAGGCGTGCGGGAGATCGAACAACTGCTGGCAATCCGCGAGCCGCTGTACCGCGAGTGTGCGTCACTGGAGGTCGATACCGAGGGTTGGGACGTGGATCAGGTCGTCGAACGGATTTTGGCTTTCTTGCGGAAACGGAACTTGCCGGGAGCGTGATGTGTCGCTGTTGGGTATCGAATACGCCGCCATCCTGGTGTTCCTGTTTATTCTGGGTTCGATTTTTGGCAGCCTGCTGAACGTCTGCATCTACCGCATTCCGCGCCACGACTCGTTGTGGATCGCCCTGGGCGGTCTCGTGTACCCGCCGTCGCGCTGTCCGAGTTGCTTTCGTGAAATCCTGTTTCGCGACAACGTGCCGATTTTTGGATGGCTCAAACTGTGGGGCCGCTGTCGGTTCTGCCGGGCGAAAATCTCGGCCCGCTACCCGCTGATCGAACTCTTGACCGGCCTGCTGTTCGTGATCGTGTACTGGTTCGAAGTCCCTGCGAATGCGTCGACGGGCGTGATGGGGAGCAGCGTGTGGCATGTGATCGGACCGCAAGGCAACTGGACGTCGCCGTGGTTTTCCCCCGTGGCCATGCTCCACTGGCGCTACGCCTTCCACATGGTGTTGGTTCTGGCGCTGCTCGTGGCGACGTTCATCGACATCGACCTGCGCATCATTCCCGACGCCGTGACGATTCCGGGAATGACCGCCGGTCTGCTCGGCGGCCTCTTGCTCGGCCAGGTGCATCTCGTCCCGATCTGGTACATGGCGCCCGGCATGTCGATGCAGGGGATGCTGTGGCAGCAGTTCCCGATGATTCTGCGGCTGATGCCGTGGCTCGATTATCACGGCGTCCCTGCGTGGGTGCAGTCACATCCGCATTGGCACGGCTTGGCGGTCAGCCTGGCCGGGATCGTTGTCGGGGGTGGCCTCGTGTGGATGGTCCGGCTGGTTGGGTTTTGGGTGCTCAAGCGCGAAGCGATGGGGTTTGGCGACGTAATCCTGCTGGCAATGATCGGCAGCTTCATTGGCTGGCAGGGAACGCTGATTGTGTTCTTCCTCGCACCGCTGTGTGCTCTCGTCGTCGCGGTCTTCGTCTGGCTGTTCTGGCGCTCGCGGGAGATTCCGTACGGACCGTACCTTAGCCTCGCCACGCTGGTCCTGCTGTTGGGATTCCAGCCGATCTGGTTTGTGATGGAACAGCGAGTGTTCTCGCTGGGAACGTTTCTGCCGATCGTCGGCGGAGTGATGGTCGTGTGCCTGGCCGGATTGCTGAAGCTGACGCGTGTTGTGCAACGTCTGTTCGGTTACGACCCGGATGCGGACCTGGGCGAGTTCAACGCTTGGGGGCCGGGTGACCAGTTGCTGCACCTCGCGGGAGAAGTCACGCGACCGGATGAAGGACAGTGGAAGATCGACGTCTGGCCCGGATTGCTGGCGAGTCGTGGACAGCTTTACGACCAGCCGTGGCGACGCGGCGACAACATCGCGCCGATCAACGGTTGGCAGAACCAATGGCGGCGTCTGCCGGGGAATTGATCGGTTCATCAGCCAGTCCGATAATCAAATCCATCGCGTCAAACACGAAGCGGGAAGTCTAGCCATTGTGAATCTCAGTGTGGAAAGGTCGGCAGAGCGATGCCGGTAGCTTGGTTGCAAGCCACGAAACGGCTGTTCGGAAGGCCGCCTCTCGAAGAGGTTCCGCAACCGTTCGGGCTGCGATGTGCCTGCGGGCACGAGGCGGCGGGGGTCCGTCTGGAGCATCCGCAGCAGATCGCGTGCAGTGGGTGTGCACGGACGTTGTTCGTGTTGCCGCGGTGCGTGTACCCGATCCCGCGACCTGCTCCCGCGCCGGTCAAGACCAAGCCACCAACGCCGGTTGTTCCAGTGGCAGAGAAAAAGACCGCCACCGCAATCAGCGCGACACAGACGATGGTGTCTCCCGTACCGGAGCGGCCCAGCCGGTTGAGCGAATGGCGAACCGCTGTCGCAATATCGACTCGCGAGACAACACACGCGGTCGTTCGCAAACTCACACCCAGCCGGTTTCAGTTGCTCGTGCTGGGGATCGTGGTGGGGGTCGGATTGACCGGGTACGCGATGTTTCGATCGCGCCAGCGCGCCAATGCAGAAGTCGTGTTGGGCGAGGCGTTGCGTCGCGGCCGAACGGCGATCGCCGCACGAGATTTCCCCGAGGCGGCGAAATATTTCCAACAGGCGGCCGACGCCGTTGATGTGCTCGGCCGCGACGATCCAACAGCGCGGGAGATTCGCCAAATCGCCCGGGAATCCATTGCCGCGGCCCATCTCTGCCCGAAGCCGCTCCACGAATTGCTCGCCGATGCGACCGCGACCGATGCCGGTCGAATCGGACTGGCATGGTCCGATGTCTTCCGCTCGACCTACCAGGGCACATGGCTCGTGTGCGAAGCGATGGTCTCGCGCAAGCCCGCTGGCGGTTCGGGGGCTGCTCGGTATCTGATCGACCTTCCGGTTTTCGCCGGATCGCAGTCGGCCGTCGTGCAGACGGACCTGCGGGCGTTTGATTCGCTCGCAATCGAGACCGAACCGCGATCCGTAATCTTCGCGGCTCAACTTCAAGACTTCGTACCGGGTCCGCCTGGAGGCAACTCGTGGACGATCACACTACGCCCCGACACTGCGTTCCTGTGGTGCGTGGCCGAGAATCTGGATGCGATCGGAATGCTGGTCGATGACCAGACGAAGGAAACACTGGCCGATCAGAGCCGGCGGATCGGGATCGGTGACGTGGAACGAAAGCCGACCGGGGAGACGAGTGAATGACATTTGAATTCAGACGCGGAGACGGAGAGACGGAGAGACGGGGAGAGGAACGACAGTGTCATTGTCTCCCCACCTCAGCGTCTCCGAGTCTCGCACACAAAAAGGGAATGGGGCAATCTGTGTTGGCAATCCTGCTGCTCCAGGTCGCGCTGATGGGAACAGCGAATGCCGCTCCGCGGTCGTACACCGTGCAGCAGATCGCGGAACTGAAGAACCTGCCGGTGGGGATCGAGGTTCAGGTGGAAGGCCGGTTTCAGCAGTCCGGGCGCACGCCCACCGGGGTGACCGAATTCAAGTTGCAACGGTGTGAGATCGTGTTCCGGATGGATCGCGCCCTGCCGGCGACGATCAAGCGGGGGAAGAATCTGGAGCTGACCGGCAAGCTAACCCAGGACGGTGGCAAGACGGTGTGCGACGTACAGTCGTTTCGCGAGGGGACGAGTGACATCGACCAGTTTCGCGACCGGAAACGGGTTTTGAAGCGCGGCGATTCGCAACCGTGGTACGAACTGGCCGACTGGGCCAAGCGCCGCGGCGAGTTCTACACGGACGTCGAATTACTGTCCGCCAGCGATGAGGCGTATCGAGATGGTTTGGATGTCGAGCGTCGGGCGTTGGCCGCGAACGACTTTGACGGTCGTTTCCGCCTGGCGGACAAAGCCCGCAAGAGCAAACTCGCCGACGAATCGGTCATGCCACTCGTTCACGAGGCGTATCAGCTTCAATGGAAGCTGGTGCAGCAGGCCAAGCCAATCGAGTGGGAGCGGCTGGCCGCTGACGTAAGTCGCGACTTGCCGGGGTGTGACGAACCGTTGCAGTCTCCGGAGACGGAACTGCGGAAGCGGTACGAAGCACAGCCGATCGAAACGTATGTGACCACGACGACTGGCATCCGACGCAAGCTGCACCGGATCTTGTACAGCGAGATCCTGCTCCGCAGCGTGACGAACCGCTTGGCGGCTGACTTTGGCAACGGTTTCGAAATCGCGGACCAGATCGACAAGTTGCTGCCCGAGTATCGGTCGCAAGGCGAGCAGTATCGAGACAAGGCGCTCGCGATGCGGTCGTCGGATGTGAGTCGACTGTCGCGGGCGCAGGTCGTGGAACTCGCGAAACAATTTCGTGACCGCAAGCAACCGCAACCGGCAGAGCAGTTGCTGACCAAGTGGCTGGCGGCGCGTCGCCAGCGGCTGGATGCGGACGACATCGAAGGACACTTGCACATGGCGGACGAATACCGTTCGCTGCTGAACCGCGCGGACCTCGCGGAGAAACTGTTGTTCGAGACGGCTGCGAAGCATCCCGATGCCAAACAAGTCGTCGAGCGATTGGAGCAACTCGGCTTCCGGAGGAAAGACGGTCGCTGGTTGTCGACGAAGGAGTTTCAGGCGCAGCCGGAAGCGGAGATCGAACGGGCCATGCGTGAAGGGCGCGTGGCCGTGGGGATGACGGCCGAGCAGGTGCGGAAATCGCTCGGTCAGCCCGCGTCGCGGTCGCGTGCGGCGTCGGCCGGTGAGATCAGCGAGGTGTGGATCTATGGCGTGCCGGGAAACTCGCGAATGTCCGTATCGTTGGTCCGCCGCCGCAACCAATCCGAGCCAGTGGTCATTCAGATTTCGCAATGACTGCTGCTGGACAATTCGCGCATACCGCTACGCCGGCGGGACCGGATCGTCTTCCTCGAACAGCACGGGAATGATTTCCATCGGGGGAAAGACGTCGATCTCTTCCCCCGTGAGCAGATACAAATAGTAGGCCAGCATCGGCCTTGCCGCAGTATTGGGGTGACTGTCGAGCGCGGATCGAAGTGACCGCGCCGCCGTCCCGAGCATCCCCTGTTCCACGTGGATCAGGGCGATGGAGAGCGAGAATTGAGATGCCTGACTGACCCCTTGCGGCAAGACTTCCCTGCTGTTGATGACGGCACTGACCGGCCACGCAGTTTGCGGTTGTCCAGCGGAGGCGCGGGGAACCAGTCCTTCCATCACGCGTGCGAGAGTGCTCTGCGCCAAATCGTCGCGGGCCTGGCTCAGCATGCGGATCGCCGTGTCGTAATCTCCGTGGGCCAGATGCGTCATGGCCGCGATCGACTCCCACTGCGAGTCCGATTTCTGCCGGGGTGCCTCCGCCAAAATCGCGGCGGATTCAAACGCTTCCTGGGCACGTCCAGCTTCCAGCAGGTAAGTGATTCGCATCTGATGGGCAGCAACGTCACCCAGTAGCAAGTCGGAGTTCTCGTCAAGAATCCGGAGAGCCCGCAGCGGAAATCCGCGCTGCATCGCGAAGCTCGCGGATTGCACCGAGGTGATTCCCCCGGCACTGGCTTGGGCGAGGTCGTCTTCCAATTGGTTGACCTGATTGCCGATTTGCTCGAGGACGCGGTCGAACTGCACCTGCTCGGCGAGTTGTTCCTCAGAGGGATTCTTCTCGCGGGACAGAATGGTGAGACAAGCGGTCAACTCCCTCTTTGCCAGGTCAAATCGACCCGCTTCCTGAAAGGTCAGGGCCAACAGCCGGTGCGTTTCGTAGTCGTCGGGGTTTGAAACCAACGCCTGGTTCAACGACTGAATGGCCTGAAAGTACCGCAATCCGGTAAATCGCAACTGGGGATCATTTAACAGAAACATTGAGTCCAGACTGGACAGCAACAGATAGGCCCGGCCGAGGACGCGGTACCCGTCGGAGCAGTCCGGATTCTTGGTCAGTCCCGATTGAGCCTTGCGGATCGCCAGATAGACGAGAGCCCGCTGCGGTTCCTGCTGCGTGGGTGAAGCCACTTGAACGGCAGCCATGTTCATCAAGTGCTGAGATTCCTGAATCTCTGTGGGAACCGGAGCCTGAGGTACACCCAGGTACTTTTGGTAGAAGCTGGTTTTGCCCACCCATTTGTCCCGTGGGAGCACGGGCCGGACCTCTTCTTTGTAGGCCTGCTTGAAGAAATCGATCTCGTGCGTGGACACGTAGCGGGTCAATTCGGGAGTTTTGGCGTCGATGCGATACAGCACCCCCGTCGCGGCCCCGAAGCTCGTAAGTTGCCACGCACGGCTTTGCAGCATGCTGAACAACGTCGAATAATCCGGCCGCGGTTGCGTGAGACGTGGCAGCACGTGTGTGATCTGAAATTTGTCGAGCAGGGGAATCCAGGTTTTGTCGTCTCCCTCCAAGAGTGCCTTGCGAATCTCCAGGTGGGTCGCGATCAAGTCGTCTCCGCTTTGACCCTGGAACAACGCCAGTCGGCTATCCACAAATGACCGCTGTCCAATCCAGATCAAAAGATCGCCCTGCGAGGGGCGAAAGTGAAATGGCCGGTCGTCCAGAGAATCCTGGAGTTGCTTCTGCAAATCGTCGAGAGTGCCCTGCAGAGACGCATCCAAACCCCAGCCGGTGCGAGTCCCCTCGCTGCCGCGGATTCCGCCAGTCCCAGCGATCAGTGCGAGACCGGACAGGGCCAGGACGGTCACGGCCCGGCCTCCACGTGAGAACAATAATTCCCCACGAGCGACGGAATACGATTGCCGAAACGTGGCGGTGTACCATTCCTGTCCATTCAACGCCGCGAGGACGCAAAACACGATGCCGGCCACCGCTTGTTCGTGAATGGCGGCGATGGCGAAGGCCATGAACCCAAAGAAGACAAACAGATAACCGACATCCATGCGTGACCAGTTGAGCACGAACAACAGCGTCGCAAAAATCGCCAGCGACACGATGGCGACTGTCGCCACATTCCAACTCCAAAAGTAGGGAGCCGTGGCGGAAAAGGCCAACAGGGCTTCGCTGGGTGGGTTGCGGGGAAAGTAGGCATGCCACGCCGGATACTCGGCTCCGTACACAGTGAGCGGAGAGAGCAGGGAGTTCCAACCGAATGGATTCAGAATCGCGGCGGCGATACACGCGGCAATGGGAAGCCAGAGTCCTGCTCTGGACTGCGGTGCGGCATTGGGAGACGCAGCGTTTTCAGTTTCCGAAATGCCCAGCAGTCGGCTCACCGCATCGCCGACTCCGTACAGCAGCAGCAAGGCCAACCCCAAATACATTCGTGGGTCAAGATTGCTCCACAAGAAAAACACGGGCACGATCCACCAACCGCGATTCCCGGACAAACGGCCATGAATTCGCTGATGCAACCACAGCAGCGTGAGCGTGATGCCCAGCAAAGTCACGAGCGTGGGTTGCGCTGTCAGGCGCTGATGGCAGGCCAGCAATGCCAGCACGGCGCAGATCGAATTCCACCAGGTGGGTGTGTTCGTGCGGCTGATCTTGGCGAGCAGGAAAAAGACCGCTCCGGCCATCACGATCTTGAGTACAGTGATACCCGGCCAGGAACCCACCGAGTACAGCACGCCCAAAACAAGATCGAACAGCCAGGACAAGTTGACCAACGGCCGTTCTGTCGCCGTGTACGAAAAGACATCGTTTGCAGGAGGCAACACACCGTGATCGGCCAGGTACTGACCCGACTTCACGTGGACGAGCGTGGGCGATTCCGCAATTTGTGTGCAGGCCATCAAGCTGGCCAGCAGAATCACGACCCACTTGATCGCAAAGTCACCGCGAAGTGCCTCTTCCTCGACCAACTCGGGAGTCAGCGGGAGTTCATCCGAGAAATCGTCCGGCGTTGTATCGGTCGTTGCCGGAGAACCTGCAGCGCTGGTTTGATCTGGCGGGAAGGGGACGTTATCTGACGGTGCGTTGGACACGGATCGCTCGATGCGGATTGGTGGAGGATGAAGGATTACGAGTCAAGAATAAACTCGTATGCTACGGCCCGCAGTATCGTCGGGCAAGGCAATTGGAATGATCGTTGTGTCCAATCCTGAGCGAGAAAGAGCACGACTTCTTCGTGAAGCGGGGGGCTTACGTCGATGGAACCCGTCAATGGATTTATCAGCCTGTTGAGAAATGTAACCCGGTTACTCCGTGACCGGAATTCGAGTCACGGAGTGAGTCGCCTACTTTTATGAGTCTACCGGGTTTTCAGTGGCTTGGTTTGAGGTCGAGTTTTCCACAATGGAAGTAGATTGCGGTGGTGAAGTTATCGAAGTTGCGGAAGCCTCGAGCGGTGGATTTCACCCATTGGATTTTGGAGTTCAAACCTTCGCTGACCGCATTCGTGATGCGGTGTTGGGTGTAGGTCAGGACGTTGTCCAAACGGCGTTTGAGCATCTTCGCTTTCTCGATCATCGGTTTCAGGCGGCTGTGC
>JACRIH010000510.1 GCA_016235885.1 Planctomycetales bacterium | reverse complement strand
TTTGGCGATGATCTTCGCAGGGGTGTCAGTCATCGCCGAGTAGAATTGTTTCTCGCGGTGCTTGGTCACGGCGACGGAGTCGATTCGGCCGCGGGTCACGGTCACGGTGACTTCGATCGGCGCTTCGTAGCCCAGACTACTGGAGACGTACTTTCCGTCGGGAACTTTCTTCAGATCGAACAACTCGAATGATTTGATCGCCGCGATGTTCGCTTGTGCTCGACCGCGGTTCTTGAGCAGCCGGCCCGGAGGGTTTTTCGCGGGGAGTTCGATCTCCATGATCTGCTGGTAGAACTTGAGCGCTTCGGCGTACCGACCCGCCTGTCGGCACGCGTCGCCGGCGGTGAGTTGCACGTAGCCCTGCGGATCGGGGAGTTCGCTCAAAGCCATTTCGATGGACCGGTCGGTTTCACCCATGTCACCCAGCAGCTTGGCGTGCGACGTGCTCTTGGGAACTTTTTCCAGAAACTTCTTCGCTTCGTCGGTGAACCCGAGCCGCCAGTAGCACTCGGCGAGGATCACCGCCGACAGCGCGTATTCTTCGGGATCTTTTTCAACGCCGACCGCGCGATACCAAAACGCGGCGCGGGCGTAGTCTTCGATCAGGTTGTGATACATGCCGCCGAGCGTCAGCATGTTGCGTTCGCGTTTGACCGGATCATCCTTGTGCAGCGTGAGCAGGTGATGCATCAGCCGGACCCCTTCCCGCCAGCGACCGGGGTTGGGGTTGATGACGTCCCATACAAACTGGCCGACGTTTTTCTGATTGTTCCAGCCCCCTTCCGGCCGCTCGGGCCAAGTCAAGTCGAGCGATTGCGGGTAGTTGAGCGACGTCGTCTTGAACCAGTCGGGGGGAGTCTTGCCTTCACGGTCGATGAGGGCGTCGAGTTGCGCGCGTGTGCCGCCGGACTTCGTGGACGTCTTCGATTTCTTCGATCCGGCGGTTTGCGACGACGCGGTGCCAGTGACGAGCAGAACGAAAAGGAGCGACGAAACACAACTGCGAAACGGGGTCGGATAATTCGAACCGGTTTGCTTCTTCTGGGCTGCCGGCGAGCCGGAGGGCGTTAGCCCCCGGACCTGCGAGCAACGAAGTCCGGGGGCTAACGCCCTCCGGCTCGCTTCGCAGTTTTTCAATGCACTTTCGCTCTGACTTGACCGGAATCGACTTGGGATTCGCAGCGAACACGGCAATTGGCTAGGCATCATGCACCTCCTCGAAGCCCGCCGACTTCAGCATGCGGCCGTGTTTCATCACCAAGAGCGCATCGACATCCGCCATGCTTGCGATCAGTTCCAGCGTGCGGCGCGGGCCGAGCACCATCGCGGCCGTGCTGAGGGCGTCGGCCTGCATCGCGGTTGGCGCGGCGATGCTCACGCTGGCGAGTTCGCCGGGCGATTCGCCGGTGCGCGGGTCGAAGATGTGGTTCTTCGAGAAATCGGCCGCGAACATCGTTTCGTAATCGCCGGACGTCGCCAGCGAGCGGCCTCGCAGCGCGGCGACCGAAACGAATGCGTCCGGTGCGCGCGGATGCTGGATGCCCGCGGTCCAGCCGCGACCGTCCGGCTTCTCGCCGACGCATCCGATCTCGCCCGTGTTGACCAGCGCATGCTCAACGCCGTGCGCTCGCAGCGCCGCGAGAGCACGATCTGCCGCGAAGCCTTGGGCGATGCCGTTGAGCGTGATGGCCTCGACTGGCGACCGCAGGCGAATGCGATCCGGCGAGCATTCGACGGCTCGCCAATCGACACAGCGCCGGGCCGCAGCGATCTCGGGATCGCTCGGCAACCGGCCCTGCTTCTGGCACGCGGAGAACAACTGCCACAGCGGTTGCACTGTGATATCAAACGCGCCGTCAGTCTGTCGTGAAGTTCGCTCGGCGGTCGCGAGCACTTCGACGAGGTACGAGTGCGGCCGGTCGAGCATTTTTCGGCGGTTCAGTTCGCAGAGTTGGCTGTTCGGTCGATACAGGCTCATCACGGTCTCGACGGTTTCGAGTTCGGCGAACGCGGCATCCAGCGCCCGTTCCGCGCGCTCGCTCGACAATCCGAGCACCGTCATGGACACGTCGGACCCGAGTGCCCACGAACGGCGCGTCACCGCCGCGTGTGAAAACGATGGACCGCCGCGACCGAGTTGTCGCAACGCGGTCAGTCCGCCGAGTGCCAACGACGCCCCACCACCAATCGACAACATCAACAGTCGGCGACGACTGAAAGACATGTCAAAATCCTCCTCAGGAATGATCAACGCCAGCCCGGCGACTCGTCGAAGCCTTCGATTCTCGAAGGCAGAGTCACCGCAGTCGGGGCATTGTAACCACGCGCATTGTTGCCAGCGATTGTCCGCTCGACTTCACGGACGGCTGCGGCCTTCGCTGCGCAGGCGATCCAGCAACGACGAAATCTGTCGCACCTGGTCGGCATGCTCCGCCGCAAGGTTTTTCGATTCGGGCAGGTCATCGGCCAGATTGTAGAGTTCGGCGATCGCGCTCCCGCCGGTGTTCGCCTTCTTGGCGGCCTTCTTCGTGTCACCCGTTGCGCCTGCGCCGGGGATCAGTTTCCACGAGCCCTGGCGAATGGCGAGGCGACCGGGGAAGCCGCCAGTGTGATGGACAAGGTGGTCGCGACACGGTTTTTCGAGTCGCTCGCCCAGCAGGGCCGGGAGAATGTTGAAGCTGTCCGCGGCGGCGGAGTCAGGAAGTTTTTGATCCGTGAGCGCGGCGAACGTGGCGAGCAGGTCCACGTGGCAGATCAATTCGTTCGACGTCGCGCCGGCTTGCACCTTGCCCGGCCAACGGGCGACGAACGGAACGCGGTGGCCTCCTTCGTACAGCGAACCCTTCTTCGCACGCAGCACGCCGTTCAACTGGTGACCGCTGGTGTCGTTCCCCGTGCCGTCCTGATAGCCGTCGTCCATCACGCCGCCGTTGTCGCTGGTGAAGATCACCAGCGTGTTGTCGGCGAGCTTCAACCGGTCGAGCGTGGCGAGGATTTCGCCGACGCACCAATCGAGTTGCTGGATGGCGTCACCGCGCAAGCCGTGTCCGCTGGTGCCGCGGAACCGCGGGTGCGGCACGCGCGGCACGTGGGCATCGTGCGTGGTGAAGTACAGGAAGAAGGGTTTGTCACGCGGCCGTTCGATGAACGACACGGCCTGTTTCGTGAACGTGTCCGCCATGTCTTCGTCCACCCAGCGAGCCGCCTTGCCGCCGGTCATCCAACCGATTCTTCCGATCCCATTGATGATTGTCATGTCGTGGCCATTCGAGTGCTTCTGCTTGGTGAGCAGCTCGGGATTCTCGCGACCGGTCGGTTCGTCGCCAATTTTCTGCTGGTAGTTCACGCGAATCGGATCGGCCGGGTCGTAGCCGACGACGCGGCGGTCCTGCACGTACACACACGGCGTGCGGTCTCCCGTGGCCGGCAGGATGAACGACGAATCAAACCCGATTTCGAGCGGCCCCGGTTTGATCTCGCGGTTGTAATCGGTTTCCCCCTCGCCCAGTCCCAGGTGCCATTTGCCCACGACCCCCGTGGCGTATCCCGCCTGCTTGAGCAGCGACGCGACGGTGACGGTCCCCGGCTTGATCGCCAGCGGGGCGATTCCGCTGAGAATGCCCGCCCCCTCGCGCTGCCGCCACGCGTACCGCCCGGTCATGAACGCGGCCCGCGTCGGTGTGCAGACGGACGATGGCGAATGCGCATCGGTGAATCGCGTCCCCTCGCGAGCCAACCGGTCGAGGTTCGGCGTCTTGACCTTCGTCGCCCCGTAGCAGCCGAGGTCTCCGTATCCGACGTCATCGGCGAGGATGAAAATGATGTTGGGCTTGGCGTTGTCAGCGCCGAAGGCTGGCAACTGCATTACTAATGCAAAATGCAGGATGACGATGATGAGCGATGAGCGACGATTCATGGAGACTCCACGCAAGGGCTGAATTCGGAAAACGCAGGCGAGTTGTTCAAAGCGAGAATGTACGCTCGCCGGCTGGGATGCTCAACATTCGGATACGGTTCGCGTTGGATGACCTCCTCCACATGGAACCCGGCCGCCGCGAGCTGGGCCACCATGTCATCGGGCTGGAAGAGATGAAAGTCCACACTCACAACGTGTCCCCACCACTCGTCGAGATGCAAGACGTGATCGCCGATGTGGAATGCCAGGAAGAGCAGCCCGCCAGGTTCGAGCACACGGCGCAGCTCGGTCAGAGCCCGGATCATCTCGGACTGCGGGACGTGAATGAGCGAGTAGAACGCCACGATCCCTGCCCAAGCGCCGTCTGCGATGTCGAGCTGCAGCAGGTCGCCCTGACGAAACTCGATCTCCGGATTCAACCGCCGAGCTTGAACAACCATCGCCGGCGAAATGTCCACGCCGCACACAGTGACGCCTCGGTCGTGGAGATATCGGGCCACGTGTCCCGGCCCGCAACCGATTTCGCAGACCAGTCCACGATGTCGAACCCGTTCGGCAAACAGGTCGAGCAGTTCGCGGTCGAGCGGCTTGTATTGCAGTTCGTCGTAAATCCGGTGGACGTATTCTTCAGCCACGCGGTCGTAGCTGCCAGCCAGGTCAATGTCGAGGCGGTCTTGTGGCATGGCGTCATCATTACTCCGACGGTCACTCGTCGTTACGAGCGGTGATCAGGCCGTAATGTTCGGGCCGCCGGTTGCGGGGATGGAACACGCCCTGCTTGATCGTGCGGCACAGGTCGAGGTCGCAGCGGTGGATGATGAGTTCGTCGCCGAGCGTGGACGAGCGGGCGATCACTTCGCCGGATGGGGCCACGATCGCGCTGCTGCCGATCTGTTCGACTCCCTCTTCGATCCCCGCCTTGGCTGCGGCGATGACCCACGTTCCGTTTTGGTAGGCTCCCGCTTGCAGGCTGAGCAGGTGGTGGAAATCGGCGAGGCGATCGGTGTCGGGGTACTCGGGATAATGTCGTGGCGTGTTGTAGCCGATCAGCACCGCTTCGACGCCCTGCAAGCCGAGCATGCGGTACGCTTCGGGCCAGCGGCGGTCGTTGCAGATCAGCATTCCGACGCGACCGCCGAACGCATCCCACACCGGAAAGCCGAGGTCGCCCGGTTGGAAGTACCGCTTCTCCAGGTTTTGAAACGGATTCTCCGGCCGATGATCGGCGTGACCCGGCAGGTGCATCTTGCGGTACTTGCCGATGATTGTTCCGTCGCGTCCGACGAGCACGGACGAATTGAACCGTCGCTTCGCGCCCGCTTCAACAGCCAGCTCGGCATATCCCAGACAGAAACCGATCCGCAGCCGGGCCGCTTCATCGAACAGCGGCTGCGTGACCGGTGAGGGCATTTCGGATTCGTACCACGCGTCGCGTTCCGCTTCGTCGTCGATCCACCAATGTCCGAAGAACGCGGTCAGCGCACACTCCGGAAACAGGACCAGCTCGCCACCACGGGCGTGCGCCTCGCGGAGCAGTGCGAGTAATCGCCCGACGACATGCGGTCGCGATTCGTCGCGCCGGATCGGTCCCATCTGAGCGGCGGCGATGGTCACAGGACGCGGCATGGTGAAGTTGCTCCCTGGTCCATGAATCTGGCTGTAGCCGAAGTCGTGAGACTTCGGTCGAGCATCGTCGGACAGTCTCCGAATTCTCACGAATCCGGCTACTCCCCATTCGTCGCTGCGAGAGCTCTATCCGCCCCAGAGCGGTTTCACGAGTTGAGCGTTCCAACGATCCCACACGGCTTGCAGTTCCTTGAGTTTCTCGGGCTGCTTTGTCGCGAGGTCGTCGGCTTCGCCGATGTCATTCGCGAGGTTGTACAGATGCGGCTTCGCGACCGGGCCTCTGGCTTTCTTGTTCGACTTCTCGCCGGAATCGGCCGCGTGGTCGTAGCGCACGAGTTTCCAATCTCCGTGGCGGATGGCCATCTGCGCCCCGAATCGCCAGTACAGCGCGTCGTGCGGTGTGCCGGAGTTCTGACCGGTCAGGAACGGCAGCAGGTTGACGCCGTCGAGCGACCGCGCTGGAGTACCGGCTTCAGCCGGCCGATCTCCGCCTGAAGGCGGGACTCCAACTCCTGCTGCGGCCAGCGCCGTCGGCAGGATGTCGAGTTGAATGACCGGCTTGTCGTAGACCTTGCCGGCCGGCAGCTTCCCTTTCCACTGCACGACGAATGGCACGCGGACTCCCCCTTCGAGTGTGGTCCGTTTCGACCCGCGCAGCGGCGCGTTGCTCGATCCGTTGATCGTGGTGCCAGGCATGGTCGGGCCGCCGTTGTCGCTGAAGAAAAAGATCAGCGTGTCTTCTTCCAGTTTGGCGGCTCGTAGCGTGTCGAGGACTCGACCGATCGCGTCATCCATCGCGCTGAGCATGGCCGCGTAAGTGCGGCGCGTCTTGTCTTCGATCTTCGCGAACTTCATCAGCCGCGCATCGGTCGCGTGCATCGGCGTGTGGACGGCGTTGAACGCGAGGTACAGGCAGAACGGTTTCTCGCGATGCCGTTCGATGAACGCGACGGCCTCGCGGGCGAACGCATCGGTCAGGTACGTCTTCTCATCCACGACGTCGTTGCCGCGCAGGATCGGAGCACCTCGCTCGGGAAAGTAGGCATGCGCCCCGCCGAGGAACCCGAAGAACTCCGCGAAGCCACGTTGCTGCGGTTGAAACTTTTCCGCGCCGCCGAGGTGCCATTTACCGACGAGGCCAGTGACGTAGCCGGCGGTTTTGAACCGGTCGGCGAGCGTCGTCTCCGACGTCGGCAATCCCATCGCATCGCCGTTTCCGCCGGGATTGAACT
This sequence comes from Planctomycetales bacterium, assembly GCA_016235885.1. Classification (GTDB taxonomy): domain Bacteria; phylum Planctomycetota; class Planctomycetia; order Planctomycetales; family Planctomycetaceae; genus JACRIH01. The sequence goes on along the minus strand of JACRIH010000510.1, from coordinate 2,499 downwards.
CATGGCCGAACCGCTGTTGGTAGCGTCCCGTCAGCAGGCCCGCCCGCGTCGGACTGCAATACGGGCCGGAGACGTACCCGTTCGTACACCGCACGCCATTCTTCGCCAGCGAATCGATGTTCGGTGTCGGGATGTCCTGGCAGCCGTGGAATCCCACGTCGGCATACCCCATGTCGTCCGCGAGGAGAATCAGAATGTTCGGCTTCCGCGCGGGATTCGTTTGCGCATCGGCAACGCTTGCCAACAGACTGACGCTCAGCAGCACACACAGGGAAACCGGATGACGAAAGGCAGTTTTCAAACTGTAGCCACGTTCGCCAGAACGTGGGCAAATCCGCGAGAATCCCACGCTCTGGCGAGCGTGGCTACGACACGATTGAGTCTTGAAAAAGCTTCGAGTCATGGTGAACCTCTCGCGAAAATGGAACGCATGTCTTGTAGTCTTCAGGAACATGATTTCACAGGCACGCCCGATCGAGATGGACGTAACCACCATCGACGTGGATGAGTTGCCCGGTCGTGTGGCTGCTTCGCGGCGACAGCAGAAACGCGACGGTGTTGGCGATCTCGTCGCACGTCGTCATGCGATGTTCGAGCGGGATGCGGGATTCGATCTGGCGGCGAGTCGCCGCGGGGTCGGAGACGGTGCCGAGCCACTTCGCGTACATCGGCGTCCAGCACTCGGCGACGATGACCGCATTCACGCGGATGCCGTACTTCGCCAGTTCAACCGCCCACTCGCGAGTCAGCGCGTTGCGTCCGCCGTTGGCCGCAGCGTAAGCGGACGTGCCTCCCTGGCCGGTCTCGGCGACTTTCGATCCGATGTTGACGATGGCCCCGCGCGACTTCTTCAATTCGGGCAGGGCGAAGTGGGCCATGTCGAAATAGTGAATCAGGTTCTTCCGCAGCGACGCGACGAATCGTTCCGTGTCGCCCTGTTCGAGGTTCACGCCGTCGTTGATCCCCGCGTTGTTCACCAACCCGTCGATCCGGCCGAACTTGGCGACGGCCGCTTCAACCGCCATGCGGCAATCGTCGGTGTGGGACAACTCGGCTTGTACAGCCAACGCCCGCCCACCGGTTGCTTCAATTTTGCGGACAACCGCGTCGTTGTCGTTCGCGTTCCGACCAATGACGACCGGCACGGCCCCTTCCACCGCGAGCGCCCGCGAAATTCCTTCGCCAATCCCCTTCGCTCCACCGGTGACGAGGATGACCTTGTCGCGAAGTTCGAGGTCCATTTCGTGTCTTCCGTGTGTTCCGTGGTTTCAATTCGTGTCGGCACTCAGCCCGCTGAGACGCAACGTTCAAACTCGGCCATCTCGACGCGGCTGCCGACGATCAGCGGTGTGCGCTGGTGGATGCTTTCGGGTTCGATGTCGAGGATTCTTCGCCGGCCATCGCTGGCCACGCCGCCAGCCTGTTCGGCGATGAACGCGATCGGGTTGGCTTCGTACAGCAACCGCAGTTTGCCCGTCGGGTGATCGGCGGTCGGCGGGTACAGGAAGATGCCTCCCTTGAGCAGCGTGCGATGAAAGTCCGGCACGAGTGAACCGATGTAGCGCGACGAGTACTGATGCCCGAGCGCCCCTTTTCGCAGCCGGTCGAGATAGAAATTGTATTCGCGCGGAAAGCTGTCGCGGTTTCCCTCGTTGACCGAGTAATACTTGCCCGCCGACGGCATGCGGATGTTTTCGTGGCTGAGGACGTACGCACCGATCGACGGATCGAGGGTGAAGCCGTGAGCGCCGTTCCCCACGCTGTACACCAGCACAGTTGACGGACCGTAAACGACATACCCCGCGGCGATTTGCTGGCTGCCCGGCTGAAGCAGCCACTCATCGGGATCAGTCACCTTGTCCCCTTTCGGCCGACGCATCACGGAAAACGTGGTGCCGACGCTCACGTTGACGTCGATGTTCGACGAACCATCCAGCGGGTCGAACACGACCGCGTAGTTCGCGTTCGGCGACCCGTGCCGCAGGATCATCGGCTTTTCGTTTTCTTCCGAAGCCAGCACGCCGATGCTCTCGCGCACGCCCAGACAATGAATGAGCACCTCATCGGCGTACACGTCGAGCTTCTGCTGGATTTCCCCCTGCACGTTGGTCTCGCCGTGAGTGCCGAGAATGTCGGTCAACCCCGCCCGACGGACCTGCGCCTGAATCATCTTCGTCGCGAGCGTGATCCCCGACAGCAACCACGAGAACTCGCCCGATGCACCGGGGAATCGTTTCTGTTCCTGGAGGATGTGCTGTTGGACGGTGAGGATGGGTGTCTTGCGTGGTGACGCGTCTGACATGATGAATCTCGGTGTGCTTTCTCTCGTGTCCCTTTTTAGTCCCGAAGGGACGACGGCATAAAGCCGTGGGCGTCAGCCCACGGATCGCGACAGATGATTCCGTGAAGCCCCGGAAGGGCGACGTTCGAGTTAATCTCCCGCACAGATGTCGCCCCTCCGGGGCTTCATCCTTATTGCCGTCAATTCCGTGGGCTGAC
>JACRIH010000509.1 GCA_016235885.1 Planctomycetales bacterium | reverse complement strand
CGGGTGCCGTGGCCGCAGCCTGTTGGTTGCGTTTGTCCACGTCGCAGTTCAATGCGGCGGCGGAGCGATGAGTACTTCACGATTGAATATCTTCTGCATCATCTCTCAAGCTTCGCGGATGACGTGAGCGGACACCGATGTCCTCAACCTTCGTCTGACAATTCTCCCGCGTGGTGATGGGGTTTTGGCTCAGGCAACTCGGTCAACGTCGCTTCCGTGAGCAGCAGCACGCCAGCGACGGACACGGCGTTTTCAAGAGCCAGACGCACGACTTTGGTTGGGTCGATGATGCCCGCTTCGAGCAGGTCCACGTACTCTCCCTTTGCGGCATCGAAGCCGTAGTTGCCCTGGCCCGATCGCATGTTGCTCACCACGACGCCTCCGTCTGCTGCGGAATTCTCCGCGATTTGTCGGGTCGGAGCTTCGAGGGCTTTCTTGAAAATGAGCAATCCGGTCCGTTCGTCACCGTCACACTGGGTCGCTTCCTTCTCGATGGCGTCGATGGCCCGCAGCAATGTCAAACCACCGCCGGGGACGATTCCCTCACTCATCGCAGCCTTGGTCGAACTGATCGCGTCATCGAGTGCTTCTTTTCGATTCTTGAGTTCCGCTTCCGACGGCGCACCGACTCGCAGGACCGCGACCCCCCCCGCCAACTTGGCCAGGCGTTCCTCCATTTTCTCGCGGTCGTAATCCGACTTCGTCTTGAGGATCTGTTTGCGGAGGTCATTGCAGCGGCCCTCAATCGCAACCTTGTCTCCACCGCCGTTGATGATCGTGGTCGTATCCTTGTTGATGACGACTCGCCGCGCCTTGCCAAGGTCATTCAGACTGACCGTCTCCAGCTTGATACCCAACTCGTCGGCGATGAACTTGCCGCCGGTGAGAAGTGCGATGTCTTGCAGTGTGTCCTTGCGTCGGTCGCCGTAACCGGGGGCCTTGACCGCGGCGCAGCTCAAAATGCCGCGCAGCTTGTTGACGACCAGCGTGGCCAGGGCCTCGCTGTCGACATCCTCCGCGATCAGTAACAGCGAACGATGGGTCTTGGCGATCTGCTCCAGCAGGGGAAGCAGGTCTTTCACCGAGTTGATTTTCTTTTCGTAGATCAGAATCAGCGGCTCGTCGAGCGCGGCCTCCATTTTCTCGGCGTCGGTGATGAAATAGGGCGACAGAAAGCCGCGATCAAACTGCATCCCTTCCACAACTTCCAGGCTGGTCTCCGTCCCCTTGGCTTCCTCAACCGAGACCACACCTTCTTTGCCGACCTTCTCCATCGCGTCCGCAACCAGGTCGCCGAGCGCTGCCTCGTTGTGTGCCGAAATTGTCGCGACCTGGGCCAGCACGTTGCGCCCGACAACTGGATGCGACATTCCCCTGATGGCATCGACCGCGATTTTTAGACCGCGATCGAGACCCCGTTTGAGATCCACACCACTGGCCCCGGCCGCGATGTTCCGCAATCCCTCGGCAAAGATCGCATGCGCCAAGAGCGTCGCCGTGCTGGTGCCATCGCCGACTAGGTCGCCCGTGTTCTCGGCAGCCTGTCGCATCATCTGCGCCCCCAAGTCCTCTTCGGGATCGCTCAATTCGATCTCCTTGGCGATGGTCACACCGTCGTTGCAGACCAACGGTCGTCCGAACTTCTTCTGGATCAACACGCACTTGGATCGCGGCCCCAGCGTGACTCGCACCGCATCCGCCAAGACCGAAGCCCCTCGCAACAACTTCTCGCGAGCCGCCCCTTTGAAGAGCAATTGCTTGTTCGACATCGCTCACTCCTTTTCAGCCGGTTTTCACGCTCGACAGCGACTGTGTCGACACACAAGCCACTGTCAGCGAACGCTGTGCCATGCTTGTGCATGCCATTTGCTGAGGCTGACGATCACGGAAACTCGGATTCGCCCGAGACACCGGGCGTTTGAAATGTGGAGTCGTTGCCGATGCGTGCGATGTTGCTCGATCAACCGAGACGGCCACTGCGGCTGGCCGACTGTCCGATTCCCAGGCCCGGTCCCGAGCAAATCTTGCTTCGCGTCAAGACGTGCGGTGTGTGTCGCACGGACTTGCATGTGTTCGATGGCGAGTTGCCGCATCCGAAACTGCCACTGGTGTTGGGTCACGAAATTGTCGGTGTCGTTGCCGAAGTCGGTTCACACGTGGATCGATTCGTTGTCGGAAATCGCGTGGGCGTTCCGTGGTTGGGAGCGACGTGCGGAACCTGTCGCTTCTGCCTCGCGGGCCGCGAGAATCTGTGCGAGGCAGCGCGGTTCACGGGGTACCAAATCGACGGCGGCTATGCGGACTACACGCTGGCCGATCAGCGATTCTGCTTTGCCATTCCTTCCGAGTACAGCGACATCGAGGCCGCTCCGCTGTTGTGTGCGGGGCTGATCGGCTATCGCTCACTGCGGATGTGCGGAGACGCGCGACGGGTCGGCATCTACGGCTTTGGCGCGGCGGCTCACATCGTGACGCAGGTGGCCCGTCATCAGCGTCGTGAGGTCTTCGCATTTACTCGGCCGGGAGATTTCGCCGCACAGCAGTTCGCACGAGACTTGGGAGCCGTGTGGGCGGGTGATTCGAATGAGCCGCCTCCGGGACTACTCGATGCGGCGATCTTGTTCGCTCCAGCCGGCGAGTTGGTTCCTCAAGCGTTGAGTTGCATCGACAAAGGGGGAGTCGTCGTCTGCGGTGGCATCCACATGAGCGACATTCCGACCTTCCCCTACCGCCTGCTGTGGGGCGAGCGAATCGTGCGATCGGTCGCGAATCTCACGCGACGCGATGGAGAAGAATTCTTGCGACTGGCCCGATCAATTCCCGTGCGGACCGAGACGCACCCTTTTCCGCTCACAGCAGCTAACGACGCTCTGCTCGCCCTGCGTCAGGGCCGATTACGCGGAGCGCCAGTGATTGTCGCGGATTAAGACTTCACCAATGAGGTTGGCGATTTGCACTCGCCGCTGGCGATTTGCACTCACCGCGACGGCACCTGATCGCAAGCGGGTCACAAGAAGTATGCAGGGGCGAATCGCATCTTCGTCCGAATTACCCAAGCTCGCATACCAACCCGAAGCGTAAGTGAGGGAAACTTTACGAAACTCCTCGTTTACGCAACGAACCCGTGTGGCGCGAATTCGCGAAACCAATGACAATTCGCCAAACGGAGCTGATCCGCTCGGCCCTATTCGACCTGTTTACAGCCGGCAAACACGGGTTCTCCCAGTCCCCAGCGGGTGGAGATGTTCGGCGTGTCGAGTGCCACCGCCAGCGCGCTGTTGAGCTCATACACTTGGCCGTCCATGCCGGCAGCGGCCAGCCCGTCGGTCAGACCATTCAGAACCCCACCCCCCAGTGTGACCGCGAATTCCTGGGCATCTGTCGCGTCACCAGCGGGACAATCACACCCGGCTCCGGAACACTCGCGACATTGGCTCCGACAGTAGATCGGCCTCGACGAATACGTCGCGCACTGGCCGTCATCCGTCAGCAGCGGACAGGTGATCTTGGCGGACCGATAACTGTCGCGCGTCAGTGGCCTTGCGAGTAGGGCATTCCGTATCGCCCGGTCGCGAATGTCCACGACCTCAGCCCCTTCGCGGTGATTCCACAACTCCTCCGCCATTGCGATCGCTTCCAACCCCGTGACACCGATCATTTCGTGACGGCGACTGGTGCAGTCCGGAATGACACGACTATTATCCGCGGGACCATTCGTCATGACATCGTCGATCACCTGACTGACGCCCCGGGAAATGTTCTTTGCGAGAGCCAGCGTGGCGTCCGGCGTTCGCGGTTGACGCGCGTACGCTGACACCAATCGATCGACCATCCGTTTGCCCCACGACCGCAATTCTTCCCCCCGCAACACCGGGAGACCCCAACCAGCTTGCGCTGTGCGTCTGGAGTCAGTGGCTCCTGGCTGGTGAAAGGCCACGTCCCAAAACATCAACGCGGCAGCACCCGCAACAACGGTCATGATCGCCAAAAGCGATAGCGACAGTACGGAGAACATGTGACTGACCTCCACAAAAAAGTGTGTGAGAAACTGCGACGTCGCAGCGTCAACTTGGGTTGGAATGATTGGTATCTGGCAAAGCGTGTACCAACTCAAGATGAGCTTCATCTCGGTGTGACGACACTGTCATTGCCCTGCTGTTAACACGGAGACGGGTCTCGTTGACGTCGGTGAGAGGCAAATCCAACTGTGCGTTGGATGCACACTATGCGCGAATCCGCACGGAGACTGCCGCCAAATCGTTGTCACAGGCCAATCTGTTGGTGTGTGGCGACATGGCACGTGACTTGCCATGTATCTCTTCTACATTCCCACCACAAACTGCCGCTCACGCGGAGAGGCTGTAGCGCCGAAAATCTTTCGCCGGCCGACGCCTGTTCGTGACAGCCGGCGGTCCCACCCGACACCAATTTCAAACCGTCAACCCATCATGAACGAATCGATCTCGAATCTCCCCGGCTTGGACGCGGCATCCATGAACCGCCGGGCCGCGCTCAAATGGTTGAGCCGACTGATGGCCTCCGCTTGTTCGGCGGTCATTGCGATTCCCGGTGTGAGTTACATCCTGACACCGTTGCTCGGTCGCCGCGATCAGCACGCGGCAGTCGTGCAACGTGTCGCGCGGTGGCAGGACATACCCGTCAGCAGGCCGATGCAATTTCCCATCGTCGGCAATCGTCGCGATGCGTGGACGGTGCATCCGGACGAAGTTGTGGGCCGCGTGTGGGTGGTCCGTCAGCCGGGCCAATCGGCATCACCGGCGGAGGGCCAAGTCCTGGCATTCTCGACTCTCTGTCCGCACTTGGGGTGCGCCATTCAGCAGGATGCGAAGTCCGGTCAGTTTGTGTGCCCGTGCCACAAGGCTGCATTCCAACACAACGGCGAAAAAGTCAGCGACCAGAAACTGGGACGAAAGAACCACGCTCCACGCGGCTTGGACGCGCTAGAGTGTCACGTGGTGCAGGACGACACGACGCAGGAATGGTGGGTCGAAGTCACCTATGAGAAGTTCGAACAGGGACTGACCAAAATGGTGAAGAAGGTGTAGTGCGATTGGAGGTCGAAAACTTCCCCGTAGCCACGCTCGCCAGAGTGTGGGCTATCACGTGGCGAGGCTGTTGGTTTTTTGAATTCAGGCGAGCGGGGCGAAAACTGACAGCCTTGCGGCGTGATGACTTCGCAACAAAAGCTAGGATTTCATCGTGATCGACAAAGTCTTCGACTGGCTGGACGCACGCACGAACTACCGCGAAATACTGGCTCCAGTTCGCAACCGCGTGTTGCCACACGGGCCGAGTTGGTGGTTCACCAGCGGCAGTTGCCTGCTGTGGGTGTTCGTCATCGAACTCGTGACTGGGTTCCTGCTGATGATGACGTATAGCCCGTCCACAAACAGTGCGTGGGCCAGCGTCCATTTCATCGAGCAATCGTCGGCGGGCGCCTTCATCCGGGGAGTGCATTACTTCGCATCGCACACGCTGATCATCCTGTTCGGATTCCACGTCGTTCGCGTGCTGATCGCCGGGGCATTTCGCGCCCCGCGCGAATTGATTTGGATCACCGGTCTGTTTCTGTTTCCATTAATCCTGATGTTGGCGATCACAGGGAACCCGCTCTCGGCCGGACAACACGGGATGGCACAAATTGAAGTCGAGGGAAACATCATCGGTTCGACTCCGGTGATCGGCCCGATTCTGCAACGCATTTTGATCGGTGGCGACGAGGTCGGGCACTTGACTCTCACGCACCTCCACTTTCTGCATGTGGCCCTGCTGCCGTTCCTCGTCATCGGCCTGCTCGTTCTGCACGTGACGCAGGTCTACAAGCATGGCATCACGAATGACAACATCGGCGAAACATCGCAGCCGGCGATGCCGTACTGGCCGTATCAGACAATCCGCAACATGACAGTACTGGCCATCGTCGTCGGCACGATCGCCGGGCTGGCATGGACGCGGGGTGCTCCGCTCGATGCGCCCGCCGATCCGAATCTGTCACTCATGCCGCGTCCGGAATGGTATTTCCGCTGCCTGTTCGAATTGCGGCGGTACTTCACGGGCGAATGGGAATTCGTCGCGACACTCATCATCCCGCTGACCGTGATGCTGTTTCTGCTGTCGCTGCCAGCCATTGACCGCGTGTTTCCTCGGCGAGCAAGCCTGGTGTTGCGGTCGCTGATCGTCGTGGCGCTCGTGGGATCGTGGGCGGGTCTGACGTGGATGTCGTATGCCACCGACTGGCACGACGCCGAATACCTCGCGTCCGAATCGGACTCGTCCGACCTGGCCGACCGAGCGCGGGAACTGGCCGATCACCAGCAAATCCCACCGGAGGGAGCTGCCGCCTTGCTGCACGCTGATCCGAAAACGCAGGGGCCGCTGCTGTTTGCCCGGCACTGTGCAAGCTGCCACTCGCATGTCGATCCGCAGGGGAAGGGTATCGCGGCCGCCGAGCCTTCCGCGCCGAACCTGTTTGGTTTTGGGACCACGACCTGGATCGAAGGGATGCTCGACCCGGAACGCATCGCCAGCGTGCATTACCTCGGCAAGACCGAGCTGGCGGAAGGGGAAATGGTTTCCAAGATGCAGGAGATGTTTGATGGAGTCGAAGGGGACGAACTGACGAAACTACGCGAACAATTGCACAAGGTCGCCCGAACGCTCTCCGCCGAAGCGGCATTGCCGGCACAATCGGAGGGCGACAAGCAGGACGCCGACGTGATTGCCTCCGGCGCCAAACTGCTGGCCGGCAAGTTGCATTGCATCGACTGTCACCACTTCCGCGAGCAAGGGGAATTGGGGACGGCTCCCGATCTCGACGGCTACGGTTCGCGAGCGTGGTTGCTGGGCATGATCAGCGACCCGCAGGAGAAACGATTCTACCCCGACGATCACAATGACCGCATGCCCTCGTTCGCCAAGGACCAGCAACACCCCGACCGAAATCTGCTCAATCCCCGCGAACTCCAGTTGCTCGTCGATTGGCTCCGCGGCGAATGGTATGTTCCCTCCGCATCAACCACCCTCGAATCGCCAGCCACGCCCATCCCCGAGATGGCGGAACGCTGACAGCACGAAATTCCGTAACCGAAGTCGTGAGACTTCGGTCCGAACTCTCACGACTTCGGCTACCTCGTGAGGTAATCCCGAACCCGTCCTTAAAACCTGGAGAACCTGTCGTGAAGCACATTGATGAAAGCAAACTCGAATCCGATGTCGGTTACCGTGTGGGCTACCTGATGGAGTTCGTCGGTTTTGGTGGCGACGACATTCAGACCATTCATGGCGCGGCGGGCGCGTTGGCTCCGCTGGTGCCGGGTCTCGTCGACGCCGTCTACGACAAGCTCTTTGGTTACGACGCGACCAAGCGGCATTTCGTACCGCGGCAGTCCGGTTACGAAGGGGCCGTGCCCGTCGACATCGAGTCACTCACTCAAGATCACGAAATGATCAGGTTTCGAAAGAGTCACCTCGCCCACTACCTGACGTCATTGGTGACGAAGCCCTACGACGCCAAGATGGTCGAATACCTCGACATGGTCGGCAAGATTCACACGCCCAAAGCCGGGTCAAAGGAACTCAACGTGCCACTCGTCCAAATGAATGCCCTGATGGGTTTCGTGTCGGATGCGCTGGTGAGTACGATCCTCGGTCTCGGCCTGAGCCGTGACCAGGAGACAAAAACACTGCGGGCCTTCAACAAACTGCTGTGGCTTCAAAACGATTTGATCACGCGTCATTATCAGGATGCAAAGTCACGAAGTTAAGTAGACAGGTCACTCCGTGACCGGTAATTCGGCCCACGGAGTGACCCGCCTCCAATGACCGTCCAGTTTGAGCGGGGCACACCCGGCGAAAACCGTGTGATCTCGGCGGGTGCTGCCTTGCCCAAGTCTTTCGAAAGTTGATTGATCATGAATGCCACGCGGAAATTGATCGTGCCCGGACTGCGAGCCGACTTCACGGTCGCCACACGTCTGGCTGTGATCGCCTGCTCGCTTGGTCTGGGGTTCGGAGCCGAACACGATCGGCTGTGCGGTCAGGAATTCGAACGGGAACCGATCAACTACACTTCGGCCACGCCGGACAACTGCATTTCGCGGTTGCAAAAGCGGATGGATGCGGGCGACGTTCGGTTGAAAAGCGATGAAAACTTCGGATATCTGCCGGCGGTTCTGCAGGCGCTGTCGGTTCCCGAATCGTCGCAGTCGCTGGTGTTCTCGAAGACCAGTTTCCAGCGGCATCGCATCGCCCCGCGCACGCCGCGGGCACTGTACTTCAACGACGAGGTGTACGTGGGCTTCTGTCAGTACGGCGACGTCGTCGAGATCTCGGCTGTCGATCCGCAACTCGGCACCGTGTTTTATTCGCTCGACCAGGAGGCGAAAGACCAACCGCGGTTCCTCCGGCACAACGACACGTGCCTCCTGTGTCACGGCGGGTCGCAAACTCAGGGAGTGCCGGGGCACCTGGTGCGGTCGGTGTACTCGGACGCGGGGGGGTTCCCGATCTTGTCCGGTGGCACGCACCTCGTCAATCACACCAGTCCGCTGACGAAACGGTGGGGCGGGTGGTACGTCACTGGCACGCACGGGGACCAGTCGCACTTGGGCAACCTCATCGTGACTTCGAAGCAGGTACCGAACGACCTCGACAACTCGGCCGGGCTGAACGTCACCAGCCTCGCAAAGTTTTTTGATTGCTCGACGTACCTCACGCCACACAGCGACATCGTTGCGCTGCTGGTTCTCGAACATCAGACCGAAGCTCAGAATCTGCTGATTCGAGCGAGCTTCGTCACGCGGCAGGCTCTGCATCAGGAAGCGGCCCTCAATCGCGATCTCAACGAGAATCAGGACAAGCGCTGGAACAGCACCACCGTCCGCATCAAAGACGTCGGCGATGCGTTGGTGGAGTACCTGCTGTTCAGTGATGAAACCAGGTTGACCAGCCGTATCCAGGGGACGTCGTCTTTCGCAGCCGACTTCCCGAAACGCGGCCCACGCGACCGCCGCGGCCGTTCGCTCCGGGAATTTGATCTCGAACGCCGCATCTTCAAGTACCCGTGCAGTTACCTGATCTACTCCCCCAGCTTCGACGCCATCCCCACCGAAACGCGCAACTACGTGTATCACCGGCTGTGGGACATCCTGACGGGAAAAGACGCGTCACCGGAATTCGCTCACCTGACCGCGACCGATCGGCAGGCCATTCGCGAAATCCTGATCGATACCAAACCGGGCCTGCCGGACGAGTGGCGGTCAGAGAAGTAGGTCTGGATTCCGCCTGCGACGGGATTTCGGTTTCGCCGGAGACGTTGGCCGAGCCGACTGTGTTCCGCTTACAATCCGTCCCCCGCAGGCACGTGTGGTCGCAGAGTCACGGGGAGTGAACTTCGATGCGACTCGCCGTGCTGACCGCGTTCGACATTCGTCTGACATTGGCCACAGTGGTTGCCGTGTCCGCCGATTTCAAGAAGCCGCCGACATCATTGACCAACTTCGCCTTCAAGGAGACCTCCATGAGATTCGCTCGCGTCGCACGTCAGGCTGTGTTGCTTCTGCTCCTCTCCAGCATCGTGGCCGTCGCCGAAGACAAGCCCCGGACCGAGGAATGGATCCAACTCTTCAACGGCAAGAACCTGGAGGGCTGGACGGCCAAGATCAAGGGACACGATCTTGGCGACAACTTTGGCAACACGTTTCGTGTCGAGAACGGAGTTCTGAAAGTCGCCTACGATCGATACGAGAAGTTCAACGGGCAGTTCGGCCAACTGTTCTACAAGGAGAAGTTCTCGCACTACATCGTGCGTGTGGAATATCGATTCGTCGGCGAGCAGGTGTCGGGCGGACCCAATTGGGCATTGCGCAACAGTGGGATCATGATCCACGGTGAATCACCGGAAACGATGGGGAAAGATCAGGATTTCCCCGCGTCGATCGAAGTGCAACTACTCGGCGGCAGCGGTTCCGGGGAACGCTCGACGGCCAACCTGTGTACACCGGGGACAAACGTCGTGATGGGTGGCAAGCTGATCACTCAGCATTGCAACACTTCCAGCTCCAAGACGTATCACGGCGACCAGTGGGTGACGGTCGAAGTGGAAGTCCGCGGCGATACGGTCATCAAGCACCGTGTCGACGGCAAAACGGTCATCGAATACAACCAGCCTCAATGGGACGATCGTGACGCCCATGCCCGCGAATTGATCCAGAAGGCAGGCGGACAAGTGCTGGTGAAGAGCGGGACGATTTCCCTCCAGTCCGAGAGCCATCCGGTTGAGTTTCGGAAGGTGGAACTGCGGAAGCTCGCGGACTAACGCGGTGGCGACGAACTGGCCGCCAGCTTTTGTTTCGCGATCCGCTTCCCCATCGCGTCGTACGTCGCGTACTTGTAGATTTCGGTCAGCGTCGGGTAGTTGTAGCACGCCTGAACGAACAAGTCGGCAGTGGCATTCATTTGCAGAGCCATCAGGCCGACGTGAACCAGTTCGGTCGCCAGTTCGCCGATGAAATGCACACCCAGCAGCCGCATGTCGTCTGCATGAAACAGCAGCTTGAGAAACCCCTGTGCGTCACCGATGATTTGACCGCGTGCATTCTGGGCGTACGAGGCCTTTCCCGCGAAGTATGGGATCTTCTTCTCGATCAGAGCTTCTTCCGTCTCGCCCACCATCGAACATTCCGGGATCGTGTAGATGCCGTAGGCGTACAGTTTCCGATTTGTGTCCATGAACGTCTGTTCGATGCCGAACGCGTGCGCCATCGCCAGCCGGGCCTGTTCCATCGACGTGGACGCCAGTGCCGGGTTGCCGATCACATCGCCCGCCGCGTAGATATTCGGCACGCTGGTCTGGAATTGTTCGTTGACCGGAATCTGCCCGCGATCGTTCACCGTAATGCCGACTTTCTCCAAGCCCAGCCCCTCGGTGTTGCCGCAGCGGCCCGACGAGATCAGGATCGTCTGGAATTGCTGGTTCAATCCGGATTTGAATGTCACGTCGAGGCACCCGTTGTCGTGAACCGAGGTCACCCCGTCGCCGGTCAGAATGTGGATGCCCGCCTCTTCCATTCGTGAGCGGAGGGCGGCGGCCACTTCGTCGTCGAGGAATCCCACCAGCGTGTCGCGCTTCTCCACGATGGTGACTTCGACGCCGAGCGCCGCGAAAATGCAGGCGTACTCGCAGCCGATCACGCCGCCGCCGACGACCAGCATCGTCGGCGGAATGTCGTGCAGCATGAGAATCGTGTTCGAGTCGTACACACGCGGATCGTGGAACGGGAACCCCGCCGGCCGGTATGGGTACGACCCGGTCGCGATTAAAATGCGACCGGCATCCAGCCGCGCCTCGGGACAGCGGTCGGGCTTGACCGCCACGGTATTCGCATCCACGATCGATGCCGCCCCCATATACAGATTCACCCCGTGGCGACGCATGTTCTCCATGACACGCGCACGCTCGGTCTGGGTGACCAACTGCTCGCGAGCCATGAAATCCCGCACGGTCACCTTGTCCCGCAGTTTGAGTTGCAATCCACTCAGTTCGCGGTGCTTGAAGCCCGACAGAAAGACCGCCGTCTCGCGCAGCGTCTTCGACGGCAGCGTGCCGGTGTTCGCCGCGGCACCGCCCAACACCGGCTCACGCTCGATCAGCGCGACCTTTTTGCCAAAGTACGCGGCCAGCGCCGCCCCCTTCTCGCCCGCCGGGCCGGAACCAATCACGATCAGATCAAACTGCGGAGATGTGCTCATGAGTCTGGAGAGAAGTGGTGAATCGAATTGACGCGGAACGAAGCAGCCGCGACCAGCTTACCAGATGCCAAACGCTGAAACGACTCCGCCGGTGGATTCTCCCCGTCGGTTTGCGTAGCATGCCCGCGCCTCACGACATCCCATCGAACGACATCCGGCCGACCGGTCGCACATCATCACGGAGACCAGCATGCCCTCGCTTTCCGACACCCTTCGTACCCAGGATTCTCGTCTGACCGCTGCCGTGGATGCCACGCTGGCCGATTGGCAAGCCGGCGACAAAGTCCGCAGGATGTGGAACAAAGACGCGACGCTGTGGTCGGGAACCGACGAAGCGAAATGGCTCGACTGGTTGACCATCGTCGATGCGCAACTGGCCGACGACTCGCACCTGCGGCACATGGTCGACGGTGTGCAAGCGGGTGGATTCCAGCACCTGGTGGTGCTGGGGATGGGTGGGTCGAGCCTCTGCCCTGAAGTGCTTCGCAAGACGTTCGGCGTGGTGGCGGGTTTCCCCGAATTGCATGTCCTCGACTCGATGGTCCCCGCGCAGGTGACCACGCTGCGACAGAAGCTCGACCTCTCGAGGACGCTGTTCATTGTCGCTTCCAAGTCCGGCGGCACGCTCGAACCGAATGCGTTCAAGCAATACTTTTTCGACGAAGTCCAGCGGACTGTCGGCGATGACAAAGTCGGATCACACTTCGTGGCGATCACCGATCCGAACACGAAGATGCACCAGATCGCCACCGGTGACCGGTTCCGGCAGAGTTACTTTGGGTTGCCGACCATCGGTGGGCGCTACTCGGCACTGTCAAATTTCGGCATGATCCCGGCGGCCGCAATGGGACTGAACGTCCGCGACTTTCTGGAACGAGCGCGGAAGATGGTTCGCGCTTGCGGACCAGACAAAGCGGCGGTCGACAACCCCGGCGTTGTGCTGGGAACGATCCTCGGCACGGCGGCGAAACGAGGTCGAGACAAGGTCACGATCATCACGTCACCCGCTATCGGATCGCTGGGCGCCTGGCTGGAGCAACTGATCGCCGAATCGACCGGCAAGCTGGGGCACGGCATCGTCCCCGTCGATGACGAACGGTTTGGTTCGCCCGACGTGTACGGAACCGACCGGCTGTTCGTGTACGTGAAGCTGACGACGGCTCCCTGCTCCGAACAGGAAGTCGCCGTCGCGGCACTGGAAAAAGCTGGTCAGCCTGTCGTGCGGATCGAAGTCGAAAGCCCTGCCGACTTGGGTTCGGAATTCTTCCGCTGGGAAATCGCGACGGCGGTGGCCGGTTCGATTTTGGGGATCAACCCGTTCGATCAGCCCGATGTTGAAGCGGCCAAGATCGCCGCGAAAACAATCAGCAGCGCCTACGAATCCTCGGGCGTGTTGCCGGACGAAACATTCTTCGCCGCCGACAGCGACTTGCGGCTGCAAACCGATGCG
>JACRIH010000508.1 GCA_016235885.1 Planctomycetales bacterium | reverse complement strand
TCGCTGGATTCCGATTCATTCGCTTACAGGAATCGCTCAATCAGGAGGGCGTGTTTACAGACGTGATCCTCAGTCAGGATCTGGTCAGTCAGATTGATTCGTCCACGACCAACGACATGTACGGCGGGATGGCGGGCCTGCGGGCGGAAATGACTTGGAAGCGACTGACATTCGGCGTCCAACCACGGTTTGGTTTGGCAGGGAATGCTGCCACGGCCACCGTCCGAACCAATAACTTCAGATCACTGGCCGACGGCGAGCAGATCACCAGTGCCAGGGAAACTCTGGTGGCACCGGTTTTCGATCTGGGGGTTTACGCCCGGTTCGGGATCACGAAGAACTTTTCGGTCAACGTGGGCTACAATTTCCTGTGGTTGGGCCAGATCACCCGGCCCGAAGACAACATTTTCTACAACGACAACGGCCCGTTCCCAACGCCGCCGGACATTCATGTGGACATGCAAAAGCACAGTATTTCGATCGAGGGGATTTCAGCGGGCGGAGAATTTCGCTTCTAATCCCATCGACACTTCACCACGAAACGCAAACACCCGGCTGGAATCAGCCGGGTGTTCTGCTTTGTTCGTTGCGGTCGTCCGACGGCTAATTTGCCGCCGAACTGTTCTGCGATACGGTCGCCGCGGGTGAAGTCGGCTGCTTTGCCTTTTCGCGGGCCACGGTCTGCGCCCGTGCGATAAGTTGCTGGCCAACCAGTATCTGGTTTTGAGTGAAATACGTTTCGCCGACGCGTCCACCGAGGTGGTGATACCGTTTGGAAGCGAGTTGCTGCCAGCTCATCTTGTCCGCGACGGACCAGATCGCCGCTTGAGCAGCCTTGGGATCCATGTCAGTGGTCGCATAGATTTCGAGGGCTTCCTTCAACACCGGGTCCGTCGAAAATGTTTCCACTTTGGCGAGACGATACCGTGACGTTGAATGTGGCTCGGCTTTGCCATGTTCCAGGCAGACGGATTTGAACGCAATCTGAACAACGCGTTCGGGAGGCACCGAGAATTGTCCACCACCAAAACCGCCTTGCTGGCCACCACCCTGTTGGCCACCACCAAAACCACCACCCTGCTGTTGTTGCTGGCCGCCACCCTGCTGGCCACCTTGTTGGCCCCCCTGCCGACCACCGCCCTGTTGTTGACCGCCAAACCCTTGCTTCAGGATTTGCACGCCCACCACAGCCTTGGGCAACTTGACCGTGATCGGTTTGTCCGTCTTGTTCTCGAAGAACACATTGCCGCCAAGCGAATCCTTCGGGATCAGGACCGCATCGATCAAGCCCCGCTCGATCCCATCGAACATTTCGACTTGCTCGGCGGACGGATCGAACTTCGGATACTTGAGCGGCAGTTTCTTCGCGGCGGAAAATGTCGCTACAATCGCGAACGAAGCGGTGACGACAGTCAGACCGAACCAGCGGGAAGTTCGCAACGAATGGAACATGTCACGATTCCTGTGAGACCAAGAAGACGAAAGACCTGACGGCGAATAGTCTATCGCACACGTCGAGCCGCTGGCAACAACGAGTCGCCGTCCCTCGGACTCGATTCCGCCGATCGGGGTCCAGCCGTGCCTGACACCGGAGTCGGCCGGAGTGCATCGAACACGCCTGACACGCCGACGCGAAGCATTTTCCCACCTCTCGCGATATCATGGCCCGAGCCTGTTTTCCCAATCCTGCCTGACAGAGACGCCGCAACGATGACTCGCAAAATCCGGTTTGTGATGGTGGGTGGCTTTCTCGGAGCCGGCAAGACGACGACGCTGGCTCGATTGGCCCGGCATTTTTCGTCGCGTGGCCAGTCCGTCGGCATCGTGACAAACGACCAGGCGACCGATCTCGTGGACACGAACAACCTGCGGTCGCAGGGGTTCTCGGTCGGTGAAGTTGCCGGCGCGTGCTTTTGCTGCAATTTCAACGAACTGCTCGGCACGATGGACCGCCTGACGCAACGCCAGATGCCCGATGTCATCCTGGCCGAACCGGTTGGGAGCTGCACGGACCTCGTCGCCACCGTGATTCAACCTCTCAAGCAGCTCTACGACGCCCAATTCAGCATCGCTCCATACTGCGTCATTTTGAAACCAAGCCACGGGATCAAAATCCTGCGTGGCGACGCTCAAGCCGGGTTCTCACCGAAAGCCGCGTACATTCTGAAAAAGCAGCTCGAAGAAGCCGATGCGATTTTGATCAACCGCGTGGATGAACTAGCCGTGGGGGAATTGACCGAACTGGCGCAGCTCGTCGAGCAGCATCATCCCGGTCGGCCGCTGCTCCGCGTCTCAGCAAAAACGGGAGCCGGTTTCGATCTGCTTCAGGAAACGATCGACCAAGAGGGGGACTTCGGTCGCCGGATTCTTGACATCGACTACGACGTGTACGCGGACGGCGAGGCCGAGTTGGGATGGCTCAACGCCAGCGTTCACGTGACGTCGTCGACCCCGTTCGCGCTCGACGACCTGTTGCTCGACGTGGTCAATACGTTGCGGATGTCGCTGGCCGAAGCGAACGCCGAAACGGCGCATCTAAAGACGATTGGTCTGTGGGAAGGGTTTTTCGGAGTCGCCAACCTGATCAGCCGCGATCACAATCCGGAGCTCTCGCTCCCTTCCCATTGCACCGTCAACGAACTCGACCTGATTGTCAACGCTCGCGTGGCCACATCGCCGGAGACTCTGGAGCGCCACGTGCAGTCGGCGGTCGCCTCCGCGTGCGCTGCGCGAAATGCAACGGCCGAGTATCGGCAGACGCAGTGCTTCCGCCCCGGCCGCCCGACGCCCACGCATCGACTCACCGTTCCTAACGGAATCGTTGCCCTCCGGGATTCGTTAACAACATAGGGTGGGACCAGCGCAGCGCAGGCCCACCAAGGTGAG
>JACRIH010000507.1 GCA_016235885.1 Planctomycetales bacterium | reverse complement strand
CTTGGATAGCACGGATGGCAAGGCCGGGGCACGGATGAAACTCCTGACGCAACAGTTTTGATTCAATCGCGACTGCCCATGCTGCCTAACTTTCGGGGTTTTGATCAGGCTAGGGCTGGGGTGAGGGGCGGTGGATGAAATGTCCAATATCCAACACTCAATTTCCAATGTCCAAGGAAATGGCGAGAAACGTTGCCTCATTGAGTGGCATGATCCAAGCAGTCAACTTGGAATTTGGACATTGGGTGTTGGATATTGGATATTCCCTTTTCATTCCGGCTGGAATTGAGCCTCCCCACTCATTTGTGTACGCTGATCCGTGCGTTGGTCGATAATCTTCTCGGGAGGCGTGTTCATGCAACTTGATGGCGGGTTCTGCCAGCGTCCGATGCACGCGCAACATGCGTTCGCCAACTTTCACGGGCGGACGCGCGAAGGGCTGACGCTGCTCAATCGGCGAGGAATGCTCAAGGCGAGCCTGGCGGGGATTGCCGGGCTGAGCCTGCCCGAGTTGCTCCGCAGTCAGGCGGCCGCTGTTGAATCCGGGCAGTCGCTGCGCGGGAAGAAGAGCGTCATTCTGCTGTGGATGGCGGGCGGGCCGAGTCACATCGACACGTGGGACCCGAAGCCGGATCGCCCGTACGAAAACCGCGGGCCGTTCTCAGTCATCTCGACGAAAGTCCCCGGCGTGCAGATTTGCGAGCACCTGCCCAAGCAGGCGGCGATGCTGGACAAGCTGACGATCATCCGGTCGGTCGATTCCAAGCACAGCAACCACGAACCGAACACGGTCATGCAGACCGCCAACCTCACCGCCGAGGCGCGCACGAATCCCGAGGCCGATAAGTACCCGTCGATCGCTTCAATCGTGGCGAAGTTTCACGGGCCGAATCATCCCGCGATGCCACCCAACGTGGCGTTCATGAAGTCGCGGTCGCACCTCGCGTTTGCGGGGTACCTCGGCAAGCAGTTCGACCCGTTCATCGCCGACAAGGCCACGCGACTGCCGGTGTACGACCTCGTCGGCAACGACACCGGCCGGGTGGGCGGGGCGGACATGTTCCAGCTTCCGGCGGGACTCGACATCGACCGCATCGGCGATCGCAGCACGCTGCTCCGCGACCTCGACCGGCTGCGAAAGGGCCTCGACCAATCCGGCTCGCTGGAGGCGCTCGACACGTACCAGCAGCAGGCCGTCGACATGGTGCTCGGCCGTCGTGCTCAGCAGGCGTTCGACATCTCGCGCGAACCCGCCGACGTGCGCGAGCGGTATGGCAAACACCTGTGGTGTCAGCAAGCGCTGCTGGCTCGCCGGCTGGTCGAATCCGGCGTCGCCTTCGTCACCATCGACCTGAGCTATCACTCGGCGTCCGGCACGTGGGACACGCATGGCGACAACATCCCGCCGTACGGGGGGATCAAGAAGGGACTGGGACCGCTGTTGCCGCTGTTCGATCACCTGCACACCACGCTCATCAACGACCTCGCGGAACGCGGGCTGCTCGACGACGTGCTGGTGATCGCGATGGGCGAATTCGGCCGCACGCCGCAAATGGGCACGCAGGGGAGCACCGACGGGCGCAACCACTGGCCCGAAGTGATGTCGATGGTCCTCGCCGGCGGCGGCCTGCGACATGGCCAGGTGATCGGCGCGACTGAACTCGACGGCGGCCGAATCAAAGAACGCCCCGTCACCCCCGGCGATCTGGCAGCGACGATCTACCGTTTCATGGACGTCCCCCTCGACGCCACCTATCTCGACAACCGCGGCCGCCCGCACTACATCATCGACAACGGCGGCCAGCCGGTGCGCGAGTTGTTCGCGTAGAGCTGCTTTTCAGAATCTGTCAGCGGTTTGATTCCACTGAAGTCTCAGAGCTTGGTTAGGCCGCAGAGGGAATCCGATGCGTGACGCGATCAACGCCTGCAGGTATCTGTTCCTCCGCGAGTGCTGGGAGCCGGAGGAGAACATCTTGCGGGTGGTGGTCGAGGAGGTGAAGGCCGACGGGCCGCCCGAGGACTTCGAGGTGCTGCCGGACAAGGTCATCGGTGGTACAGTCGCCATCGAATCCGACCCGAGTTGCCAGATGTTTGAATTGGTGTGGCCGTCCTACGTCGCGTATGGTGTGCGCAAAGAATCGTTCGCCTCGCGGGACGACTCCGAAGTGTTCGAGGGCCGGCTCTTTCGGGTGTATAGCAAGTCTAATTATCGAGACTATGTTGGTCGCGGTACGTTCGCGAGCGACGAGTACCCGGGCCCACTCAAGCACTGGTGCTTGGTATGCCTCACCCACTTGGTGGATGTTGTCGGGTGTGCGGAGCCCGAACTGCGTCGCTTGCGGCCGATCTAACTAGGACTACAGCACACGTTGTAGCTGAATTCGCAAGAATTCAGCCGCACGATCTTGGCAAGCTCTCTGAATTCTTGCGAATTCAGCTACGACGAATCGGAACGTGCGCTGTAGTGTTAGCTCGTCTGCGTTCATCTGCGGAATCTGCGTTTCATCGTACTCGTCACGCATGGTTTTGAAACGCAGATTACGCGGATTGTCGCAGAGAGACCCACATCAGCCACTGGGCCGGACGATCTCCATCGCACGCGAACAAAGGTCGCGGGCGGAAGCCGGGTCGGGGGCTTCGGCGATCACGCGGAGGATGGGTTCGGTGTTGCTCGCTCGGACCTGCACCCAACGGTCGGGCCAGTCGAGGCGGAGGCCGTCTCCTTCGGTCGGCTGAGCGTCTGCGAACTGGCGTTTCAAGGCGGCGCAGGCGGCGGTCACGCGGTCACGGTCGCAGGTGAGCTTGTCTTTCACGATCGTGTATTTGGGGAGCGAATCGACCCAGCGCGAGAGCGGTTCGCGGCGAGCAGTTATTCCCGCCAGCACGTACGCCATCGCGGCAAAACTGTCGCGGACGTAGCCCACGCGCGGTTCGATCAGACCGCCGTTCCCTTCGCCGCCGATGATCGCGTGGACCTCGCGCATTTTCGCCACGACGTTCGCTTCGCCGACGTGCGAGCGGAAGAACGGGCAACCGTGCTTCGCGGCGATGTCGGCGGTCGTGCGGCTGGTCGAACCGTTCACCACCACCGGGCCGGGCGTTTTTTGCAGGATGAAGTCGGCACACAGCGCCAGCGTCAGTTCCTCGCCGATGTAGCGTCCGGTTTCGTCCACGATCGCCAACCGATCGGCATCGGGGTCTTGCGCGAAACCGACGTCGGCTCCGACGCGGCGGACTTCGGCACACAAGTCGGTGAGGTTTTTTTCGGTCGGTTCGGGGACGTGTTCGAAACGGCCATCGGGAATGCCACCCATGATGTGGACGTCGCAGCCCAGGCTTTCGAGCAGCTTGGGACCGAGGACTGCGCCGCTGCCGTGGTTGCAGTCGAGCACCACCTTCGCGCGGCGCGAACGGATGGCGGCGATGTCCACGAGCGCATGCACCTTTCGCAAGTGTGCCGACGACGGATCGGCCAATGATTCGAGTTGACCAAGCCGGTCCCAGCCGACGAGGCGGAACGACTTGTCGTTGAGGATCGCCAGCAGCTTCTCGCCCAGCGCTTGATCGAACACCGACCCGGCCGAACTGAACGGTTTGAGGCCGTTCCATTCGACGGGATTGTGGCTGGCGGTGATCTGCAAGCCACCGGCAGCGTGCAGTTCCTGCACGAGCACGCCGCACGTCGGTGTCGAAGCGATGTCGGAGTCGATAACCGTGCATCCGGTCGCCGTCAGCCCGGCGATGATGGAGTGCTTCACCATCAATCCCGACGACCGCCCGTCGCGACTGATCACGACTCGGCCGCCATCCATCAGCGTGCCGAACGCGCACGCAAAGTCGATCAGATACGCAGGGTCGAGGCCGTCGCCGATGACGCCGCGCAGGCCAGAGATGCTGAGGATGCGTTGGGGCATTTAGGTGGCTTCTGTGCTGGTTTGTGAGGAGGGCTGAGGATCGAGGATGCTCGGTTGTGGTGGATGGTGGATAGTGGATGGTGGATGGTCTGAAAGTTGTCCGGCGAGTTTCCGTTCTCCGTTCTCCATTCTCCATTCTCCATTCTTCCATCGTCCGCTGAGTCGCTCCTCGGCTTCGCGCTGGCAGTCGATGACGCGCTGCCGGACCAGGCTCACGAGTTCAGCCTCGCGGCCGCGTTCGCTCAGGCGTTCGAGTTCGGCGACGGAGATTGGTTCGCCAAACACGACGCAGACGCGGCACGGTTTGAGAAACCAGCTTCCGCGACCCAGCGCCCGGTTGGCTCCCGCGATGCCGACGGGGTACACCGGCAGGCGTACGCGGCGCACGAGGGCGACGAAGCCGGGTTTGAATTCCCCCACGGTTCCGTCCGGGCTGCGCGTCCCTTCGGGGAACACGCCGGTGAGGAATCCGACTTCCATGCGGCGGATGGTTTCCTTGATGATCGACGGCGATCCGCCGTCGCGATTGAACGGCATCACGTAGGTGTTCCGCAGAATCCAGCCCACCACCGGCACGCGGAACAGCGAATCGCGGGCGATGTAACTCACCGGCCGATGCAGCGGCAGGCCGACCAGCAGCGGGTCGAGAAAGCTCTGATGGTTGGCGATCAACAACCCACCACCCGATTCCGGGATGTTCCGCGTGCCGTGTGCCCGGTATCGCAGCCACATCAGGAACACGATCCGCAACACGACCTGCCACGAAAACCAGAGCCAGTTGCGGCACGTGGGCGATCCGAGGTGATTTTTGATTTTCGATTTTCGATTTTCGATCTGCTCGTCCGACATCGTGGTGGGAATGTAGATCGGAAATCGGAAATCGGAAATCGCAAATCTTCACTCCGGCCACTTTCCGTCGACCATCTCACGCAACGACAGCTTGGCCGGGTCGAGGACCACGTGTTTGACTCGCTGTCGCTTCCACGTGTACGTGATGTGGACCAGCCCATCGCCAGACTGAATCACCGCCGGGTACGAGTATTCGCCGGGCTGGTCTTCGAGGACGGCGGCGGCCTGCCAGGTGTGACCGTCCTTCGACACTGCGACATTGATCGGTGACCGGCCTTTCGGCGTGTGATTGTAGATCATTAGGAAACGGCCATCGCGGAGCGTCACGCCGTCGATCCCGCTGTTCGGATTCGGCAGCGACGTCGCTTTCAATTCGTTCCACGTCTTGCCGCCATCGTCCGAGGACGATTCGACAATCGACTTTTGTCGGCTGCGGCAGAACATCTGCAACTTCCCGGACGGATGAATGAACACCGTCGGTTGGATCGCGCCGAACATCTTGCCATCGTTGAGCGGTCCCGAATTCGTCCACGTCTTGCCCAAGTCGCGAGTCGATTCCATGTGGACTCGCCAGCCGTCATGCTCACTGCTCGACGGGCACAGCAGGACTCCGCCGTCGAGCCAGACCGGTTTGTTCTTGATGGGTCCGGCGATGCCGTCGGGCAGGCGTTGCGCTTCGGACCACGTGTGGCCTCCATCGGTGGACGTTTTCAACATCCCCCACCAAGTGCTCGGACTGGGGCCGACTTTGTAGAACAACAGCAGGCGCTCTGGCCGAGCGGCTCGCGCGAGGACCGGGTTCCAACACGGATGCCGCTTGCCGTCGATCTGAACTCCGTCTGCGACACGGGCTGGCGCGGACCACTTTCCGCCTCCGTCGTGTCGAGACAGCCAGATATCAACGTCTTTCGCTCCTTCTGTCGTCCCGGCAAACCACGCAACCAGCAAGCCGTCGCGCGTGTCGACGACTGTGGAGGCGTGGCATTCCCGGAACGGAGCCGTCTCAAACACGAATTCGGTGGCAACGATGCCGGGTGATTCCGGCCGGTCCGCAGCCTGGGCGAATGACGCGGTGATCAGTGTGGCAAGTGTCAGGTGTGCAACGAAACGAAGCGGCATGGCTTGGTCCTCCGGACGAACAAGGTACGCCGTTCGGAATCAACTTCCAAGGGGACACCGCAGGCAAAAGGACGAAAGTAGACGGGTCACTCCGTGACCGGAAGTTCGGGGCACGGAGTGACCCGTCTACTTTTACTTTCGAAAAAAGAAGCCACCCCCGGTTCACACCGGGGGTGGCTCTTTGTCGAACTCAGACGGACTACTTGTTTCCGAAAGTGTTCGCTATGAATTCTTCACTTCCTACTTAGCTTCGCAAACCGAAGAGGTTCGACAGACGATTGGTCTTCTTCGTCTGCTGACTCTTGATCCGGGAGGGGAAGTAGGCTTCTGGTTCAGCCGGAGCCGGAATCGCAGCCTTGGGGGCCGGAGCCGGGGCTGGTGCCGGAGCAGCTTCCGTCGGGGCCGGAGCCGGAGCGGGTTCCGCACCAGATCCACACGCCACTGGAGCCGCACAGGCCGGAGCAGCCGGAGTGCAGCAAGCGGTCTGCTCGCAGCAATCCTTCACGTCGTAGCCACAAGCACGCAGAGCTTCTTCAACTTGACGACGAACACCCTTGTCGCAATCACCCAAAGCCGCAGTCAGAGCCGCTGTCGTTGCATCGCTGCAGCAGCAGGGATTCTTGCGGAGTTGGTCTCCGAGTTCATCAGCGGCTTCCTTGCGGACTCGCTCGTCGCAATCGTTCAGAGCGTAGACCAAGGCAGCCATGATTTCGGGATTGCACACGCAGTCAAACTTGTTGCCGAGCTTCTCAACCGCCTTGCGACGATCCTTGGCATAGCAAGCAGTCTGGGAGACGTAGATCCAGTGAGCGATCTCACAGGGATCGGCGTCGCAGCACTTCGTCTTGGCGGTCTTGCCACAGCAGCCTTGATCACCACAGCAACCCTGCTTGGCACCGCAAGCGTTGGCACCGCAAGCATTCGCGCCACAGGCATTCGCCGGAGCACAGCAGCTATTGGCTTTGGGGCAGCAGCCCTTGTTGTCGCAGCAATTCTTCGCAGCCGGAGCACAGCAGGTGTTGGCTGCTGGGCCACACGCCGGGCCACAGTTCTTCGCGGGAGCGGCACAGTTGTTTGCCGCAGGTCCGCACGCCGGAGCACACTTCGCCGGCCCACAGTTGGCCGGAGCCGCACAAGCATTCGCAGCAGGACCACACGCCGGTCCGCACTTGGCAGCCGGAGCCGCACAAGCGTTCTTCATGTCGCAGCAGCCCTTGGCCGCAGCGGGAGCACAGCAGGCCGGAGCGCACTTCGAGCCACAGCTATCGCTGGGCTTGCAGCAGCTCCGTTGGTACGTGAACACATTCGGACAGGCTGGTCGACAGATTACCGGCTTGCAGCAAGTCGGTTGGCAGGAGGGAGCGCAGCCACAGCTCTTCTCCGCGCCACAGCAGTGATTGACCTGGGTAATGACACCGGCTTGCGCCGTCGTCACCATTCCCAATGCGGCCAACACCGCGCTACACAGGCTCAACAATTTCATGACTAAACGTCTCCTTCCCTTGGGATTGATTTCGTGGGCTGTTCCAACCGACGCCGCGTCGGTCAATGTTTCGTCCGAAGGCGGTTTTCCAAAGCAGCGGTAGAGTTCGACTAACCGCCTGCGACGCGCGTCGCATTTAGTCCGAGGAAACCGATTTGAACGTCCGGTCAAACAGCAAACACACGACCTCAATCAGTGACGACTTGCACCGGCGCTGGCGGACTTTTCCGTAGTCCACGACTCTCACTCCCAGCATTCCTGATGCATCACGTCTTGCAGAATTCAGATGCGGGAGCCTGCAAGCCGCGACTGATCGAATTTATCGGCGGCGTGGCAAGTTGGCCTTGAGGCTCTCAAATTGCTATCCATGCAGATGGTTACGGCAATGCCGGATGAAGTTTTCCGCTTGATCCTGACAGTCAAACTGTGACCGACTTTGACGGCGAGAATGGTCACGAACGGACTCAGTTGTCGTGACTCTGGAGAAGCTGGGCGAGAAATGTCCGAAATCCGACAGTCGCCTGCATGAGCCGTGTGACTGGTCCCCGCCGGTAGCTCCGACAGCGCAGAACCGTCACCGTCCGGATGCGCGCTCGCCGAGGATCAACCCGCAGAAGTGGTACAACCACGATCAGACGAAACGTCGACACCCAGTCGAGCCAGGTGACCCAGCAGTTTGTCGGTTCCTTCGAAGACTTCTGCGTGGAGACCGAACCGCCGGCCAGTCGCCACGTACTCGGAGATGTCGTCGGTGTAGAAGCAGCGGTCCGGAGGACAACCGATGGCCGCCACGGCCGCTTCGAAAATCTCCGGCTCCGGTTTCAGATGCCCCACCTCGCATGACAGGACCACGTCGTCGAACCGTTCCAGCACGCGATAGGTCTCCGCCACGAATCGGAAGTGCGAGATGCACGTGTTCGACAGCAACACGAGCCTGATGCCGCGCGCGTGCAACTCGTCCAGCACCGGCAGCAGTGAAACGTTTTCCTCAAAGATGTCGGACCCGGCCCGAATCAACTCGTCGAAGTCGAACTCGTGTTCGAGGACGCGTTCCAATTCGCGCTGAAACTCCCGCTCGGTCAGCCATCCCCGCTCGAACCGCCATTGCAAACCGGTATCGATCAAAACTTCACGAATCTCCGCCGCCGATCGGCCGCTCAGCGCACCAATCTGCGCACACATCCGGTCATGCGAAAAGAACGCCAGCACGTTTCCCATATCAAACAGCACGGCTTGCAGCACGATGACATCCTCCGCAACGACAGCAATTGACGGTTCGAACTCCGTTCCAGTAGAGTCCCATAACACAACCTGTCGGCCGCGAGAAGAGCGACCATTTCCTCGACGGAACTGCCATCCAAGTAGCCCGCACACTCCGTGTGCGGAGCCGGCCCGCGAGTTTTCAACGACATTCATTCACGGCACGGAGGACACCGCAGTGTCCAAACGCAAAGGATTCGAAACCAACGAAACGGGTGGCACGGGCATCGCGGATCCCTCCACGAAGCGCGGCGAGGGCTGGCCTTGCCTGCGTCAGTTCGCTGTGTTCATGGAGAACCGGGTCGGTCGGCTGCACGACCTGCTGCGAAAATTCGAAAGCCCCGACATTCGCATCGTGGCCCTCAGCATCGCGAATTCGGTGGACTGCGCGATCGTGCGGTTGATGGTGAACGACGCCGACCGCGGCCGCGAAATCCTGAAGCTCTCGGACTTCTCGTTCTCCGAAAACGACCTCGTCGGAGTGGAACTCCCCGACGGCCCGCAACCGTTCGTCCGCATCTGCATCGCCCTGCTGCAAGCAGAACTCAACGTCCACTACACCTACCCGCTCCTCTATCATCGCGAAGGCCACGGAGCGATCGCGCTCTACGTCGATGATGTCGATCTCGCCTTGCGAATCCTGGAAGAGAAGGGCCTGCGCGTGGTCACGGAGGACGATTTGCGGGACCAGGACGAGTTCTTCTGATTGACGATTTTTGATTTTGGATTTGCGATTTTCGAGCTGGTGAGCTATTCGATACCGCAGTCTCGCAATCGAAAATAGGCAATCGAGAATCGGAAATCAAACCATGCCCAACCTGCATCAGACGCCGCTTCCCGCTGGATTCGTAGACGCTGGCGCACAAGTCACCCCCGCGACCGCCGTCGCCTTTCTCGAAGGCCCCGCCGCCGATGCGAATGGGCAGGTCTACTTTTCCGACATCATCAACAATCGCATCCTGAAACTTGATTCGCGAACGGGTGAATTCTCCGTGTGGCGAGCCGACAGCGGGCGATCGAACGGATTGTTGTTTGATGCGCAGGGACGGTTGCTGGCCTGCGAGGGAAACGAATTCGGCGGAAACGGCAACCGGCGGATCACGCGCACGGACATGCAGACTGGCAAGGTCGAAGTGCTGACGGACCGGTTCGAGGGGAAACGGTACAACGCTCCGAACGACATCGCCGCCCGCTCGAACGGGCAAATCTTTTTCACCGACCCCAGCTACGACCGCCGTCAAGAAATGGAGCTGTCGCACGAGTCGGTTTACCGCATTGACACCAACGGCACCGTCACGCGGATCATCACGCAACCCGACGACATCCAGCGCCCGAATGGGATCGCCCTCAGCCCCGACGAGCGCACGCTGTACGTGGTCGATTCCAACCGGGGACAGAACACCAACCGCAAAATCTGGGCGTTCGATCTCGATCCCGCGGGGAAGCCGAGCGGTCATCGACTCGTCTTCGATTTCGCACCGGGCCGCGGTGGAGACGGCATGGCGGTGGATATCGAGGGAAATCTGTACATTGCCGCCGGCGTCCACCGCGCTCGCAACGATTCCGAAACGACCGACGTGCCGACCGGCATTTATGTGATCTCACCCGCCGGAAAAATCCACGGCCGAATCCCGATCCCGGAAGACATCATCACCAACGTCACGTTCGGTGGCGACGACCTGCGAACGCTGTACATCACGTCCGGCAAGACGCTGTGGCAAATTCGCGTGAAGATTCCAGGGTTCGTCGTGCATCGCAAGGCCGCCTCGCGATGACCGCGCCGCTCACTCCCGACAGCGTGCAGCAACATCAGGCCGCCGGAGCCAAACACGGTCCGCTCGGTTTCGCGGTGATCACGTTTTCCGACACGCGCACCGAAGCCACCGACACGAGCGGCCAGGCAATTCGCGAACTGATCGCCGCCGCCGGACACCACGTCGCGCGGTATGCTCTGGTGAAAGACGACCCCGAACAGATTAGCCGCGAAGTCCAAGCCGCCTTGGATGACTCGACCGTGGCAGTGGTGGTCACAAACGGTGGCACAGGCATCGCGCTGCGGGACAACGCGTACGAGACGATCAACAAGCTGCTCGACAAACGCTTGGACGGCTTCGGCGAATTGTTTCGGATGCTGTCTTACGAGCAAGTCGGAGCGGCGGCAATGCTCAGTCGTGCCGTCGGTGGAATCGCTCGTGGCAAAGTGGTCTTCGCGCTGCCCGGATCGACGAAGGCCGTGCGATTGGGAATGGAAGCCCTGATCGTCCCGCAGGCCAGCCACTTGTACTACGAACTTCACAAGCACGAGAACTCGTAGCGTCTTTGTCGAAAACAGGAGCGATTATTGCGCGTGTGGTTGGAATGTCCAAGTCCCAAGTCTCAAAGACCAATGAAATCCCAAGCTCAAATGTCCAAGACCCAAACGGGGCCTTGAACGCGGATTCGAGGAATCAGATTGGCGACTCATTGGACAATGGGATTTGGTCACTGGTCATTCATTGGACAATGGGATTTGGACCTTGGACATTTGGTTGCAGCGTCGCTGGCTCTGGCCGGTCTTGAAATGGTCACTGTTCGCGATCGTCCTCACGTTCGTCATCCGCCACGGACACCGTTTGTGGACTGACGCGAGAGAACAACACACCGGCGCGGCGGACGTTCACATTCACGCGGGCTGGATGTTCGCGTCCGTCGGCCTCTCGATCGTCGCGTGGAGTCCGTCCGTGTGGTACTGGCGGCGGCTCATGCGATCGCTCGGAGAAAACGTGTCGTGGAAGCACGCCGCCCGCGCATACTTTTGCGGGCACCTCGGCAAGTACGTCCCCGGCAAAGCGGCCGTGCTGATTATTCGCGCGGCGATGCTCAAGCCCGAGGGAGTTGGCACGGCGACGGCGGCGTTCACCGTCACGTTTGAAACACTCACGTACATGGCCGCCGGCGTGATGACGGTGGCGGGCCTGTTGCCGTGGTGGGCGGACGACACCGGCTGGACGGCGCGGTTGCCCGCATCGTTTTCCGGTCGCGCGGCGTTCGCGGTGCCGACGGTGCTCGTTTGCCTCGTGGGTTGGGCCGTATTCTCACAAGTGTTCATCCGATTCGTGCGCCGACTGGCAAAAGTCTCGGACAGCGATGCGGCTTCCGCCCCGCGATTGAGCCTCGGCGTGTGCCTGAGCGGGATCGGACCGCTCGTCATCGCTTGGTTCATTCACGGGCTGAGTCTCGGCTGCGCGATCCAGTCCGTGTCGCCGGAACCGGTCGCTTGGTCGGACTGGCCGGCTTGGACGGCGGCAAACGTCATCGCCAACGTGCTCGGCTTCGCAGCCGTGTTCGCCCCCGGTGGAGTCGGCGTGCGCGAGGGCTTGCTGATGAACCTGCTCTCCCCCCGCATCGGTCCGCTGTCCGCCGTCCTCGTGGCCGTGTTGATGCGTGGCGTCTCGTTCGTGGGTGAAACTGTGATGGCCGCTGCGCTATACTACGCAGTCAAGCCGTCGAAGAATCTCAGTCAAAGTAGCCGGGTCACTCCGTGACCCGAACGTTCCGGTCACGGAGTGACCGGTCTACATGCTAAGGCCCGTACATGCTCTCGATCATCATCCCCGTCTACAACGAAGCTGACAGTCTCCGCGAATTGCATGCGGAGATCGATCGCGTTTGCCAGGCGCAGAACATCGCGGCTGAAATTGTTTTCGTAGACGACGGGTCGAGCGACACGTCGTGGGACGTGATCGAACAGCTCACGAAGTCTGATGCACGCGTATCGGGGATTCGGTTCCGGCGGAATTTCGGCAAGTCGGCGGCGTTGTCAGCCGGCATGCTGGCGGCACGCGGTGAATTGATCCTCATGATGGACGCCGACTTGCAGGACGATCCGGCCGAAATTCCAGCCTTTCTGCGCAAGATCGACGAAGGATTCGACGTGATCAACGGCTGGAAGCGCCGGCGGCTCGACCCGTGGCACAAGGTGTATCCGAGTCGCGTGTTCAACTTCTTCGTCAGCCAACTGACCGGGCTATGGCTGCACGATCACAACTGCGGTTTGAAATGTTTCCGCAAGCAGGTCGCGGCGGAAATCCGGTTGTACGGTGAGCTGCATCGGTTCGTCCCCGTGCTCGCCCATGCACGCGGCTTCAAGGTGACCGAACTCGAAATCAATCATCGGCAGCGCCGGTTCGGTCACTCCAAGTACGGAATCCGCCGCTTCGTTCGCGGCTTCCTCGATTTGCTCACCGTCAAATTCCTCACCGGTTTCGGCCAGCGTCCGCAGCACATGCTGGGTGCCATCGGGCTGATCTTCTTCGCGCTGGGCAGTCTCGGCTTGAGCTACCTCGCCGTGGTCTGGCTGCTCACGAACATCGCCGGTTTCGACTTCGCGCGAATCGGCGATCGCCCCGCGCTGGCGTATTCGATCGCGTCTCTGTTGCTCGGCTCACAAATGATCTCGCTGGGATTCCTCGCCGAACTTATCGTCGCCTACACCGGCCGCGACTCCGACACGTACAGTGTGGTCTCGCGGATTGGACCGACGTCGAACGAGCCCAAGCCGTGACGTGACACGAGAGCGATCTCGTCGAGGCGACAAAGTATTGCCCGCGAAACACGCGAAAGGTCGCGAAAGAATTCTGATCGACGCGACGATGTGGATCGACGAAGCGGAAGTGTGAGTCGCCCGCGGAATAGTCCAACCATTTGGTTGGTTTTGACATGGAGCTGTCCCACGTTCTGGCTAACGCGGCTACTGCCTCGCCTTCCCCGACACATTTGTTTCGCGTCATTTCGCGTGTTTCGCGGGCAACACTTTCGTGGCTCGATTGGCGGCCGCAGGAATTTCCAGAATCTTCAGAAAAGCCGTTATCGTTCGTTTGCGTTTTCTGAACTGCGTGGGTAGCCTGTCCGCCATCCTGTGGGGAATTTGCCCACAATGCTCTTTGAAAACCGATTGCTTGTGGGTTTCTGGCCCTGTACGATGTTTCGCATCGCAAGCCAGCGTCTTGTTCTGCGATTCCCGTTCGGAGTCAGCCTTCGATGTCCGTCGCTCCCGAAACCTTCGTCACCGGTGAATTCAAGCGGGTCATTGATGACCGCTTTCGAATCACGCTGCCGACGGAGTTGGCGGAGCCGATCAGCGATGCGAACGGCGATGTGATCGTCGCCAAGGAACGCCACGGTTGCCTGAGTCTTTGGAAGGCAGCCGATTGGCAGCAGAGGATCGACGACGGCGTGGGTCTGATCCGGCAGAAGATCACGACCGGCCGCATGGAACAACGTTACGGTGATGTGCAGCGGCTTGGGAGATTGCTCTCGACTCGGTCGCGCATCGTGCGGTTGGCCAATCGTTCACGGCTCGTTGTTCCGGAGGGTTTTCGAGA
The DNA here is from genome assembly GCA_016235885.1 of Planctomycetales bacterium. GTDB lineage: Bacteria > Planctomycetota > Planctomycetia > Planctomycetales > Planctomycetaceae > JACRIH01. The sequence continues at coordinate 7,792 of JACRIH010000507.1, read as the reverse complement.
GTTCCTCGATGTGCCTCCGAATGGCGAAGTGATGCTCATCGGAGCCGCGATCTGCGTTGAAATCTGGAATCCACAGGCATGGCTTGAACTTCTCCGGCAGGAGATGCCCGCATTCGGCCCGCTGTTCAAAGAACTGTCGAGCTGAATTGAATCGCTGGAGTCCCGGATTCATCCGGCTAGGCCGCCTGAAGGCGGGACTCCAATACTGTCCCTCCCATGCCCGGTTAGTTGAGAAAAGCGACGACTCACTCGGTACTGAGTCCGACCAAGCGAAACCATCTCGCACCAAGGATGGCTCACTGGCACGGATGCCGCTTTCTCCTAACCGGGCATGGCTTTTTTCGTTTAACCCGGAGCCAACGGCGACGGCGTTTGCGTGACACTACAACACGCCGTCGCCGTTGGCTCCGGGTTAAACGAACTATGACTTCTGAAACTCATTCAGCAGCACCGTTGCATAGCAGCCGGCGGGTAGCGTGAATCGCAATCGGATGCCGTCGCGTTCGGATTCCACCTGCAAGTTTTCAGGCCAGATCAAAAATGGGCGTCGAGTGCCTGACGTGAGGTTCGCGTATCGCGTGAACGCGACAGGTTCGAGTTGGAATTGTTCCAGCACCCGCGATTCGCGGGCGGTGACGTCTCCCAGCGGCTGTTTCATCTTTGGGCCGAACAGCGGTCCCGTCGTGACGATTTCGCGGGCGTCGAAACGCGGTTGCTCGCGCGACACATCTTCCACGACGAACGGGCCACCGGATTCGACGACTTGCATGACGTCGCCGGCCAGCACTTGGTCGATCAGGCCGTCGGTGATTCGTTCGGCGAGGACCAGGTTGAACAGGTGCGACTGCACGGCGGACAGGGCCAATCTCAACAGAAACTTGCGGCGGACGCGGGCGATGTCCCCCGGCGTTTTCGTGCCGCGGAGCAGTTCGCAGCCGAGTTGCAGCGTTTCCCCGTCGCGGCCGAATCGTTGGTCGCCGAAATAATTTGCGAAGCCTGTTTGTCGAATCCGATCGGCAATCGCCGCCGCGTTGGTCTCGGCGCCCGGCACGCAATTGCGCACGAGAATTGAAAACCGGTTCCCCTTCAGGTGGCCGGTCCGCAGCTTGTTGCGATGCCGCGCGACACTCAACACGCGAATCCCCGCGTGCTGGATCGATTCGAGAAGTGGTTCGCAGCGAGCGGGCACGGAGACGAACTGGCGGGTGATCGCCTGACGGTCCTTCATCCCCGCCATGCCGATGTCCTGATGGGCGATCTTCAGAAACTTCGCCAGATGGCTGGTGAGCTGTTCGGCGGAGAGGTCGATCTTTTCGACCCACAGGTACAGAAAATCTCCCTTGCCGGACGGCTCGTACGCGGGGATTTCGTCTACCTCGAAGTCTTCCAGTTGCTGTTTGATGACGCCGCGAATGCCGGGGAGGTCGGGAGTGAGGGTCGGGAGTAGTGGCATGCGGTGCTCGGGTTTTTCCAGCGGGAGGGACGAATTGAGGATGGAGGATAGAGGATGAAGGATCACAGGGAAATGATGCCCGAAAGAGCAGCCCGGCTGCTTGACGCAGCCGGGCTGCTGGCGTCGAACTGCTGCCGGTTCATTCCGATCGACCCAGCGCCAGTCGCGACTGACTGAGATGCTGGCGCACGGCGGGGTCGTCAGTGAGGAACTGTTCGATCCGCTGGCAAGCGTGGATGACAGTGCTGTGGTCGCGGCTGAAGAATTCGCCGATTGCAACCTGGCTGGCGTTCGTCAATTCGCGGGCAAGGAACATCGCACATTGTCGTGGAAGCACTGCGGACTGGGATCGGGATTTTGAGCGGAGCGTGGAGAGCGGGACATCGAACTGGGTGGCGACCACGCGGGTGATTTCGGCGAGGGTTGGCGCGGGAGAACGGACGTCGGCACGCAACCATTTCTCGACCGATGCGACGCTGATTGGCTGACGGGCGTGTCGCGCGGCAGCATCGAGTTGCACGACCGCGGCAAGCAGTTCGCGCGGCGAAACCGGCAGCGACTTCGCGAGGCAGCGGATGACTTCATTGGACAGCGTCACCTGCCGCGCGGACGCGAAATGTGTGAGCAGACTGAGGCGGCTCGACAGGCCCGGCAGACGCAACATGGCGGTCACACCGGAGTGGAACCGGTTCACGAGTTGCGGGAGAAACTTCTGCAATTCGCCGGCCGAACACCGCGCGGTCACGATCACGCGGCTGCCGTGCGCGACGAGTTCATCGAGCAGTCCGCGAAGTTGCCGCTGGGGTTCCGGATGGTTTTGCAACGCCTGCACGTCTTCGAGGACAAACAGATCGGGTGGTCCGCCACGGCTGCCCGAATCCAGAATCGCCCGCAGATCGGCCACGTCGGATGCGGCGTAGCGGAACTGGCTGGCGATCAACTGCTGGACGTGAGCGTCTGGTCGATGCCGCTTGACCAGCCGCGCCGCGTATGCGGCGAGATGCGACTTGCCGACACCGGGTGGTCCGTGCAAAAAGACGAACGACGGCCGTTTGCGTTCCGGCAGCGGGAGTCGGGCAATCGCGGTGTGCGCGAATTGGTTTTCCGGTAGGACGAGGAATTGACCGGCGAACGCGGAGTCCGTGTCGCGCGCGTCAGGCTTCGCGGGTCGATCCGATTCGGTCCGTCGCACGTCGGGCTACTCCATTCTGCGCAGTCGATTGACGACGCGGCCGATGATCGTGATCGCACGGTCAATTTCGTCTCGAGTCGTTTCGACACCGAGGCTGAACCGGACCGACGAGCGATACACTTCGGGCGGGCAGCCCATCGCAACCAGCGTGGGAGCCGGTTCGGCGGCACCGCTGGCACAGGTGCTGCCGAGCGAACAGGCGATCCCTTCCAAGTCGAGCGCGACCAGCAGCGCTTCGCCATCCACGCCGGGGAACGCGATGTTCAACGTGTTCGGCAATCGCGGAGCCGCTTCGCCGTTGACGACGACGGGCGGGCACGCGCGGCGCAGCCCCGCTTGCAGCAGGTCACGCAGTTCGGTCAGCCGCCGCGTGCGCAATTCACGTTCGGACTGAAACAGTTCGAGTGCCCGAACCATTCCGACGATCAGCGGCACGCACTCCGTTCCCGGACGGCGATCGGCTTCCTGATGCCCGCCGAATGCGATGCGGCTCAGTGTCACGCCGCGTTTCAACAGCAACGCCCCGATGCCGCGCGGCCCGCAGAATTTGTGAGCGCCGAGAGCCAGCGTCGTCGCTCCGAGTTCGTGGAAGTTGACCGGAATTTTCCCGACCGCCTGCACTGCGTCGATGTGCAACGGGACGTGATGCTCGCAGCATTTCGCGGCCAGTGGGGCGAGGTTCTGGATCACTCCCGTTTCGTTGTGCGCCAGAATGACGCAGACCAGACGAAGTTCGTTCCACGGCAGCGAGGCGTACTGCTCGGCGAGCAACCGGCCGGTCGAATCGACTTGCATATCGTGGAGCCGCCAGCCGGAGGATGTCAGCGACCGCGCCGCTTCGAGCACGGCGGGATGTTCGCCGCGCGTGAATGCGATCGTTTGACGTGCTCTCTCTCCCTTCGGGAGAGGGCTGGGGTGAGGGGGCGTCCGAGCGTCGGACAGCAGTGTGTGCGGATGCGTTTCCGAGGCACGCGGCCCCCTCACCCCCGACCCCTCTCCCCCGGAGGGGAGAGGGGAGGAAGTCGCGGTCAGACCCAACACAGCCATGTTGTTTGATTCGGTGCCACCGCTCGTGAAGATGACTTCGTCCGGATGCGCTCCGAGGATCGACGCCAGCGATTCGCGGGCCGTTTCCAGCGCTTGCCTCGCCCGCCGTCCATACAGATGCCGGCTGCCGGGGTTGGCGAACCCGTCGCGCCAGCACGCCGTCATCGCCTCAACCACCTCCGGCAACACGGGAGTTGTGGCGTTGTTGTCGAGGTAGATTGGATCGAGGGACATGGGGATTTTCGATTTTCGATTTTCGATTGCCGATCGCCGATTTGGGAATCTCGCCCACGAAATGCCGCACATTCACTTCGACCATTCCGATGGTACGGCTGCTCCTCTCAACCCTCAACCCTGACCTCCCAACAACTGCGGGACTCGGCGTTGACAGAAACTCGTGCGGGCTGACAAACTGGCCTGCCGATGATAAGGTTCTTTTGATACGTTTGTTCCATCAACCGAGATGTCGCTTTCCGGTCGACCCGCCTGCCATTGAAACCTACCCGCCCCAACCGAATGGACCATCGTCCGCCTGTTGGATTCACACGGAGTTTCCACCATGTCGTTTGTGCCGCATGCTTGCCCTGGCCCGATGACTCGCCGCCGATTTCTGGAAGTTGGTGCTCTGGGTGTGGGAGGCCTCGGGCTGAGTGACCTCTATCGGCTGCGTGCTCAGGCGGCGGACGGTGGAACGGCCGAGCAGGACACGGCGGTGATTTTCGTGTGGCTGCCGGGCGGTCCGCCGCATCAAGAAACGTATGACATGAAGCCGGAAGCGCCGTCCGACTATCGCGGCATCTTCCATCCGATTCCGACCAACGTCCGGGGCATCGACGTTTGCGAACACCTCCCGCTGCACGCGAGGGTTGCGGACAAGTACAGCCTCATCCGTTCGGTCGCTCACACATTTGCCGATCACGGCGGCGGGCACAAGCGGTTTCTGACGGGACGCGATCCGCTGCAACCGGTGGATTTCGTCAACGACTATCCGGCCGTGCCGTCGATGGCGGCGAAGTGTCGAGAGCGGCGGAATGTCGGTGTGCCGAATTACGTCAACATTGTGGATGGCGGTCGCGAGGGGATCGACGTCTTCAGTTTCGGCTCGGCGTACCTTGGTCCCGAAACGCATCCGTTCGCGGTCGTCGGCGACCCGTCGGCGGAGAAGTTCGAGATCAAGAACCTGTCGCTCGCGCCGGAAATGGCCGGCAAACTGGATGACCGTCAGCGGTTGCTGTCTGGCTTGGACAACCTGCGTCGCGCCGTGGATCGCAACGGCACGATGAGCGCGATCGACGAATTCAATCGCCGCGCTCTCGACTTATTGACTGGCACGAAGGCACGGAACGCGTTCGACATCGCGCAGGAACCCGCCGCGATTCGCGATCGGTATGGCCGGCACGCGTGGGGTCAGCGGGCGATCATGGCGCGGCGGCTGGTCGAAGCGGGGGTGAGCTGGGTCACGGTCGTCATGGAGAATCCGACGCCGGGCAAAGCGCTGCCGAAGGACTGCGTCTACAACTGGGACTCGCACGCGGTGAACTGTCACATGTTCAACGATTTCCTGTTCCGTGCCCCATTCTACGATCAGGCGATCACCGCGTTGATCGAAGACATTTACGCGCGGGGCCTCGACAAGAAAGTGCTGCTTGTCGTAACGGGCGAATTCGGACGCACGCCGCGCGTCAGCACATCCATCGGCACGCAGACCGGCGTCATGCAGCCCGGTCGCGATCACTGGCCGCAGGCGATGTCGATTCTGATTTCGGGCGGCGGCCTGAAAACCGGAGTTGTCGTCGGTTCGACGAACGCGAAGGCCGAACATCCGAAGGACCGCCCGCTCGCCCCGAATGACCTTTGGGCCACCGTGTTCCGCCACCTCGGAATCGAACCAAACCACACGTCATTCCCAGACCACCGCGGTCGCCCGATGCCGATTTTGCCGTACGGCCAGGCGATCTCGGAATTGATATGAGATTACCAGATGAGAGCGGGCGAGAAGTGATCTCAGAGCGGATTCTTTGAGAAACTGATTTGGCAGATGTGGTTCGCCCAACATGGACTAGCCGATCCGGCGTATTGTGCGTCGGGTTGTTTTTGTTCCAAGCACTTTTTCAAAGGGAGATGAGTCATGCTTCGTGGAACATCGCGGAAGGCATTTACTCTGATCGAGTTGCTGGTCGTCATCGCCATTATCGCCATCCTGATTGCCCTGCTCCTGCCGGCAGTCCAACAGGCTCGCGAAGCGGCTCGCCGCACGCAGTGCAGGAACAATCTGAAACAGATGGGTCTGGGTCTGCACAACTATCTGGATACGCACAATGTGTTTCCCGTTGGTGGAGTTCCAGTCTACATTAACCAAGTGAACGCGGGATGCTGTGACGGCGGACCGCGCATCGGCTGGCAAGTCCGGATTCTGCCGTTCACCGACCAGATCGGGTTGTACAACCAATTGAACATGCAGGGCGGTCTTAACAGTGGAGCCGTTTTGGCCGGATATCCGCAGGCTGCTTGGGATACGATGATCGGCGGCAAGCAGGCACGCAGGTATCAAGTGCCTTACGCCCGTTGTCCGTCCGATGATTCACCGGAGGATTTTGCCAATTGGGTCAAATCGAGCTATTCCGGTTCCTTAGGGTCGAACAGCACTCCTTCGTCGTTGGCTGCATGCGATGTATGGCAACCGTTTGCCATGGCAGGATCCTCCGGCCACGGAAACTCCGCCAATGCTTTGGTGATTTCAGGCATGTTTTCGCGCATGGGAATCACTGTTTCGACCCGTGACGTATTGGATGGAACGTCCAATGTGATATTTGTCGGAGAGGTTCTGCCCGACTGTCATGATCACACCACTTATTGGTGGCACTCAAATGGTATGGGCAACGCTCACGCATCGACGGTGGTGCCCATCAACAATATGACGACCTGTACTGGAGCCACCTCTGGCGAAATTACGCACCCAGCCTGTACAAACAAGAACAACTGGAATTTCAGTTGGGGATTCCGATCGCGGCATGTGGGAGGGGCACATTTCCTCCTGGTTGATGGATCGGCGAGATTTCTCAGCGCGAACATCAGCCATACGACGTATCAGCGGCTCGGTGGGCGAAGGGATCGGCTTCCAATTGAAAACTTTTAGTTTTTAATGGCCGAATTGCTTCGAGGTTCGCAGCGTTTTGAAAGACGTGGGGCAGGTGGCTCGCCTGCTCCTGTTTCCCAATGGAATCACAAGCGGGTGGCTTGTGCGACATCAACCACAGATCAACGGAATCAAACCATGAAACGTTCAGTTTGTTATTCATCGGCTTTGGCCATTTGGTGTGCGATGAACTTGGTCGGGTGTGGTGGTCAAGCCGGCCCCAAACTCTACTCCGCAGGCGGCAAGGTGACTTATCAGGGGCAACCGGTGAAGAATGCCACCGTGGTGTTCCAGCCTGACAAGGGCCCGGTGGCCACAGCGACAACCGATGACAGTGGCAAGTTCACACTCTCGACCGGGCCAGGCTCCGGCGCTGTTGAGGGAAGATATCAGATTGCCGTGACGGCGGTGTCAGGTGGAGCCGTGGTCAACATGACCCCCGAGGAATACGCGAAACAGGGCGAGATGCCTGTGGCGGAAAGAAAATCACTGATCCCCGAAAAGTATGCGGACATTGCGAACAGCGGCCTCACCGCGATCGTCACGACCACGCCCGAAAAGAATCAATTCGACCTGTCACTGGCTGATTGATGAAGCCGGGCCGAGTGTTGAAACAGACGTGGAGCACGAGTTCATCGGGCTTCCCGTCTTTTTTCTCCACAGTCTGTCAGGCATTGCAAGGTGGCTGTGCTTAGAGCGGTTCCCATTGGGATGTGGCGGAGAAAAGTAGCTGAAATCGTGAGATTTCAGTTCGGAACTCTCACGAGTTTCGCTACAGCCAGCCTAGAACCGCTCTAAGTAGACCCGCAGAGATGATTGGGCAGTAGCCGCACTCGCCAGGGTCTGTTGAATTAATGTGGTCCCGACACTCCGTGGCGGGACATGTTGTGGCCGCCCCACAGGGCGGCCACAACGTGCGGTGTCACGGAGTGCCACCGCCACAGTAAATCAACAAGCCCGCCAG
>JACRIH010000519.1 GCA_016235885.1 Planctomycetales bacterium | reverse complement strand
TGAACTGGACCTACACCGGACGGCCGACTCGCAACACTCCCACACCACGCCCACGAACCTGGCGCCAGCTTAGGACGACTGAGAAGATTTGGAAACAACTCGCTCTGGTGGGAATGAATTTGTAATCGGCGGTACTAGCGCCCTGCGGCTGATGGCACCCGATCCGGGCAAACTTTAGGAAGTTTCATGCGGGTCAATAAACGATCACAATGTCTCAGTCATGGCCGTGCAAGGATTTATCGTTCGTGAACAGACTTCAGAAGTTTGAGGACACTGGAAGCCTGGTCGTCAAACTAGAACACGACCCTGCTGGCACAGCCGAGTTGCTTGCGGAGTGAGTGTGATATACTGACTCCGCGTCGCAATGGCTTCGTTTTTGGGAGATGTCTCGCATGCGGATAGGTCGGCCAGTAGGGTGTGCTGTTCGCGGTCGTGGCCTGGGGCCAACGATCGTTCTGCTCTTGTGCTGGTGGTTTGCTGGTGGAATTTCGATTGGCTCGGCGGAAGAGGCAGCGGCAGGGAAGGAATTCTTTGAGAAACGAATTCGACCGGTGCTCGTGCGGCATTGTTATGAATGTCATTCTGCGGCGGCCAAGAAGCCCAAAGGTGGTTTGCGGTTGGATTCGCGAGCGGCGGTGCGGACGGGCGGCGATTCCGGTCCAGCCGTGGTTCCCGGAAAGCCGGACGAGAGTTTGCTCATCGACGCGCTGCGGCACGACGCGCTCGTCATGCCACCGCCGCCCGGCAAGAAACTCCCCGATGCGGTGATCGCCGACTTTGTTCGCTGGATCGAAATGAATGCTCCCGATCCGCGCGAGGAAGCCGACAATCCGAAGGCGGCTGCGGCTCAGGTTTGGGAAGATCAGTATGCCGAACGGCTGGATTGGTGGAGCCTGCGGCCGGTCGTCAAGCCGCTCGTGCCGGAGATCGCCGATACTGCCGGGTCGCATCAAGCGGTGGACCGATTCATTCTCGCGCGGTTGGCCGCGAACGGATTGCATCCGGCACCGCGAGCCGAACGAGCGACGCTGATCCGTCGCCTGTCGTTTGCGCTCACGGGCCTGCCGCCGACTCCCGACGAGGTCGAGCAGTTTGTCGGCGACGTCGCACCGGACGCTTGGGAGCGGTTGGTCGATCGGCTTCTCAGTTCACCTCACTTCGGCGAGCGCTGGGCGCGGCACTGGATGGATGTCGTCCGCTACACGGACACCTACGGCTACGAATGGGACATGCCAGCCAAGGGAGCCTGGCGGTATCGCGATTACCTGGTGCGAGCCTTCAACGGCGACGTCCCCATCGACACCTTGATCCGCGAGCAAATCGCCGGTGATCTGCTCAAGCAACCGCGCATTGATCCGGTCGAGCAGATCAATGAATCGCTGACGAGCGTGATGTTCTTCCAAATGGGCGAGAAGCGGCACGGCGACAGCGCCGAGTTCAACGGCATCCATCAAGAAATGCTGGACAACAAGATTGACGCTTTCTCCAAAGCGTTTCAAGCGACGACGGTCGCCTGCGCCCGCTGCCACGATCACAAATTGGACGCGATCGCCCAGCGCGAATACTACGCGCTGGCCGGTGTATTCATGAGTTCCCGATGGGTGACGAATACGCTCGACCGGCCGGAACGGAACGCAACTGTCCGTGGCGAATTGAAAGAGATCAAGCGGCGATTGCGATCCGCGCTGGCGACTCATTGGCGAACGGAACTGGATCGATTGCCTGACGAATTGGCGGCCAGACAAGCCGAGAAGGAACCGCCGTTGGAAGATCCACTGCATCCGTGGTTCCAACTCGCGAAAGCTGTGAAAGACGGCGCGAATGTTTCGGAGCGGTGGCAGAGCCTCGCGATGCAGTATGCCGGGCAGCAGCGAACTCGGACGGAACAGAACGCTCGCGAGTTCGTGGTCGCAGCCGATTTCCGAAAGGGAATACCGGACGGGTGGTCGGTGGACGGTGTGGGTCTCGCCGAGACCGTCCTCTGCGGCGATTTCACCGTGGCGCTCGACGGTCCGGCCGCCGTGGGACGGCTTCTGCCCGGCGGCCTGTTCACACATGCGCTGTCTCCGCGTTTGAACGGAGCCGTGCGCAGTCCGTGGCTCAACCAGTTCAGCAAGAATCACCTCAGCTTCGAATACTGCGGCGGCGACTTCGCAGCGCATCGGACGGTGTACGACAACGCGTTTCTCACCGAGAAGCAGCAGTACCTCAACCAGCCCGCGCTGGGTTGGCTGCGGTTGTCCACAGTTCCCGCGATGAAGGACCGGCGGATTTACATCGAGTTGGCGACCAAGACGAGCAATCCAAACTTCCCGCCGCGAGTTGGTCTGGGGGGTCCGTGCAGCGAAGAGCAGACTCGCGACCCGAAGAGTTGGTTCGGCGTGACTCGCGTCTTGCTGCACGACAAGCCGGCGGACCCGGCGGATGATCTGGCCCGGTTCTCCCGGCTGTTCGAAGGGACATCTCCCGCCGATCTTCCGGAGGCGGCCGGTCGTTATGCGGCGTGGATGCGTCGAGCGCTCGAAGCCTGGTCGGACGACAAGGCCACGGAAGACGACGTGTGGCTGGTCAACTGGTTGCTCGATCGCGGCCTGCTCACGAACAAACACGCTGTCGAGGGACGCCCCGAGATTGCTGCGTTGGTCGGTCGGTATCGCGAACTGGAGCAACAACTCGCCTTGCCCGCGACGGTCAATGGCATGGCCGACATCAATTCCGGTTTTGATTACGCCCTGAACGTTCGCGGCGACTACGATCAACTCGGCGAGTCCGTTCCACGTGGCTATTTGCGGATGCTGACCGGATCGCAGATGGGTTTTGGTGCGACCGGCAGTGGTCGGTTGGAATTGGCCGACATCATCGCCAGTCCGCGAAACCCACTGACAGCCCGAGTCTTCGTCAATCGCGTCTGGCACTGGCTGTTTGGCGTGGGAATCGTCGCGACCACGGACGATTTTGGACACGTCGGCGATCAGCCGTCGCATCCCGAGTTGCTCGACCATCTGGCGACCCGCTTCGTCGAAGAGGGCTGGTCGCTGAGGAAACTCGTTCGCTCGATCGTGCTGACGGAAACGTGGTGTCAATCGGGACAAGCCGCAGCGGAAGCGATCACCAAAGATCCCGACAATCGATTGCTACACCACTTCCCACTCCGGCGGCTGGAAGCGGAAGCGATTCGTGATGCTGTGCTCGCTGTCTCTGGCCGCTTGGACACGAAACTTTTCGGTCCGCCGATCGACCCGCATCGGCAAAACGAAGACCCGCAGAAACGGTTGTTCTCCGGTCCGCTCGATGGCGATGGCCGGCGCTCGCTGTACACCAAGATCACGATCATGGAACCGCCTCGTTTTTTGGCGACGTTCAATCAACCCGAACCAAAGATTCCCACGGGCAAACGGGACGTGAGCACCACGCCGACTCAGTCGCTGGCGCTCTTGAACGATCCGTTTGTCAGCGGACAGGCCGAGCATTGGGCGAAACGACTGGTCGCGCTGCCGCAGGCGACTGTTGCTCAGCGATTGGAGTTGATGTTCGCGACCGCGCTGGGTCGGACGCCATCGCCGGAAGAATTGGAGCGCTGGAGTGCGGCCGTGGTTGATCTGGCGTCGCAACATGGCGTCTCCGGCGTGGACGTGTTGCAGAACGTGCCCGTGTGGAAAGACGTGGCCCACTCGCTGTTCAACACCAAGGAATTCATCTACATCCGGTAGTTCCAAGTTTGACTGTTTTGCAACGGGATTTACCCCGAAGGGGTTTCGTCTTTTAGCCCAGGGTTGGCCGCAAAGCGGCCTACCCTGGGATCGGAAGGCGCGGTGGCCTCGTACCCCAACGGGGTTCCGTCACCCGTCGTATTCAAGGACACAACCCTTTCAGGGTAGATCAGTCAATCGCCACTCGAATCCAGGGTAGCCCGCTTCGCGGGCAACCCTGGGCTATGAGACACAACTCCTTCGGAGTAAAGACGTGCCCGAATCAATGACATCTCGAACTGCTGCGTGTCACTGTCCGGGTTTCGTGCCCACGCCGCAGACGCGGCGCGAGTTTCTGCAAGTCGCCTCCACCGGCTTCGGTTGGTTGGCGCTCGCGGGACTGATGGCAGAGCGGTCCTACGCCGGGCCTACTGTTGCTGAAGTTCTGCCGCATTCCGTGCCGCGTGCGAAGCATGTCATCTTCTGCTTCATGGACGGCGGCCCCAGCCACGTCGATACGTTTGATTACAAGCCGCTGCTCGCGAAGCACCAGGGAGAGCAGATTGGCAAGCAGGCGGTGTCGAAGCTGTCGCAAAGTACTGCCGAGCGGGTGTGGCTCGGCAGCCCGTGGGAGTTTCGGCAGCGCGGCGAGAGCGGGCTGTGGGTCAGCGATTTGTTTCCGCGACTGGCAACGCGAGCCGACGACTTGTGCGTGGTGCGTTCGATGGTTGGCGAGCAGCCGCTGCATGGTCAGCAGGACTTGCTGCTGCACACCGGCCGTGTGACAGGGCGTGCTCCCAGTTTCGGCTCGTGGGTCACCTATGGTCTGGGAACCGAAAACGACGAATTGCCCGGCTACGTTCTGCTCAACAATGACTGGATTCCCAACGGGGGACTCGAAAACTTTTCGAGCGCGTTTCTCCCGGCGACGCATGGCGCCACGCTGCTCCGCGCTCGCGGTGATACGGTGGACAACATCGTGCCGTCCGACCGGCAGGCGATCCAACGCCGCAAGCTCGATCTGTTGCGTGCGCAGGATGGCAGCTTCGCCCGGCAGGGTGCGGATCAGCAACTGATCGAGTCGGCCATTCGCAACTACGAAACGGCGTTCCGCATGCAGTCCGCGATTCCTCGACTGGCCGACATCAGCAACGAAACCGAGCACACGCAGAAACTCTACGGGCTGGACAGTTCGAACGAGCACCAGAAGTATTACAGCCTGCAATGCCTGCGGGCGCGGAGGCTGGTGGAAGCGGGCGTGCGGTTTGTGGAGATCACGTGTCCGCTCACGCACGCGAACAATTCGCCGTGGGACCAGCACGGCCACTTGCAGAAGTATCACACCGAGAACGCCCTGATCACCGAGCAGGCGGTGGCCGCGTTGATCTTCGATCTCAAACAGCGGGGACTCTTGGACGAAACGATCGTCCTCTGGGCGGGCGAAATGGGTCGCACGCCGCACACGCCCAAAATCACCGCCGCCGTCGGCCGCGATCATCACGTCAACGGGTACAGCCTCTTCATGGCGGGCGGCGGCTTCCGTAGCGGTGTCGCGTTCGGGCAGACGGATGATTTTGGAAACTCGGTCGCCGAGTCACCGCTCACGATCCACGACATCCATGCCACGATCCTGCATCAACTGGGTCTCGACCACGAACGGCTCACGTTCCGTTTCGGCGGCCGCGACGTCAGCCTGACCGACGTGCATGGCCGGGTGGTCACGGAACTGCTGGCTTAGATCGGCTTGGGAAGAATCGCTCGCGAATGTGTTGGCAGAACGATGGGGGCAGAACGATTTTGTTCGGAGGCGGATTCTGGACGATCAAGTGTCTCATCGTTCTGCCCCCATCGTACTGCCAAAAATGAGTCGCGTCGAATAACTGGCTCGCGTCATTCGCCAAAGAATGGGAACAGTTGGCGGATTTCAGCGGGTGTTGGCTGGCGGCCGTATTCGCAGATCTCGAACGCCTCAGCAAACTTCACGGCTTTGCCTCGCTCTTCGCCGTACAGTCGGATCAGCGTGTCGCGGAACCGGTCGGCCTCGCGGCTCTGCCGCTGCGACCAGCGGTCCTTGAGCCATTTCCGACGTGCTGGCAAATCGTTTTCTGGAGGCACTTGTGTTCTGACGAACTCTTCGCTTCCGCTGGCTCCCCCTTCGTAGGCCTGCGACACCAGTTCGTGGATGGCGTCGATCTTTTGCTCGAAGACGTCGTCCACGGAGACTGCGATGTCGGCGCGGAAGGGATACGGCCGCTGGAAGCCGTCGCTGGAGAACAGGAACGCCGGGTTGCGTTTGAGCCACGGCGTATCAGGACAGAAGAACGGAACGGTCACCATGAACGCCGCGTCTTGAACCAGAATACCGACGTAGCGGTGATCCGGATGATAGTCCCACGGACGATGCGCAATGACGATGTCGGCCTGCCACTCGCGGATCACCTTGGTAATCAGCCGGCGATTTTCGAGTGTGGGGAGCAACTCGCCGTCGTGGATGTCGAGCACCTGAGACGTGACACCCAGCCGCTTCGCCGCTTCGTGAGCTTCCGCCGTGCGGCGCTGCGCGAGCGGTCCGCCCGCCATGTTCCAGTGGCCGATGTCGCCGTTGGTGACAGAGACCAGCTTGACGTGATGCCCCAGCTTGGCCCACTTGGCCGCCGTGCCGCCTCCCTTGTACTCGGCATCATCCGGGTGTGCTCCGAAAATGATGATCCGCAACTTGCCGTCGTTCGGTGTCGCAGCGGGCTTCACTGCCACAGGCTGAGACGGCTTTGGCGCGGCAGCCTGTGCCAACACGAACTCCGAGCCAGAGGGAGCGTCAACGGTTCGCAAATCTCCGGCGGTGGTTTTCATCGCCACAGAAATCAACACCGCCATCGCCCCGCAACACAAAATCAGGCCCAACAGGATTCGCCGATGCATGAGGTTTCTCCCGAATGAAGTTGTCATGGGTTGTCGCGCACATACTAACCCGAAGCGTCAGCGAGGGAGTCTCTCCGCACTCCCTCGCTGACGCTTCGGGTTAGTATGGTTTTCTCCGACGGCCCAACCGGATTCCGGTCCATCGCCGAAGACGCCGCACTCTCACAGCAATTCCGTGATGGGCTTGCCGCCGGCGAGGACAGGGACCGGGCGACCGAGTTGGTCGTGAAAGACTTGATCGCTCGGCAGGCCGAGTTGCCGGTACATGGTCGCCAAGACTTCATTGAAGTGGACCGGTCGATCGTGTGGATTCTCTCCATTCGCCGTGCTGGTGCCGATGACCTGTCCGCGCTGGAGTCCGCCGCCGGCGAGCATCACCGAGAATACGTTCGACCAATGATCGCGCCCGGCCGTGTTGTTGATTTTCGGTGTCCGGCCGAATTCGCCAAACATCGCCACCAGCGTGGTGTCCAGCAGGCCGCGTTCTTCGAGGTCATCGAGCAAGGCGGAAACGGCCTGATCGAGTTCCGGCAGCCGCGTCTTTTTCAGCGACTGAAAGCCGTTGGCGTGCGTGTCCCATTCCTGGTTGTTCGAGAAGTTGACCAGCGTGAAATGAATTCCCGTTTCGGCGAGCCGGCGAGCCAGCACCAGTCGCTGTGCCATGCTCGTGTTGCCGTAGCGCTGCCGAACTTCGATCGGTTCCTGAGACATGTCAAACGCCCTGCGGGTGGCGTCGTGCGCCAGGAGTTCGACGGCCTGACGATTGAATTCATCCAAGCCCTGCATCGATCCGCTCGCATCCAACGCGCGGGGCAACTGATCCAGATCGCGGAGCAGACCGAGGCGATTCTGCAATCGCTGCGAATCGATCCCCATCGCCAGACTGAGATTGGGCGGCATCGGAAACGGAGCCGTCGCACTGTTCGGCGGCATCCCCGATTCGAAGGGATCGTGCGACATCCCCAAGTACGTGGCCGCCGCGTACCGCACGCGGTCGCCCAATTGTCCGCGATCAGGAACGCAAACGTAGGACGGCAATCCCGGACGGGTGGGTCCCAAGCCCTTGGAGATGATCGACCCCATCGCCGGTTTGACGTTGCGGTTCTTCGTCGTCGTGTTGGCACCGGGATAGTCGTAGCCGGTCAGCGTCCAGTGAATGGCCGCCTCGTGGCTGGGTGTGCCGTGATAGACGCTGCGGAGTACGTTGAATCGATTTGCCCGCTGAGCCAGCCGCGGCAGATGTTCGGAAATCGCGAAGCCCGGAACGGACGTCGCAATCGGTTGAAACTCACCGCGATATTCGGCGGGCGCATCCGGCTTGAGATCCCACGAATCCAGATGCGACATCCCCCCCTGCAAAAAGATGACAATGACCTGCCGGGCCGGAGCCGCTGCCGCCGCTTGTGACCGACTGGCACACAGCCCAGGTAACGCGCAAGCCCCCACGACAATCCCGCTCTGCCGTAGGAAGAGCCGTCGGTCGAAGGATTGAGCTAAAACTCCATCGTCCTGAAATTTCATGGATGATCCTTTTGCGCGACACGCCACGGGTCCACTCAATACATCGGCATCAGCCTATCCGTTGAAGCAGTGATGGGTCAACTTCAGCCGGGATGAAGATGTAGGATGGGCACTCTTGCCCGTCCGACGTTTGTCTTTTGCAAGCCGATAAGAAAGAGTCTACCGGGTTTTCAGTGGCTTGGTTTGAGGTCGAGTTTTCCACAATGGAAGTAGATTGCGGTGGTGAAGTTATCGAAGTTGCGGAAGCCTCGAGCAGTGGATTTCACCCATTGGATTTTGGAGTTCAAACCTTCGCTGACCGCATTCGTGATGCGGTGTTGGGTGTAGGTCAGGACGTTGTCCAAACGGCGTTTGAGCATCTTCGCTTTCTCGATCATCGGTTTCAGGCGGCTGTGC
>JACRIH010000503.1 GCA_016235885.1 Planctomycetales bacterium | reverse complement strand
GTCCGGGGGCTGACGCCGCCCGGCTCGCCTGCGGACTCAACTCTCGCTACGGCTTGGCCACGCCGTGATGCCGGCGGTTGAAGATGTCCGGATCAAACTCGTCGACCGGAGGAATCGTGATCGGTGAACCGGGTCGCGGGTTGATCCGAGGTCGCGACGAGCGCGGCTTCGCGGTGCGCGGCGATTCGGTGCTGTCGAGTTCCGACGGGATCATCGCTTGCGACGGTGACGGATTCGCGGTGCTGGTCCGCTGGTCGCGTTGTGGATCACGAGCCAAGCCGGCTCCGTCGGCCGCGACGATCTCCACCCACTTCTTGATCTCGCGCAATTGGTCGGCTCCGCGCGTTCCCTGAAACACCGGGCGGCCGCGCACCCCGTGATTGCCGACGGGTTTCGTGACGAGCAAACTCTGGCTGGGGCGATCTGTCGAAATGTATTTCAGTACTTCGGCCAGGTTGCGTTCCGCCGTCAGCCGCGTGGTGTGGCCGCCGACGTGGACCGGTTGCAGTTGGAAATCGCTCACCTTCGATTCCGGCCCGTGGCACGCCGCGAGCGTGCAATTGTTCATCAAGATCGGCTGCACCTTGCGCGTGAACTGCAACGCCGCTTCGCGCGAGAAACCTCCCAACGACTCCGCGTCCTCGAACACCGAGACCGTGGGCAACGGGCTTTTGCTCGACTTTGGTGACGTCTCCCACACGCTGGACGACGGAGATGTGGGTTGCGTCAGAGTGTTCAATCGCTGGAGCATTCCGCGGATGTCATCGCGAGTCGGTTCCAGCGCCAGAGCCGACTTCAATTCCACGCGGGCTTCGTCGAGCATGTTTTGCGTCACGCACCACCGAGCCAGTGACAGGTGCCGCTCGGCGGTGGCCTGCGGCCACTCGGCCTTGCGTTGCGTGTAGGCGTCTCCCAAATCGGAGTACGCCCCGTGAACCAGGTCAGCCGGGACCACCATTTCGCCGTGCGACTGCTTGACGATGTAGGTCGAACCACTTGGCAAGATCCGTCCGCGAACCACACCACCGTTCTTCATCACCAAAATTCCGTCGGTCGCTTCGGACGGTTCGGAACGCGGCGTTTGTTGTGCTTCCAGTCCCGCGACCATCGCGACCAACAGGCTGGCGACGAACCATCCGAACCAAAACCTCAAACGGGCGCGACGGTGCGTGCGCATGGCGACAGGCCTCGAACGAGTGGGGATCGATGTGACCGAGAGACGTGAGGGACGGGAAGATACCGGCGGAGGGCGGAATGAGTCAACGTGGGCTGGGAGGAGGAAGGAATGTCCAATGTCCAACACCCAATGTCCAATGAGTCGCTGACTTGATTTCGCGACTCCGGGTTCCAGTGCCCCGTTTGGCTTTGGGACATTGAACCTTGGGATTTCCTTGGTCATTGAGGATTGGGAATTGGAATTTGTCTGTTGGATATTGGACATTTCCGGCAACAACGGACTGACGTCGTGAACAGACGCTCCAGAACAAGAAAACTCTCTGGACACACTCGCCCGTTTTTGGGTATCACCCCGCCCCTCGTCTCTCTCTCATTTCGATCTCTCAAGTCACCCCCGGTCTGTGGAGGCACGGATGCCACCAGCGGCCTCAGCGACGTTGCGCGACGTGTGGACACGACAGCAGGGACTCATCTTCCCGCTGTTGATCGTCGCGTCGGTGCTCGTGATCGTCGTGCCGCTTCCCGCGCTGGTGATGGACCTGCTGCTGTCGGCCAACATCACGCTGGCTGTCGTGATCCTGCTGACCACGATTCAAGTGCGAAAGCCGCTGGAATTCAGTGTGTTCCCGTCGCTGCTGTTGGGGACGACGCTGCTGCGACTCGTGCTGAACGTGGCGTCCACGCGGCTCATCCTCACGCGCGGCGGCACGGACGGCACTGAAGCGGCGGGGCGGGTGATCCAGACGTTTGGCGAATTCGTCGCCGGCGGACAGGTGGCGGTTGGGTTGATTCTGTTTCTGATTTTGGTCGCGATCCAGTTTCTTGTCATCACGCAGGGCGCCACGCGCATCAGCGAAGTGGCCGCACGGTTCGTGCTCGACGCTCTTCCCGGCCGGCAAATGTCGATCGATGCCGACGTGCAGGCCGGAGCCATCACGGCCGCCGAAGCCAGGCAACGCCGGAACGAACTCACCGCGCAAGCCGACTTTCACGGCGCGATGGATGGGGCGAGCAAATTTGTGCGCGGGGACGCGATGGCAGGTCTCGTCATCACCGCGATCAATATCGTCGGTGGAATGTACATGGGTTTGGTTGAGTACGGTTTGAGCGTCCGCGAAGCGGCGGAGGTGTTCACCAAGCTGACGATCGGCGACGGGCTGGTGACGCAAGTGCCGGCATTCCTGATCTCGCTGGCCGCCGGGTTGCTCGTGACGCGCGGTTCCACCGAATCCGATCTGTCGCGCGATGTCATCAGGCAGACGTTCGAGCATCCACGGGCGCTCGGCGTCGCCGCCGTGTTTTTGATTGGCCTGTCGTTCACGGGGCTGCCACAGTTGCCTTTACTGGCGCTCGCGGGCTGCCTGGCTGCACTGGCGGTGTGGTTGCCGCGCGAACCGCGGCGCGATGCGGCGACTGTATCGACAACTATCAGCCCCACTACCCCGCCAAAATCCGCGACCGATCCCGCTGACCGGCTGCACGTGGAGCCGCTCGAAATCGAACTCGGGTTCGGCTTGATTCGTCTGGCCGATCCCGCGGCGAACGGCCGGTTGCTCGATCACGTCAACAGACTTCGCACCAAGGTCGCCGAGGAACTTGGGATCATCGTGCCGAAGGTTCGCATCCGCGACAACCTGCGGCTCAAGCAACGGCAGTATCAGATCAAACTGCACGACGTGCCCGTCACGTGGGGTGAAGTGTATCCCGATGGCTGGCTGGCAGTGGAAACGACCGCCACGACCGGCGACATCGCGGGGATCGAGGCGCGGGAACCGTGGTCGGATCGCCGCAGCGTGTGGATCGAATCCAGCCAGCGCGATCGCGCCGACCAACTTGGCTATCGCGTGCTCGATGCGGCGACGGTGATCGCGGGGCATCTCGGCGAAATCGTCCGGCGTCACAGCGACGAAATCCTGTCGCGGCAGCAGGTCCATCAATTGCTCGACAATTTGAAGCTCCGCTCGCCGCGAGTCGTCGATGAACTCGTGCCGTCACCATTAAAGCCGTCTCTCATCCACCAAGTCCTCAGCCACCTGCTGCGCGAAGCGGTGCCGATCCGGAACCTGGCGACGATCCTCGAAACACTCGGCGACCATGTCGAACGCGACGCCGATCCATTATCGCTGACCGAACACGTTCGTCAGTCGCTCGCTCGGACGATCTGTCAACAACATCGCGACGCTCAACGCGTGATGCGAGTCGTAACACTCGACCCCGTGCTGGAAGAAACGCTGGCGACCACGATCGAACTGCCGCCGCGAGACATCGAACACATCGTGCAAGCGGTGACCAACGAAATTCGGAAGGCCGCGACGGGTGGAACGCATCCGGTGCTGCTGTGTCGGCCTGACGTGCGGCTGGCCGTCAAGCAAATCACATCGACCGCGCTGCCGCATCTGGCGGTGCTGAGTTTTCGCGAGATCACAGCGGACACGGTTGTCGAATCACTCGGGCAGGTGAGCGTTGACGTGCCACCCAGCCCAGCCCGTCGCGACGTCAGCGCGAGGAAACATCGGACCGAACGAACAACGGCGGGAGTATCGTGAAACAAAGTAGGGTGGGACCAGCACAGCGCAGGCCCACCTATCGGAGACAAACTGGTGGGCCTGCGCTGGTCCCACCCTACACGTCAGCAGGAAATGCCATGAATCAACCGGAAGTGAAAACGTTTCGGGCGGCCACGATGCAGGAGGCCCTCGCACTGGTTCGGAAGGAACTCGGTTCGGAGGCCGTGATTCTCAGCAGTCGCGATCTTCCGCAACCGAAATTGCTGCGCTGGATGCGAAACAAGGAGGCGGTCGAAGTCACCGCCGGGAACGGCATCAATGTTCGGGAACCAGCCGCTACCGCGCGCAATGGAACGGTCGCGACTGGTGGCGCGAGCACGATCGTCGCCGAACGGCCTGCCGAACCGGGGAGCGGATTCACGAATCCGATACCGGTTGGTTTAGACCTGCGCTCGTCGTGGGCCAATTCGTTGAGCCGCAATGTGGGACAGGATCTGACGGCACCGGCAACGAATCGACTCAGCTCGGTCATGCCATCGCCCGGTACCGCTTCGGACGGCATTGCGCGGCAATTGACCTCGATCCAGAACATGGTCGAGCGCATGACTCGCACTGGTGCCACCTCCAAAACGGACGACGTGCCCACCGAGTTGTTCCAGATCTACACCCGGATGATCGACTCGGAAATCGACGAAACATTGGTTCGCGAACTCGTCTGCCGGCTGAAGAAGGATGGCAACGCCGAACAACTGGGAGACGTCGCGTGGACGCGAGCGAAGTTGCGCAGCTACGTCGAAGCCGAACTGCGCTGCGGCGGTCCGATTGCCGTCACGCCGGGGACTCGCAGAGTGGTCGCGCTGGTCGGACCGACGGGGGTCGGCAAGACGACGACGATCGCCAAGTTGGCGGCGAATCTGCGGCTGCGCGACGGCGTGAAAATGGGACTCGTCACCGTGGACACCTACCGCGTGGCCGCCGTCGAGCAACTCCGCACGTACGCGGACATCATCGACCTGCCCATGAAAGTTGTGACCAGTCCCCGCGAGATGCGACGGGCGATCGACGAACTGTCCGGCATGGACCTCGTGCTGATCGACACAGCGGGACGAAGTCCGCGCGATGAATTGAAGATTCAAGAACTCAAGAGTTTTCTCGCCGAAGCACAGGTCAACGAAGTGCATCTGGTGCTGAGCCTGGTGTCGAGCGCCCGCAGTCTGGCCGCGACGGCCGGACAGTTCGCGTCGGTCGGAACGACTTCGGTCGTGTTCACGAAGCTGGACGAAGCTGTTGAAATGGGGGTGCTGCTTTCGGCCGCGCGGCAGATTCCGCTGCCGATCAGCTATCTGACCACGGGACAGGACGTGCCGGACGATATCGAATCGGCGGAGGGGTCGCGAATCGCGCGATTGGTGCTGGGAGAAGATCGGTTGAGGTGAGTTCAAGGTACTGAGTACTGAGTACTGAGACAGCAGTGAACACGATTGACTTCTTCAACCCCGGCACCATCACACTGCAATCTGTTCCAACCATTCACCATTCACCATTCACTCTCCACTCTCCACTCTTCACCTCTCATGAACGACCAAGCTCGTGTGCTGCGGGGACTGATGGATCGGCGGGGCGAAATTGATTCGCCGGCGCGGGATCACAGTGCGCGGCGCGTGAACGCGGTGGTTGTTACCGGTGGCAAAGGAGGCGTCGGCAAGAGTGTGATCGCTCTGAATCTGGCGATCGCGCTGGCTCAGCAGGGTCAGGCCGTGGGATTGCTCGATGCAGTACCGGGATTTGGAAACATCGGCGTGCTATGCGGACTCAGTGGCTACTGGAACTTTCATCACGTGTTGAGTGGCAGCCGGACCGTGCGACAGATTTGTCTCGATGGCCCGGGTGGCGTAATTGTGATTCCCGGCGGTTCGACGTTGCTTGAACAGGCGGCATCGACGACACATCGCGATGTCGAGTTGCAACTCGCCGAACTAGAACAGACGCTCGACTTCCTCGTGATCGACGCGGGGACGTGGGGCACGCCGGGAGTGACCACGATGGTCGCAGCCGCGGATCACGTCCTGCTGATCACGACACCCGAACCAACCGCCGTCGCGGCGACTTACGCGGTGATCAAACACGTGACCGGATCACTCGCGGAATCTGCGGCAGAACTGCAGGTCATCGTCAACCGGGCGGAATCTCCCGAGCAGGCGCACGAGACTTCGTTTCGATTGCGGAAGACATCGCGTGTTTTTTTGAATTCTCAGCCCGCCGCGGGTGTGTGGATGCCTGAAGATGACATCGTTCGACATTCTGTGAATCAGCGTGTGCCGTTTGTGATCGGGGCTCCCGAGGCCGCTGCGAGCCAGGCGGTGGCGGATTTGTCGCGTCGCGTCGAGCAGGTCGCGTTTCGTTCAGTTCGGTCGGAGTCGTTCTTCGGGATTTTTTTTCGAACGGCGACATCCGCCGTTGCCTGACGTAGCCCGGACCCCTTGGTCCGGACTACGTCGATCGGATTCGGATCGGTGTGTGGAGTCGCATCAAACTCGGTAAGCGACGCAATCTGTTTCGCATCTGCCGATAAAACAGAAAAGTCTCAATTTGCGGAGTCTGACGGCCGATAATATGTGGAGACGGGGGGATCGCCACGTTGAGTCTGCTGTCATCGCTTCACGATTCACCACGGAGGGACAGGTAATGGTTACGAAGGTCATGAAGGACAAGGATGTCGCCGAGTTGTGGCTGGAGCTCAAGCAAGACCCGTCGAGTCAAGACCTGCGGAACGCCCTGATCGAACGCTTCCTGCCGCTCGTGCGGTATAACGCCGAGCGCGTGTGGGCCAAGCTGCCGGACGGCGTGGACCTGAACGACTTGATCTCTGCCGGCGTGTTCGGATTGATGGACGCGATCGAGGCGTTCGACCTGGAACGCGGCGTGAAGTTTGAGACATATTGTGTGCCGCGAATTCGCGGAGCCATGCTCGACGAGCTCCGCACGATGGACTGGGTGCCGCGACTGGTGCGCAGCAAAGCCAGCAAGATGGAAGCCGCTCGCAAGTCCGCCGAAGCCGAAACCGGACGTCCACCGACCGATGCCGAAATCGCCGTCAAGCTCGAAATGCCTGTCGTCGAGTTCGAGAAAATGAAGACCGAGGCCAGTGCCGTCGGTCTGATCAGCCTGAATACGAAGTGGTACGAGACCGACAGCTACAAAGAT
>JACRIH010000521.1 GCA_016235885.1 Planctomycetales bacterium | reverse complement strand
GCACGTGGCCGGAGTAGTGCTGAAGATCAAGAGCTCTCTGACGCTAATTGTCTGCTGTTGCCTCGTGTTGCTCACTCCCGATCAGGCTCGCACGCTCGCCGACGCCGGGGTCGATCGCATTAACCACAACCTCAACACCAGCCGGCGGCACTACCCGGAAATCTGTTCGACTCATACGTACGACGAGCGGATGGAAACGCTCCGTGTCATCCGCGATTCGGGAATGGAACTGTGTTCCGGAGGGATCGTGGGGATGGGTGAAATTGACGCCGACATCGTGGAGATGGCTCTCACGCTGCGCGATCTCAACGTGGAATCGATCCCCGTCAACTTCCTGCACGCCATCGACGGCACGCCGCTTGAGAAGCGTCACGACCTGAACCCGCGGCACTGCCTGCGAGTCCTCTGCCTGTTCCGGCTGAGCAACCCGCGCAGCGAAATCCGCGTCGCGGGGGGGCGCGAGGTGAACCTTCGCTGGATGCAACCGCAAGCATTGTACGCCGCCAACTCGCTGTTCGTCAGCGATTACCTGACGACCAAGGGACAGCTTCCCGAGGAAGATTACCGGATGATCGAAGACCTCGGCTTCACGGTGATGCGACCCGGTCCGGAGACTGCGAAAGGGATGGCAGCTCACCATGAGCACGCCAATTGCGAGCAGGATGCCTGCCACGCGGAAGGGTCAAAGTAGACTGCACACGGAGTGTGCGGGCTACTTTGGCGCGGCTTTGATTCGCCCGTAAAGCCCACACGCTTTGCGGGCACGGTCGAGTACTTCAGCCGCCTTGCGTCGAGCCCGCTCTGCTCCGTCCTTCAGGATGTCCCGCAACGTCGAGGGATCAGCGGCCAGCTTCTCACGACGTGTTCTCGCTTCCGCGAAGAATTGCCACGCGATCTCAAATAATTCTTGCTTCGCTTCGCCGTAGCCCATGCCGCCGGCGCGATAGCGGGCTGCCAACTCCGATTGCCGCTCGGGTGACGAAAAAAGTTTGTAGAGTGCAAACACCGAGCAAGTGTCCGGATTCTTGGCTTCCTCTACCGGCGTTGAGTCGGTTTTGATCGACATCAGTTTCTTGCGAAGTTTGTTCTCCGGTTCGAAGAGATCGACGGTATTGTTGTAGCTCTTGGACATCTTTTCGCCGTCGACACCGGGCACTTTGGCCGATTCATCGAGAGTGCGGGCGTTCGGCAGGACGAAAACTTCCTTGTTGAAAATCGTGTTGAATCGCTGGGCGACATCGCGAGTGACTTCGACATGCTGCACCTGATCGCTGCCGACCGGGACAACGTCGCTGTCGTAGAGCAGGATGTCTGCCGCCATCAGCACGGGGTAAGTGAAGAGTCCCGCGTCCGCTGGCAGCCCCTTGGCTCGCTTGTCCTTGTACGCGTGGCACTTTTCAAGCAGGTGCATCTGCGTGACTGTCATCAGGAGCCAGGTCAGTTCGGTCACCTCGGGGATGTCCGATTGCACAAACAGCGTGGCATGCGATGGATCGAGCCCGAGCGCCAGCAGGTCGAGAGCCGCATACTGCGTGTAGTCTCGCAGATGTTGCGGGTCGCGAATCGTCGTCAGCGCGTGCAGGTCCGCGATGAAGTAGAACGCCTGCTCGTTGTGTTGCAGGTCGATGTACTGGCGGATCGCGCCAAAGTAGTTACCCCAGTGGAAACGGCCAGTGGGTTGGATGCCGGAGAGGACTCGCATGGAAGTGGAATATCGATCGTTGAGAGTTGAGAAAACAAGTCAGCACTTCAGCGTGCCGACGATTTCGTTGACCGACTGGCAGCCGAGGCTGGCAAGAGTGATATCCAGTTCATCAACCAGTTTGGCGGACACCGTCGGATTGAAAAAGTTCGCAGTGCCGATTTGGACAGCGGTCGCACCGGCGACAAGGAATTCCATGACATCGTCAATGTTGCTGATCCCGCCGACGCCGATGATTGGGATCTTCACCTTTTGTGCGACTAGCCAGACGATTTTCAGCGCCATCGGCTTGATTGCCGGGCCGCTGAGTCCGCCAACAATGTTGCCGAGGATCGGCTTCCGCTTGCGCCAGTCGATCGCCATCCCGGAGAACGTGTTCACCAGCGAGACAGCGTCCGCGCCGGCTTCGGCAGCTGCCTGGGCAATGCTGACAATGTCCGTGACATTGGGCGTCAGCTTCGCGATCACCGGCAGCGGGGACACGTCGCGCACTCCCTTCACGACGGCCGCTGTCTGCTTCGGATCGGTGCCATAGTCCACACCTCCGGTCACATTCGGGCACGAGATGTTGAGTTCCAACCCCGCGAGTTGCGAGAACTGACCGAGTCGTTCGGCCATGCGGACGAATTCGTCCAAATTGTGCCCTGCGATGTTCGCGATGATCGATGTGCCGAGACCAAGCAGGTAGTCGAGGTGCTTCTGAACGAAGACATCGATACCGTCGTTGTCGAGGCCGATCGAATTGAGCATGCCACACGCGGTCTCGACCGTGCGCGGGGGCGGATTGCCCGCGCGAGGGAGCGGCGTGATCGTTTTCGGAATGATTCCGCCAAGCTTCTCGAACGGCACGAACGCTGACATTTCGCGCGCGTACCCGAACGTCCCCGAGGCGACGAGGATCGGATTCTTGAGCCGCAGGCGGCTCAGTTGGACGTTGAGATCAGGCACGTTGGGTAACGTATCGCGACGAGTGTAAAGCAAACTCGGCGACCGCGATCCGTCCCCAGGCACGAAGGACTGGAACTCAAATCACGCCGCCGTGAGTGCGGTACGGAGTAGCCAAATCCGGCATGTCCAATCCCCAAATCCGTTCCCAGATTTCTGGAATTTGCCGCAGGCTTTCCGAGGTATTGATGAGCTGCTTGGCTCGAATGTCTGGCGACGATGAGTAGATGGGCACCACACAGCCCACACTGACTCCGACCACACCAAAGAACAACCCACTCAGGATCAATCGACGCATGTTCTCTCTCCTCCATGATTGAGAAACGACGAGGGGGACTTACGCTTGAACCGGTGCCGTCGTATCGGACGGGGCCGAGACCGCCGCCGGGGCAGGTGATTTTGAGGATTCGGCTACTTCGAGTTGACGAACCTTCTCTTCCATCTCCTTGCCTGGCTTGAAGGTTACGACATACTTCTCGGCGACGAACACTTTTTCTCCGGTACGCGGATTACGAGCCTTCCGAGCAGCCCGCTTCTTGACTTCAAAGACGCCAAAATTCCGCAACTCGATGCGCCGCTCTTCGATCAGAGTTTGAACAATCGCATCGAACGTCTTTTGAACAATCTCCTTGGTCTTCAATTGGGTCATTCCGATTTCATCGGAAATGGTTTTGACGATTTCTTTTTTGGTCACGACTGGATCTCCCGCCAGGAGCCGAATTGGCCTTGATTTCGGTTCCGCCGACCGAGCGCAAATGCGGCTGAACTGTAACCGGTTGCGAAACTTAGTGTCAAGGCAGTGGACTCCTGTGTGGCGCTTCCGAAATGGTGGATTTGCCTTTGATGCCACCCTCTGAGCAGATTCTGCCGACCAAGTCTGCCACGATTGAGAAAATCACGATCCGTCGTCATCGGGTTATCGGCTGAGTCGAGCTGGAATCTTCGTCAAAATCGTAAAACTCCGCCAGAGTTGCCGACTGACGATGATTCATCCGCCAAGTTGCCCGATCGATTCGTGCGGGTCAGGAGGTGTATTTTCTGCCGACGACTCGCCAGTCGTCACGTGCTCGTGGAGAAAGTCGTGTAGTGTTCGATAGTGCCAGGGAACATCGAACAAATTGTGCAACTGCTTGAGTCGCGACATGTATCGCTCACTGATGACCTCTCCAACCCCGGCATAATTTGGATCACAGAAGTAGACCCGACACCCCGTTGGGCGGCGCTCGCGAGCCGTACACAGGCCGTTGATTTGAAATGGGCAGAGGTTTTCGTCGATGTGTTTTGTCGGTAGCCCGGGTTCAAGCAACACATTGGCTTCCGAACGCGAGAGGAACAACGTGTGGCCGTACTCCTTGAACCGGCAACAGCGACCGCTCAGATTGCAGACTGGGTTGGCGGCGGCGATGTCCCGGTCGAGGTTCGCGTACAGATCCAGCAATGCCTCGCGAAATGTGCGGTCTTCTTTCACAACGTCCATGCCTCACAGATCAATCACTGCTGCCTGCTCGTGGATTTGTTCGAGCGAATACAGCTTGCCATGGCCCGCACCGGGACAGTTGGGTTGAATCTCTTTCCAAGTGTCCGGGCTTTCGAGATTGCTGTTCCAGAACGGCCAAGTGCGGCATTGCGGTGGGCGAACGGAATAAATCTGGCAGCGGCGAGTCTTACCGTCGAAGAATGTGCAATCTCCGTTGCCAAACTCCTTGAGGCTGACACGGTTGACAACTTTCCGTGTGTGTGTCTGCTTTACTTCTTCGACTGGCAAGCCGAGGAAGTCGGCGATCCTT
>JACRIH010000520.1 GCA_016235885.1 Planctomycetales bacterium | reverse complement strand
GGCTGGCATCGACCACGTGCAGCAGCAGGTCGGCGTGCAAGGCTTCGGCGAGCGTGCTCTTGAACGACGCGACGAGATGGTGCGGCAGGTCGCGGATAAATCCCACCGTGTCGCTCAGCAGCACCGTCCCCCAATGCGGGATGACCCACGAGCGCGTGCGGGTGTCGAGCGTGGCGAACAACTGGTCGGCGACGAACACGTCGGCCCCGGTGAGCGCGTTCATCAGCGTGCTCTTGCCGGCGTTCGTGTAGCCGACGATCGAGACCGTGAAGTGGTCGTGCCGCTGCTTCACCAACCGCTCGCGACGCTGCTCCAGTTCCTTGATCCGGCTCTTCAATTCGCTCACGCGGGTGTCGATCAACCGCCGGTCGGTTTCGATCTGCTGTTCGCCGGGACCGCGCGTACCGATCGCCCCTTCCGTCCGTTCGAGGTGCGTCCACATGCGTTTCAGTCTCGGTCGCGTGTACAAAAGCTGAGCCAGTTCGACCTGCAGTTTGGCTTCGGCCGTGCGGGCGTGCGTGGCGAAGATGTCGATGATCAGCTCGCTGCGATCGACGATCGTCTTCCCCGTCGCCTCTTCGATGTTCCGCCCCTGCGCCGGGCTGAGGCTGGTGTCAAAGATGATGACTTCCGCGTTCTGCGTTTCGACAAGCTGCTTGAGTTCTTCAAGCTTCCCCTTGCCGAGATAGGTTTTCTTGTCGACCCACTGCCGGTTCTGAATCAGCGAACCAACAATCTTCACGCCCGCTGTTTCCGCGAGTCCGCGCAGTTCATCCAACGGCTCGATTTCGCCCGTGTCCTTGCCGCGTAGCACCACGCTCACGAGCACCGCCCGCTGCTTGTTGACCTTCAGTTCCGTCCGTTTCGGCTCGCCCAAGAGATGTCCTTTCAGTCAATTCGTCGAGCAGGCGGCTCGCCTTGCTCATCGCGGGTAACGGTAGGAGTGGTGGCAAAGAGTGTCAAGATGCCATATTTCTCCCCTCTCCCCTTTGGGGGGAGAGGGGTCGGGGGTGAGAGGCAAGCGTTCCTCAGCATCTTTCGATAACAGAACCGAGTGGCATACGCCCCTCACCCCCTGGCCCCCTCTCCCCCTGCGGGGGAGAGGGGGGAGATGAACGACAGCAACTCATCCCGCAATTCGATCAAGCTCTTGATTTCATCGGTCGCTCGATTGGATTCGCGTTCGCGCTGGAGGAATCTCGCCGGCAGACCAGCCGCGCGGGCACCGGCGACATCGTTGTCGAAATCATCTCCCACCATGAGCAGCCGGTCGGGTGGACAGCCCGTCACCTGTGACAACGCGGCAAAGAACTGCGGGCTTGGTTTGCGAAACCCCACGGCCGACGAGACCACGCACAACTGGATCGGTTTCAGATCCGGAAGGTTCGCGCAGATGGGCGGCAATCGCTGGTCGAAGTTGGAAGCCACCGCAAGCCGGAACCCGGCGGCCGCGAGATCAGCCAACGTTTCGGCGACGTCCGGGAAGCAACGCCACGACGTCGGCCTCGCGAAATGCTGCCACAACTCCTCGAAGCAGGCGTCGTGGTTCGTGATGTCCGTGATGACTTCCTGAACGATCCACCGCCAGCGTTGCCGCTCGCGAACTTCGCTGGTCGATTGTCGCGAGACCGAAGTGGCGGTTCCCTCGCTGACGATGTCATGGCACTCGGACTGTCCCCACGCCTGGTGGAAACGAGGGCGGATGTCGTCTGCGGTCAGCAACGATCCGTGCCGACGAGCTGCCTCGGCGTACGCGACCGAGACGGGAGGCTCGGGGTGGATCAACGTCCCCACGGCATCGAACGCAATCCAAAGTGGCTTGGGCGAGTTGGCCATGCGACGGGAGATTTAGAACCGATCCTGTTGCAGTGCCTGGTAGCTATAGACAGCGAAGACACCAAACATCACAGCCACATAATTGTCTCCGATCGAATAAGCATACAGCGCCACACCGACGGCCGTGATCAACGACAGTTGCAGTGAACTCGCGAGTCCCCGGAATCCCTGCCAGTACGAAAACAGGTCGCGACTGATATGGCCACCGTCGAGTGGATGCACCGGCAACAGGTTCACCAGCCCCCACCAGAGATTGATGAATTCCAAATTCGCAAAGGTGACGGCAGAGTAGTAAGACAGTCTCGTGCCACTGAGCAGAAGAATCTTATGGATGGCTTCGATCAAACCGTACAAAATGAACCCCGCTCCCGGTCCAGCGAATGAGACGGCGATAGAGCGCTGTAATGAGTAGCCCAACGTTGGAGCAAATGTTGCATATCCGCCCATCGCGTGGAGCACAATCTCCGGTGGCCAACCGAATCTGTTGGCGACCAGTGCGTGACCAAGCTCGTGGACTAGAATTGAGACGAAGACGCACGCAATCCAGATCAGCGTGAGGTTCAGGTCTTCGCTCCAGCCCATCACGGCGCTGATGACCCAGAACAGAGGATGCACCCGCACGGGAATGCCGAACAGCGAGAAGCGCAGGTCGTACGGGGTGGGTTGGGCGTTGCCGAGCATTCGCGGAGGTTACCAGAGCGTGTACCCGCCGTCGATCACGAGCGCGGCACCCGTCATGTACCGCGAAGCGTCGCTGGCGAGGTACACCGCGAGCGGGGCGAGATCGGCCGGTTCGCCGAAACCGCCCAGCGGGATTTGCGATCGGAACGCTTCGATCACTTCTGGATGCAGCTTGGACCAGCGTTGATTCGGTTCGGTCATGAATCCGCCGGGACAGATGGCGTTAACGGTGACGCGGTGTGGTGCCCAATCGACGGCCGTCGCGCGGGTGAACTGCACAAGAGCCGCCTTGCACGTTTCGTAGTGCCGCCCCGCAATGCCGCGTCCCACGACGAACGCGTTGATCGACGCGATGTTGATGACTCGGCCTCCACCGCCACGTCGGACCATTTCACCGCCGATCAGCTTCGTGCAGAGGAACGCGCTCGTCAAATTGAGGTCCACGAGTTCTCGCCACTTTTCCAGCGGCATGTCGGCCGTCGCAATGTTCTCCCGGCGACCTCCCACGTTGTTGATCAGGATGTCGATCGGTCCGTGCTGTTCGAGCGCGATCTGACAGGCCCACTCGCATTCCGCCGGCTGACCCACATCCGCCTGGATGACGTGCGCCACGCGGCCACGCTCGCGAATGTCACCGGCAGTTTTCTCCAGGCTGGGCAAGTCGCGCCCGACCAGAATCACGTCCGCTCCCGCCTCGGCGATGCCCAAGGCCATCTCGCGCCCCAGCCCCCGGCTGCCTCCCGTAATGAACAGCCGTTTGCCATCCAATCGAAAGCGATCAAGGACGTTCATCGTGTTTTTCCTGGAACGAAAGACTGACAATGTGCCGAGGTCACAACCACTCCGACTTCAGCCCGAACCTGTTTCCAATTCGACAGCAGTTTCATCGAGGATTGGTTGCTCGATCAATTCCTCGGTGCTGGATTCGGCGACAGCGGCCGCACGTCGAAACAGGTGGACCTCCATGCTGGAGTAGTCCAAGAATCGCTCGAGTTGCCACACTTCCGGCATGTCGAATTGGGTGTCCTTCTCGCACCGGAGGACCAACAGCGCCTGCGATGACGTAATACCATCGCGGGCCAACCGTGTGATGGCGCGGTGCAGCATGTGGCCTTTGTGCAGGTGGCGAGTGACCGGATACGGCGGGTCGAAGAACACGACGTCGTAGGGCAACAGACCGTCCGCCCTCTTTGGCCGGAATGAGCAGCGGTCGACATCGGTCATCCAGCAGACGGTTTCCGATTCGACGCGCAGGGCGCGGACGTTTTGACGCAGGAGCGCCACCGCTTTGACATCATTTTCAATGAAGACAACGCTTGCGGCACCCCGGCTAAGCGCTTCGAGACCCAGTGTTCCCGTGCCCGCAAAGATGTCAGCGATCCGGGCACCTTGCAATTCGGGCTGCAAGCGGTCGAACAGCGACACCTTGACTCGCGTCAGAATTGGCCGCGTGGTTTGACCAGGAGTGGTGAGCAGTTTCCGATGACGAAACCTACCAGCAACAATTTGCATGTGGGGTGTGACTCAGGGTTGGCATCTCAATTGAAACCGGCAGCAACATTGACGCGTTTCATTCCTGCTGCTTGAGGTCCATGTGTCGCCGAATGATGTCCCGCGCCTCTTCGGCTAGAGTTTCGAATGTGGCCTTGGAGTCGTTCCGGTGAATGCTTTTTAGTTCCGTAGCCTTCACGATCGTGGTGTCCGATGTATTTGGTCCTGCGGAATCACTGTCCGAAAGCCAACCCGCGATGGCATCGTCTTCCAGAATCGATTTCGGTTTGGGCTGCTGGTCCGACGTGAGTTGAAATTGAATCGGACCGATTTGCAAGAAGTCGCCGGGGTGCAGCAACCGCTCTCCCTGAATGATTTCGTTGTTGACGACCGTACCGTTTTGGCTTCCGAGATCGCGAACCAGCGGACCATTCGGAGACGGCTTGATCGTACAGTGACGGCGACTGACTTCGGTGGATGCCAACCGAACGAGGCAACCTTCGTCACGGCCGATGGCAACCTCGCGGTCCGGAATCGCGATCTTCCGGCCCTTGTTCTTTCCCGTTTGAATAACCAAGTGAAACATGTTCGTCGTCCTGCCTGGATTGCCTGGCAAACCAACCTCATTCGTGCCGTGGCACCGTCACAGGTTCTCCACAATCCGGACACGTCAGTGTTTTTCCGCGGTGCGTGGGACTCACCTTAAACCGCTTGCCACACTTGCACGAGAATCGGATTCGGCGCTCCTCCGTGGAATGAGCCACTTCCACTCCATGTGTCTTATTCCACATCGTTGTGGCGATCTCGCGAATTTGAGTGAACAATTCACTCGGTTCGAACGGTTTGACAATGTACCCATCCGAGCCGACTCGTTTGGCGAGCGCGATCGAATCTTCCAACTCGATTTCCGAAAGTATGAGAATCGGAATATCCTTGTCGGTGAGCTTAAACCGCTCGCATATTTCAAACCCGCTTTCTCCCGGCAAGATCAAGTCCAGAATTACGAAGTCCGGTTTCTTCATCACGAAACTGGCTTGAGCCTGCCCACCGTCCTTGGCGATGTGGACTTCATAGCGCTGGCTTTCCAACAAGGTCTTGATAAATTCGGCTGTTTCTGGCTCATCTTCGACGAGCAGAATGCGGTTGACGATGGCTTCGCCGTGGCGGGAATCAGACAATGCGTCGCTGGCCATTCTTATCGGTCTCCAGACACTTGCCAAACCGTGTCGACACATGCGGCAGCCAAGAACACGCGTCAAAACGGCGAGGGAAGTATACCTGAGTGATGAAAACTAATCAGCCCCGAATCAACCTCATTTCATTCAAGGGACCGTCGAGGAGGGAGTGTGGAACCAAATCTCCATCGCCAAGAGTCCTGACACATAAACCGGGAGAATCAGGGAAAAAACAAAGGTGGCTCATTGACTTTTTGTACTGTCGTCATTTAACTACCCGCACGTTGCACGAGTATGTCGCAACGACCGTCTCACGAGAAATCCGAGCCACAGGAGGTAACAATGGCAGACACACCGGCGAAGAAATCCATCAGCAAGTC
>JACRIH010000506.1 GCA_016235885.1 Planctomycetales bacterium | reverse complement strand
GCCCTCTCCCCAAAGGGGAGAGGGAGTAGTCTCTCGCAAAGGTTGGCCTGAGCGACTCCAAACGTGGGTGGTGCTGGCTGCCATCGCCGCCGTCTCGTTGTTCAACCTCGCTTTCTTCACGACGCCCCTCTGCAACTTCAACGTCTTCCTCCTCGATCTCAATCAAGCCCGCAGCATGGCCGCACGAATCACCGCGCCTGAGATCGCGTACCTCAACGAACATCTGCCGCCGGGATCAAAAGTGCTCTGCGTGGGAGAAGCCCAGGTGTTCGATGCCGAGTTTCCGCTGATCTACGAGACGGTGTTCGATCGGTCGATCTTCGAGGAGTGGTGCGGCGACTCTGATCACAACGAGTCACCCGCCACGAAACCACTGCGCGATCTCGCCGCGATCCGCAGAGAATTGCAGAACCACGGGGTCACGCATGTGCTGGTCAACTGGTCGGAAATCCTGCGCTACCGGACCACCTACGGCTACACGGACTTTGTGATGCCGCAGCGATTCACCGATTTGCAGCGAAGCGGAGTGCTCGGTCAGGCGTGGGAGATTCCGTTCGCGTTTCGCGAAGTTCCGCCGTTGTCTGCCGAAACGAAATCCGAAGTCGAACGTTTGGGGGCCGCACTGGGCACGCAAGTCGGCGGACAATCCGCATTCCCCGCGTTTCAAGTGTTCCCGGTCGAAAAGTAGCCCTGTTGCTCCGCGACAGGAAAGCCGAACGCTTGAGAGACGTCGCTCGTAGACGGATGCGGAAGTGGCATTCCACGTCGTCTGGAAACTTGGCTGTCCTGTCGCGGAGCGACAGGGCTACCGTTCCCAGCCTCACAGATACTTCGCCTGCGGATCGTCGTGGAGTCGCGGCGGGCGCCCTCGTTGCATTTCGGCGATCTTCGTCTCCACCACGGCGACCATTTTCGCGGAACTGTGAATCGCGATTTCGAGCCGGACTTCGTGAGTCGCACCGGGGGCAATTGAGACGACGCGGCCGTGCTTCCGTTCCACCGTCTTGAAGTTCGGGTAGTTTGTCCCCGGTTCCAAACCCGTCACGTATCCATCCGCTTCGGCCTGCGTGCATTTCCACAGCGTGAAACCCGGCAGTTCCTTCTTGGCGAAATGGAGGCTGACCCCCTTGTCTCCGGCGGCGTTCCGCAAGAGTGCCACAGTTTGACCCGTGACGTCGGCGATCAAATCGAAGAAGTAACACTGTTCGACATAACCGGGCGTCGGACCAAGATACGAATCGTAGCGCGAAACGTCGTCACCCGAGTGATTATCTCGTGGGGAGACATCATGTGCGGGGGCCACGAACCGGGCGCCGGCTTCGAGGAACGGCGGCCCCATGTTCGTGTGGTACAGTAATTCGAGTTCGGCGGGGGCACCGGCGAGGTTCGTGATCTGATCGACAATCATCAGGCGGTTCGACCCGACTTCGGTGCGGACCGTGGAGCGCAGCCGCAGGCACGAGCCGAACATTGACGTTTCGTCCACGACGCCGGTCACTGCGAGTGTCCCCGGTCCGTCGGAATCGACGTCGACTTCGACATGGTGCGCGGGCAGGTTGGCGATCCGACCGTGCAGCGTGACCTCGTTCCGAATCTGGCTGCCATCGTCGCGAGTAATGATGTCGGTGCCCGGCGGTCCGTTGAATGCGAGGCCGCAGCGGCAGAGCCATTCGTTGAATCCGTTCAGCCAACCCAACCCACCGCGATCGTGCGCATTGACGAACGCGGGATTCACCGGCTGCGCCACCGGTGACTTCCAGCCCAACTCCATTCCGTCGCACGTTCCTCGCCACAGCCCCATGCCACGCGACGGGAGAATCGACACCGACAAGCAGCCATTATCGACGTCGATCACGTCCACGCCGTCCGACAGACCGCCGCGAAGTGTCCGCTTGGAAATCGACCAATCGGTGGACCCGGCGACTGGTCCCAACCCGTCGCGAGCAGAGCAGCGAAACGAGTCCTGCCAGATTCCGCGGGCAACGTCGGTGAGTATCCAGTGGTGCTTGGGCATGGCAGAGTAGAATGGGCACCTTGCCCGTCCGTCAGAGGTCAGTGGCGACGAGATGTTGCGGGGTGGGTGAATTGTCACACGTCGCGTCCTTTTGTACTCTTCGCCAGTGAGTTTGCAACCGTCGGCTCTCGAATCAAAGTCGGTTCGGCAATTCGGGCACGCGACGACTGACTTCTGACCGTAGTCCGGACCCCCTGGTCCGGACGTCCTCCTGTCCGGACCAAGGGGTCCCGACTACTTGATCTCTGACCTCAGTCGCTCTGACATGGATGACCCCCGCCCGGAGAATTCGCCCACGCCCCCGCCCACTCCGCCTCGACAGCAGCGGTCTGGTTCCGGCGAAGCCCCGTCGCGACAACCGTCGACGGTGCCCCTGTTGTTGATCTTGGCGCTGATCATCACGGTGGTCGTGTTCTTGTGGCAACAGACGACAACGTCTGCTCGCTCCGAAGTTCCCTACGGATTGTTTTTCGAGCAGGTTCGCGAGGGG
>JACRIH010000056.1 GCA_016235885.1 Planctomycetales bacterium | reverse complement strand
GCGGCCAGTCTCGTCATCCAAACGGGCCGCTCCCTGACGGTCGCGGTACTGCTCGGCGAGTTCCGGATCATGCCGCAGATGTCCGCCGAGTTCCGGCTGCTCGTCGATGAGAGTGACGGTCACTCCTGCATCGGCCGCCGCGAGTGCCGCATTCAATCCCGCCAGACCGCCGCCGATCACGGCGACGTCTGTGAAAAGATTCTGCTTGTCGTACACCCCATCCGCACCGTGCTCGCGGTTGATCGTGCCGAGGCCGGCGATGCGGCGGATGAATTTTTCCCAGACCGGCCACATCCAGCGCGGCTTGTACATGCTCTTGTAATAGAACCCGACCGGCATGAAGCGGTGCAGCTTGTCGAAGATCCGCAGCACGTCGAACTTCACCGACGGCCACGCATTCTGCGACTTCACGACGATGCCCGGCTTCGCGGCCTGCGTGCAGATGCGGACGTTCGGAGTTCCATCGACCGTGCAAATGCAATTCGGGCAGCGGCCCGACATACACAGCAGCCCGCGCGGCCGGTGATACTTGAAGCTCCGCGAAACGATGTGTTCGCCAGCGGCGTGCAACGCGCCGGCGACCGATTGACCGGACTCGGCACGCACGCGGTGTCCGTCGAATTCAAACTCGATAGAGCCAGCATGAGGGATTTCGGAATCACTTTGTTGTGGACTCATTGTTGGAAAACTTTCACGGCTTTGATCACACAGTGCAAAGTGCAGAGTGACGAGTGCAAAGTGCAAAATGACGGGCGAAGCACACCGCTGTTTGTTCGACACTCTTCACTTTGCACTCGTCACTCTTCACTTTGCACTGCTTTCACATTTTCTGAATTCGCCGCTTCGGCCGGCTCGAACCGCTTGGTTTCCAGCACAAGGTTCGTCCGAGTATCTCGGCGGACGAGGAACCACAGTTTGCAGGCGGAGCGGTGATACCACCACTCGGTCTGCTCCCCGGCGATGTTCGCCCGGTTGTAAAGATACTCCGCCCATTCCCGCTCGGTCGCCGCGCCCTCCGGCCGCTTCCGCGACGGGCCGCTGTAGTGATACTCCCACACGGGTCGGCATCCGCAGTTCGGGCAGTCGATTTGAAATGACATTGTGTGAATCTCGTGGTTGAAGCTGTCCCTCTTCAGGGACGAGATAGCAAACGAAACGCAGCTAGGCATCGGGAACTTTTTCGGGAAATGCGGCTGTGGCACCTGCAACAGCTAAGAATTGCGCAATCTCCTCCTCTCCTTTATCCATTGCCCACACCCAAGAATTCCAGCCGTGGTCATCGCGACTATCGGGGGCTGCACCATGTGCGAGAAGAAAGCGAACGATCTCCAAGTTTCCACGGGCCGCGGCGATCATCAATGGTGTTGTTCCATCTGAGGACACGCCATCCACGTTGGCTCCTGAGTACAAAAGCGTCTGAACTACTTCGGGGCGCTCCCAGGATACTGCTTGATATAACGCTGAAATGCCATATTTCGCCCGGCGTTCAATGTCTGCTCCGTTCGCAAGAAGAAGTTGAACAACTTCAACGTGACCGTCGGTTGCCGCGCAGATCAGTGGTGTCGCACCGAAATCATTCGTCGTGTCGGTGCAATCGACGGAAGCCCCCAATGCGAGAGCCACTGAAACAGCCCGTGCGTCGCCATCACATGTGGCCTTCAGTAATTGTTCGGAATTGGGTTCCATGTCGTCTGTCATTGTGTGATTGGCAATTCCGTGTTGGAACTTCTCCGTCTTAAGCGTCGTGACGGATTGCTTTGCGGTCCTACAACGAAGTCAAATACTGCTCGACTTCCCACGCCGACACTTGCTTGTGGTAGCTCTGCCATTCGCGGGATTTCAGGTCGATGAAGTCGTCCGCGATCACGCCCAACGCGGACTTCACCACGGCGTCGTTGCGGAGCTCTTCGACCGCTTCGTTGAGCGATTGCGGGAGCAGCTTGATGCCGGAGTCGTGGATGTCGGCGAGGGTGCGTTGATACAGGTTGCCGAGGTTCGGTTCGCCCGGATCGAGTTTGTTTTCGATGCCGTCCAACCCGGCGGCCAGGAATGCAGCCAATGCCAAGTACGGATTGCAGCCGGCCGAGACGGTGCGGTCTTCGCAGTGGCCGGGGCCAGCGACTCGGATCATTTGCGTGCGGTTGTTGTCGCCGTAGCTGGCGAACGCCGGAGTCCAGTTGAAGCCCGAGCGGCTGGACATCAAGCCCGCTCCGACTTGCAGCCGCTTGTAGCAGTTGACCGTCGGGCTGGTGACCGCGCAGATCGCTCGCGCGTGTTGGATGACTCCACCGAGGAAGTGATATGCCAGCTTCGACAGGCCGAGGCCGCGCGGGTCGGCGTGATCGAGACAAACATTTTTGCCCGACTCGGCATCGGCCAGATGAAAATGGACGTGCAGGCCGCTGCCGGTGCGGTCGGAGAACGGCTTGGGCATGTGCGTGACGATGGCTCCGTACTTCTTCGCGATCTCGGTGCTCAACATGCGGAAGAAGGTGACTCGGTCGGCGGTGACGAGCGCGTCGGCATAGTTGAAATTGACTTCGTATTGCCCGTTCGCGTCCTCGTGATCGACCTGGTACGCGCCCCAGCCGAGCTGATTGAGCGCCGTCGTCACGTCTTGCAGATAGCCCATCGCGGCGGACATCGAGCGATAGTCGTAGCACGGCTTCGCCAGCGTATCGACTCCCGCCGGATCCCACGGACGGATCGAACCGTCCGCGCCGCGCGTCACCAGAAAGTGCTCCGGTTCCATGCCGACGTTGAACACAAAACCCTTCGCCTTGGCCTCGTTGAGCACTCTCTGCAAGTTGGTCCGCGAGCAAAACGGATGCGGCTGATTGTCCACAAACAGATTCGACGCGAACCGAGCCGTATTCGGCAGCCACGCCAGCGGCGTGCAGGTACTCGGATCAATCCGAGCCATCACATCATGCCCATGCGGCCCTTGCCCGATGCCCCACATCGCCGCGCCGGCGAATCCGGCTCCGATGTCCAGAACGTCGTCGAGACACGACGCCGGGACCATCTTGCCTTTCGCAGCCCCGTGAACGTCCACGAATTGAACGAGGATGAATTCAATTTTCTCTTGCTCGAGTCGCTTTCGCAGGGCATTGCGGTCATTCATGGTGTGCCTCTCTATTAAGGGTCGAGCGCGGGGGGAGCGTATCGCTGCGATCAAACGGGGTTCAAGTTATTCGGAGAAGACAGTTTTCAACGCAAAGACGCAAAGACGCAAAGGTCCAAAACGAGAAAAAGTCTTGGACTTGTTCAAGAATACGAATCCAGTTGGCCCCCCTTTGCGTTCTTCGCGTCTTGGCGTCTTTGCGTTGAAAAATGCTTTCATGTCTGTCCCGGTATCCAGTTCGTTCCGGCGAGCGGGACTTTCGCCATCGCGGCGGCTTCGATCGTCAGAGCTACGAGGTCTTCGCGTTCCAGGTGATGCACGTTGGATTTGCCGCAGGCTCGCGCGAGCGTGGTCAACTCCATCGTCAGCACTTGCAGGTAATTCTTCAGCCGCTTGGCGCCCCATTCGGGAGTCATGCGGGCTTCGAGTTCGGGTAGCTGTGTCGTGATGCCAACAGGGCAGCGGCCGGTGTGGCAGTGATGGCAATAGCCAGGAGCCGTGCCGAGTTTCGCATAGTCGTCCGTCGCGTCGACGCGTTCACCGTCTTGGCAGTACGACGAACTGTTGCAGCCGAGAGCCATGAGCACCGCTTGGCCGATCGCGACGGCGTCGGCTCCGAGAGCGAGGGCTTTCGCGACGTCGGCTCCGGAGCGGATGCCGCCGGAGATGATGAGCTGCACGGTGCCGAAGACGTCCATCTCTTCGAGCGCCTGCACAGCGAGCGGCAACGCGGCGAGCGTCGGAATGCCGGCGTGCTCGATGAAGCATTGTTGAGTCGCGGCCGTGCCGCCCTGCATTCCGTCAATCACGACAACATCGGCTCCCGCTTTGACGGCGAGCTTCACATCTTCGCGGACGCGGGTCGCTCCCATCTTGACGTAGATCGGGACTTGCCAGTCGGTGATCTCGCGGAGTTCGTTGAT
Source organism: Planctomycetales bacterium (assembly GCA_016235885.1). Classification (GTDB taxonomy): domain Bacteria; phylum Planctomycetota; class Planctomycetia; order Planctomycetales; family Planctomycetaceae; genus JACRIH01. The sequence goes on along the minus strand of JACRIH010000056.1, from coordinate 2,602 downwards.
CTTGATCGTCAGGTCGTCTGGGCCGGTCCAGTCGGGATGCCGGCAGGCCGAGCGTTGATCGATTCCCGCCGGGAGCGTTCTCATGCCGGCGACGCGCTCGCTGACTTTCTGCCCGAGCAACATGCCGCCACCGCCCGGCTTTGCTCCTTGTCCGATCACCAGTTCAATCGCGTTCGCTTTGCGAAGATCGTCCGGGTTGAAGCCGTACCGCGACGGCAAGCATTGATAGACGAGCGTCTTCGACGACTGCCGCTCTTCGGGAGTCATGCCGCCGTCGCCGGTCGTCGTCGAAGTTCCGATCTCTGTTGCCGCTCGGCCGAGTGCTTCTTTCACGCTGGCCGAGAGCGATCCGAAGCTCATGCCGGCAATCGTGACGGGGGTTTCGAGCTCAATCGGCTTTTTGGCGAAGCGCGTGCCGAGCACCGTCTTCGACACGCACTTCTCGCGATAGCCTTCCAGCGGATATCGCGACGCGGAGGCGGTCAGGAAGACGAGATCGTCAAACGTCGGCAGCTTCCGTTTGGCTCCGAGTCCGCGAATGTCATACAGCCCATGCTCGGCCGCATGCTGGATGTATTCCAGCGTGTGGCGGTTGAACGAGTAGCTCTCTTCGCGATGGATGTGGTCGGACATTTCAATACTCTTGCCCCGCGTCGGAGTGCCAATGGTAGAGCGAACGTTTCGACGCGACTCGCTTGAATAACTTCGGATCGCGAGTGATACCGGATTTGGTCAACAGATCGGCAACGCGGGCGACGTCCGCGGCGGTCATCGGTTCTTCCTGCGCATCGGCGCCAAAGCTGTGGATCTTGCCCGCCACGTAAATCGTGGCTTCGTACAACGAATCGCCGAGGTTTGGACCGGCATCGCCGCAGACGACCAATGTTCCGGCTTGAGCCATGAAGGCGGACATGTGTCCGACGCTGCCACCGACCACGATGTCGCAACCCTTCATCGAGATGCCGCAGCGCGACGAGGCGTCTCCTTCGATGACCAGCAAACCGCCGTGGCCAGACGCTCCGGCGCACTCGGACGCGCAGCCTTTCACGCGCACAGTGCCGGACATGATGTTCTCGGCGACGCTCCAGCCGACGTTGCCGTGGACGGTGATGTGGGCCTGCTTGTTCATCCCGGCGATGAAATAACCGGCGTGACCGCGAATGTCGATTTCTGACGGCGCGTCCAATCCGACGGCGATGCTGTGCATGCCGTTGGGGTTGAGAATCTCAACGTGGGGCACGTTTCCAATGTGCCCACTCGATCCGGGCACGTTGGAAACGTGCCCCACGTTGGGCAGTTCGTGGTGCAGGTAATTGTTCAACTCGCGGACCGTCAGCCGGCCCAAGTCGAGCTGGATTACGTGGTCCATGAGTAAATCTGTTCCGGGACAGGTTCGAAAATGCGAGCGTCTTTCACGCCGGGAAGATGCGCCAGCGCACGATATTCGGACGAGATCGCGACGTAGTCATCGGTCTCCGCGACGACTGCCGGTTTGCAGGCGAACGCATCGCGAACGAGGATCAACTTGTCCGCCGTGGCCATCAGCAAAGTGTAGAAGCCGTCGAGTTCAACAAACGCCTGCTGGAGCGCTTCCTCCAACGTGTTCCCTTCGCTCATTCGCCATTCGAGGAACCGGCAAGCGGCCTCGGTATCGTTGTCGGTTTCAAAGCGGATGCCACGCTTCTCCAGCTTGCGACGCACGCTGTACGGGTTCGACAGCGAGCCATTGTGGACGAGACAGAAATCCTCGCCCGCCGTGAACGGGTGCGCATGCGCGGGAGACACGGCCGACTCGGTTGCCATGCGGGTATGTCCCACGCCGTGAGTCCCCGCGAGTTGGGTGAAGTGATATCGCCGGGCGATGTCAGCCGGGTGCCCTTCGTCTTTGTAGATGTCCATCCCGCGGCCGGTCGAAAGCAGATGCAGCGCGGGATAACTTTCAGCCAGCCAGGTCTTGAATCGCACCGGTTCCGCAGGCGAAATGAGCACGGCGTGATTTTCGAGGGCACTCAATTCGTTCGGTCCGCCGATTCGCGCACCAAGTTGTTCCTCGAAACTCGCCCAATCAAACTGGCGGTCTGGTGCGTGCAGATTGAATCGCCGCAACGCCGGTTCCACGGGATCGCCGAAGACCGCCAGCCCCGCCGAATCCGGACCGCGATCTCCCATGCAGGTCAGCATCGGCACGACAAATTCGCCGAGCGCGCTGCGCAGTTCGGTCTTCTTCGCCAGGAATCCGACAATGCCGCACATCGAATTGACTCCGCGAGTTCCGCGTTCCCATTCAAAAAGCGTTTCGCAGTTTAGACCAACACCGATCGAGATTCCATGCACTTCGAAACGCGATCACGAGCGGTTCCCGAGACGATTCTCAGCGGCTTTCTGTGCCGAGATGAGGGCGGTATACTCGCCTCGCAACATTCGGACAGCTTCAGTTTGTCACCATCCACGATACTAACCCGAAGCGTAAGCGAGTGGTCAGCCGGAACTCCAGAAACAAGCTGACGCGTGAACGTACTTTGGGACAGTGGCGAATCAACGCAAGTCCCTCGCTTACGCATCGGGTTAGTTTTGGTGCCAGTTTCTCTCCGTTGATTGCCTC
>JACRIH010000502.1 GCA_016235885.1 Planctomycetales bacterium | reverse complement strand
CGCCGCGGCTCAACAGCAAGAAACCATGAACAACATCTTGCAAGGGGCACTGGAACGGGTGGTCAACCTCGCGTTCGAGCAGGAGGCCGCGACCCAAGCGTTGGCGATCGCGACGGCTGACCAAGCACGTCGCGATCGCGCACGGGAACGCGTCAAAGATCGCATTGAAGCCGCCCGCGACTTGCGGAAAGATGTCCTCGCCGTGAAGGGAGAAATTCTAAACCAAGTCTTCAACGGCACGCTGAACCGGCTGTGGCGGGAACTGTTCGACCGGCTAGTGAAAGTCGAACCGTTCCGGCCATTGCTCGGCGAGCCGGAGAGCATACGGGGACGGATGCACGCTCGGATTCAAGGAGTCACTGCCAACGTCGCACCGTTTCCAGATCTCGCGGCCGTCTTAAGCTGCGGCAATCTGAACACGGCGGCACTGAGCCTTTTCCTCGCACTGAATCTGATCGAACAGCCCAAACACCGAGTCTTAGTCTTCGATGATCCTGTGCAAAACATGGACGATGTGAAGGCTATGCAATTTGCCGGCTTGCTCCGCGCAATCGTGCAACAAGCCGGTCGTCAACTCGTGATCGCCGTCCATGAGCGGCAGTTATTCGATTATCTCCGCCTGGAACTCGGCCCGACTCGACCCAATGAATGCTTGATCGCCATCGAGCTGTCGCGCGATCCGCAGAACTTGTCCGTGCGAGTCCAACACACGCAGCACGCTTGGCAGCCGGATCGGATCAAGTTTACGGCACGGTTGCCGGAACAGGCGTGACGACGGAAACATGACGCAAAAGCGTCCGACCCCAGAACAGAGACACCCGGACACGGACCATGCCTCGATCCAACCGCATCGACATTGCCAACGGACCGCATCACGTAACCGAACGGTCGATGGCGGTGCTGTCCGTGAGAAAGGAAACGGGGACGGGGCCAGTGTCGTGAGGACGGTCTCCAACTCAGAATCGCATTGCCATTCGCGGCTGACATGGGGCCGTCACTTCGAGACGTCGCGGCATTCGGTCGCGCTATGGTCCGTTCGTGATGTTACCGTTCGTCAGCGCGGGAAGGGAGTTTCCTCCGCCACAACATGGCCTCCCATGCCAGCCCAAGCCATCGGGTTGGGTGACGGTCGGAATAACCCAGAGGTCGCCCCAGCGGGGCGGCCCTCACCCGTATTGCTCACGAACCGGGGGACATGCTTCAATGGTTCGTGAGCAATGCGGGCTAGATTTTGTTCGTCATCGTCGAGGGGATGTTTCCGGTTGGTCAAATTTGGCCCACGTTTTGTAGGCAGGTCCAGTCACATTGACCGGGGTCGAATTTCGCTCTACAGTTGCCGCGGTTTTGAACGGAACCCCAAAGCGATGTTGAACAGTGTTGTCACGATAATGGTGGGAGTATCGATGCTGGCGGCCCAGTCGGCTGGTCTGCCACATTCGCACTCCGCGCACGGTGAGGCAGAGCCGGCGGGGCACAGTCTGATACCGCACGTTCATCTGTCACGTCATTCGTCGCACCATCACCACCACGGAGCGACGTTGCAACACGCGCACCGTCACAGCGCCCGGCATCATCACCAAGGCCATCGGGACGCCGAGACTCCGGGCGGATCGCACGATTCGGACGCAGTTTCTCTTCCTCTGGCAGTGCTCCCGTCGAACGCTGGGCCGCAGCTCACGGGGCCGGAAACGGATTTCTCGGGCTGGGTCAACGACCTCGACACGACGGCAGCGTCCTCCAGGGTCGCGCAGCTTTTCGTGACGGCTTGGCATCTGCCGCCTCCGAGGCCGAGACTAAACTGTCCTCTCTTCATCGAGACTCACGCTCTCCTTCTGTGATCCTCTCGGCGCGACGCCGGTGAGCCATTGTGCTGATGCGCGGTGGCGGACTGGTTGATGCCCCATTGTGAGCGAGTTGACTCGGTTTGATTCGGGTCTGCCGCCGCGGAGTGTGGCAACGGTTGGCGTCGCGATCGGCCTGCGTCCAGCAGACGAATTCTGCATTCCCGCGTCCGGTTGAAGCCGGCTCTTCCGAGGAGAGGATTACCATGTCCCGTCAGCGAATTGGTTTCACTTTGTGTGCGCTGGTTGTCGTCTGCGCGTCCGTGTGGGGAGGTTTTCAAACTCGCGATCGTTGGATGGGCTGGATTGCCACTCGCAAAACGCTGGCGAAGGCGGTTGAAGAACCTCGCGCGCCGATTCAGGAGGCGAAGGTGCTCAAGCTGAGTCCGCCGGCTCGCAAGAACTTGGGATTGGTCGCGAAGGCCGCGAAACCGCAGACGTATTGGCGAACGATCCAAATGCCCGGTTCGATCATCGACCGACCCGGCCACTCCGACCGAGGCGTGACTTCACCGGCCGTCGGAGCCGTGGTCCAAATCCATGCCTTTCCCGGTGACACGGTGAAGCCCGGCGACCGGCTCTTCACGCTGCGGCTCTTCAGCGAGTACCTGCAAAACACGCAGTCAGAACTCTTCAAGGCGACTCGTGAAACGCAACTGCTCAATGAACAGCGAGTCTTGGTGGCGAAAGCGATCAAGAGCGGCGCGGTCGCGGAGACGAAACTCATCGAACTCGACAACCAACTGCGCCGGCAGACGACGGCGATTCAGGCGTATCGGCAAGACTTGCTGACGCGAGGGATCAACCCAGAACAGATCAACGCGGTCACGGAAGGGAACTTCGTCTCGACAATCGAAATCGTCGCGCCGCCACCTGTCGCCGAAGCGAAAAAAACGGCGGAAATCCAACAGGCGGCGTTTCAACTGATCGACAACCGCGTCGAGGGGTTGGCTTACGAAATTCAGGAACTCAAAGCCGAACTCGGCCAGCAGGTGCAGGCCGGGCAGTTGCTGTCCGTGCTGGCGAATCATCATTCGCTGTATCTCGAAGGACATGCCTTCAAACAAGAAGCTCCCCTTTTGGAACAAGCAGCTCAGAACGGCTGGCCGATCCAAGTTGAATTCGCCGAGGACGACGGCAAGTACTGGCCCGCGCTGGAGCAAACCTTCCAGATTCGGCATCTCGCGAATGCCATCGACACCGCCAGTCGCACGTTTGATTTCTTCATTCCGCTGACGAACCAATCGCGAGGCTACAAGAGGGACGGCCAGACGTTTGTAGTCTGGCGATTCCGGCCGGGTCAGCGCGTGCGTTTGCACGTCCCGGTTCAGGAACTCAAGGACGTGCTGGTGCTCCCTTCCGCCGCGATCGTGCGTGAAGGGCCGGAAGCCTACGTCTTCCGTCAAAACGGGGACCTCTTCAATCGCATCGCCGTGCATGTCTTGCACGAGGATCGCTTGAACATCGTGCTGGCCAACGACGGCAGCGTCACGCCGGGTTTGTATCTCGCACAGAACGCAGCGGCCTCGCTCAATCGCGTGCTCAAGGCCCAAGCCGCCAGCGGCATCCAGGCGGACCTGCACGTCCACGCCGACGGCACAGTTCACGCCCCCGGAAAATGATGTTCGATGACCAGTCGAAATCAACGTCTTTCAGCCCAAGCCAAAAATCGAAATCCAAAATGCTTAACGCTGTCATCCGTTTCGCGCTTCGCTACCGCATGCTTGTCGTCGTGATGAGTCTGGCCTTGCTGGTCTATGGCTCGTATCTGGCGACGACACTGCCGATCGACGTGTTCCCGGACCTGGACCGGCCGCGCGTCATCATCATTACCGAGTGCCCCGGACTCGCGACCGAAGAAGTCGAGACGATGGTGACTCAACCCATTGAGGTCACGCTGCTGGGGGCCAGCCGCGTGCAGGCGGTGCGGAGTCAAACGACTGCCGGGCTGAACGTGATTTACATCGAGTTCAACTGGGATACGGAGATTCGCGCCGCTCGACAGACGGTGCAGGAGCGGCTCGGCACTCTGGCCGGCATCTTGCCCGAAGGGATTCGTCCGCAGATGACGCCCCCCGCGTCGATCATGGGGCAGATCGTCATTGCTGGGATCTATCACCAACCGGGACCGAACGGCGGCGAACTGGTCCCGATCGCGAAGACCGGTTTGCTCGCGGAGTTGGTTCTGGCGAACGACAAGCCGAAGCAAGTCTTCGTCTGGCAGCCCGTGGACCGGCATCGTGTGGAGTCGTGGACGTCGGTGGACTTCTCGATCACCGACAAATCGAGCATCGCGAATCGCGCGTTGAAGATCACCGTCGCGGGCCAGTCACACGACGTGCGGTTTCCATCAGCCGCAGAGCAGCAGATGTCGCTACGGACGACGGCTGATTGGGTCATTCGGCCGCGACTGCTCAAAGTGACCGGCGTTGCCGAAGTCTTCCTGCAAGGTGGCGACCGCAAGCAGTATCAGGTGCTGATTGATCCGGCCGCGCTGCTGGAGTACGACGTGACGTTGCAAGACGTCGAGCAGGCTCTCAAGGAAAGCAACATCAACACGAGCGGCGGCTTCGCGGTGCAAGGCGAGACCGAGCGGCCGATCCGTGTGCTGGGACGATTGGGACCGGATTCCGCACTGGTGCTGGAAGACCTGCGGAAGATCCCGGTCAAAGTTCACCCAGAGCGGTCTGTGCTGTTGAGCCAAGTGGCCCAGGTCGTCGAAGGCCCGACGTTCAAGCGTGGGGACGGCAGCGTCAACGGCCGTGCTGGGGTTGTCTTCACCATCGTCAAGCAGCCGCACGTCGATACCCGCTCGCTGACCGACCGCATGGAAGAGGCACTGCGTGAGGCGGAAGCCTCGCTGCCAGCCGACATCGTCATCAATTCGGAACTCTTCCGGCTGAAGAACTTCATCGACCGAGGCATCTTCAACGTCGGCGAGGCGCTGGTCATCGGGGCCGTGCTGGTGCTCATCATCCTGTTTCTGTTTCTGCTCAACTTCCGCACGACGTTCATCACGCTGACGGCGATCCCGCTGTCGCTGGTCATCACAACGCTCGTGTTCCGCATCATTGGACACGTCACAGGGGCGCAGCTTTCGATCAACGTCATGACGCTCGGCGGCATCGCGGTGGCGATGGGCGAGTTGGTGGATGACGCCATCGTCGATGTCGAAAACATCTTCCGACGCCTCAAAGAGAACAATGCTCTGGCCACGCCCAAGTCGCCGTTGCAGGTCGTCTATGAAGCCAGCAAAGAGATCCGCAGCGCGATCGTGTTCGGCACGGCCGTCGTGATTCTCGTGTTCCTGCCGCTGTTCGCGCTGTCGGGCGTGGAAGGACGACTGTTCGCGCCGCTGGGCGTGGCCTACATCGTCTCGATTCTGGCATCGCTGATCGTGTCGCTGACCGTGACGCCCGTGCTCTCGTACTACCTGTTGCCGCAGTCCAAGGCGACTCACGCGGAACACGACGGACCGCTGCTGCGAGTCTTGAAGTGGGCCGCCAGTTACCTGATCCGCCTGAGCATGGCCCGGTCAGGTTCGTTGCTGGTGTTGACGTGGTTGCTGGTCGGTTTTGCCGCGTGGGAGATGGCTCACTTGGGGCGAAACTTCCTGCCGCAGTTCGACGAGGGAAGCATTCTCGTCAACGTGACGCTGCCGCCCGGATCATCGTTGCAAGCGTCCAACCAAGTGTCGGGGACCATCGACGCCAAGTTCCGCTCGATGCAGAAGTCAGACAAGAACCCGAATGGCGAGATCATCTATTTCGTCCGCCGCACCGGCCGGGCTGAGATGGACGAGCACGCCGCGCCGGTCAACTCCGGCGAATACATCCTGAGCATGAACCCGGAGAGCGGCCGGCATCGCGAAGACATCCTCAAGCAACTGCTGGCGGAATTGCGCGACGAAGCCCCCGGCGTGGACATCGAAGTCGAACAGCCGCTCGCGCACCTCATCAGTCACATGGTCTCCGGCGTGTACGCGCAGATTGCGATCAAGATTCACGGCGACGATCTCGACACGTTGCAGCAACTCTCCGAGCGAGTGAAAACGACGATTCAAAGCGTCCCTGGCGTCACGCCTCCCGTAGTCGAAGCGATTCGCCAGACCGAGGAGTTGCACATCAAGCTGCGGCCGGACGACTTGGCGTTTCACGGACTGACGCGAGCCTACGTCGCTCAGATTTTACAAACAGCGTTGCAAGGCGAGGTCGTCTCGCAAGTGCTGGAAGGCCAACGACGGTTCGACTTGCTCGTGCGGTTGGAAGAGAGCTACCGCACCGACTACGCGAACCTCGGCCGATTGCGCATCGACCTGCCGAACAATCGCGGCCAGATCGAACTCCGCGAACTCGCGGACGTCGGCGAAGGGGCCGGCCCCAATTCGATCAATCGCGAGAACGCCCGCCGCCGCATCGTGATCCGCTGCAACACGCAGGACCGCGACCTCGCCAGCGCCGTCGCGGAAATCCAACAGCGAGTCTCCGGCCAGATCACGCTCCCCGAAGGCTACTTCATCGAATACGGCGGCCAGTTCGAGAGCCAGCAACGAGCAACGACCCTCATTCTCGTGCTGGCAGCAGTCTCCGTCGTCGGCATGTTTGTCGTGCTGATGATTCTGTACCCGTCGATTCGGATCGTGCTGCAAATCCTCAACGCCCTGCCAACCGCTTTCATTGGCGGCGTGCTGGCACTGGTCATCACGCAACAATCACTGACCGTCGCGAGTCTCGTCGGCTTCATCTCGCTGGGTGGCATCGCAGTTCGCAACGGCATCTTGCTGGTGACGCACTACTTCCACTTGATGAAAGAAGAAGGCGAAAACTTCACGCCGGAAATGGTCGTGCGCGGCAGCTTGGAGCGGCTCGCGCCGGTGTTGATGACAGCCCTGACCGCTGGCATCGGCCTCGTGCCGTTGGTGTTGGGCGGACAAGAACCAGGGCGAGAGATTTTGTATCCAGTCGCAACCGTGATTCTCGGCGGACTCGTGACCTCAACCTTCTGCGAGTTCCTGATTCACCCCGGCCTGTTCTGGAAATTCAGTGGCAAGGACGCCGACGCACTCGTGCATCAAGCTCAGTCGGAAGGCGACAACCTTATTGGATGAAAACACCAATCGCTGTCTCATTGCCGTAGCCACGTTCGCCAGAACGTGGGTGAAGCAGCTAAAACCCACGTTCTGGCGAACGTGGCTACGGACGGTCTCCGGATTTGAAACTGTTTCGACTGACCGCGCTCCCTGCGTGAGATGCGCTGGTCAGATCACACATCCTCACGCAACATCGTTCTCGAAAGGAACTCAGACCATGACCCGTTTCTCATTGCACGCCAGTTTTCTGCTCACGCTGACACTCGCCCTCGGCTGCGGCGGCGGAGACAAACCCGCTGCAAAACCCGCGACGCCCCCCGCCGCGTCAAGCACCCCAGCCAAGGACGATCACGGCCACAAACACGCCGCCCACGGAGCCGGCCCGCATGAGGGCGCAGTCGCCGATTGGGGCGGCGGCAAGTTTCATGTCGAGTTCACCGTCGACCACGACAAGCAAGAGGCCACCGTTTACATCCTCGGCGACGACGAGAAGACCGCCACGCCGATCAAGGCCAGCACGATCCTGCTGAACATCAACGACCCGAAGTTCCAAGTCGAACTCGCCGCCGCGCCATTGGAAGGTGAAGCGGAAGGGACCGCCTCGCGCTTCGTCGGCAAACACGAAAGTCTCGGCAAGGTGCAAGAATTCTCCGGCTCGATCAGCGGCGAAGTCGAAGGCACGCCCTATGTCGGTGACTTCCACGAAGAACCGCACGCTGAGCCAGCAAAGAAGTAGGCGAGAATGTGATTGGTGAATGATGGTCGCCAATTTGTGACGAGCGAATGGGGACTGAGATTGCTCCCCGTTCGCTGGTCGCGATCACAATGTGTGATCGACCGAAATGAGCACGTCGGAGGAGTCAACGATGTGGTGGATCATCCTCAAGACAATGATCGCCTCAGCAATCATCGTCGCGGTGTCCGAAGTGTCTCAGCGACTACCACGTCTCGGTGCCATTCTGCTCACGCTGCCGATCGTGAGTCTGATCGCTTTCGTAATGTCGTGGCAGCAGCATCGCGACCTGTCCGCCATCAGTCGGCTGGCTCGCGAGACGCTCGTGCTCGTGCCATTGGGATTGCCCTTCTTCGTACCGTTGGCATTCGCCGAACGCTTCGGCCTCGACTTCTGGCCCGCTTTCATCACCGGCCTCACTTTGGCAACCGTGACAATTGGCCTGTGGCTGTGGTTCGCACCATAGAACGGGACAACCAGGGCGGTACGGTCTGGTCTCCCACCTCCGTGTCATTGCAGTCCGACTGACGCTGTCGACGGATTTGGGAATCTGCGGGCAGGGAATACAAAGGTGCGGCAACCGTCGTTTGCATCCGTTGCCCATCAAGCGGATCCAGCCATCCGGAATTCCGAAAACGACATGAACCACTTCCGGTCGACAATCGGTCGGCGGTATACTCGGCTCCGAATTCGACAAACGAATGACCGACGTCGTCCGTGTCGCGATCCAAATCAAATTTCGAGGCCGACGTGACTGCCATTCCCGCGACACCATTGCAGTATGAGTTCAGCCGCCATGCGCGACCCCGTGTGGAGATCGATTCCGGCGCGACGCTCATTGTGGATTCCGAAGACGCCCTGTCGGGGCAGTTGCGATTGCCGACCGATCGTCGCAACAAGCAGACGATGCCCTGGAGTAACCCGGTCAATGGGCCGATCGTGGTGCGCGGAGCCGAACCGGGTGATGCACTGGCCGTGCAGATCGAGTCCATCGAAACGTTGATCGGTCAGTGTGCGACCTACACCGGTGGACCGAAATGGCTCGCCGAGTGGTTGGGGACCGACGTCCCTCCGGGAACGCGAATCTGTCCGATTCGGGACGGGCAGATTCTCTGGAACGACGACGTCACGATTCCTTATGCCCCAATGCTGGGGTGCTTGGGGACAGCGCCCGAGTGGGGTGTGCCCACCACAGGCCCCGCTGGAAACTACGGGGGCAATCTGGATCTCATCGAGGTTTGTCCGGGAAACACGGTGTACCTGCCAGTGTTTGTGCCGGGCGGGTACCTCTACCTGGGGGACGTGCATGCTGCCCAAGGGCACGGAGAACTCTCGGCCACGGCTCTGGAGATGCCGGCTCGGACGACGATTCGCATCGATCTGCGGAAGCACGCACACTTGCCGGGACCGCGGATCGAGTCGGCCACCGAACTGATGGCGGTCGCCGTGGCAACTCCCGTCGAGCGTGCCATCGCGGAAAGCTACGCCCGGCTGATTCTTTGGTTGGAGGCCGATTTTGGTTGGAATCGCTGGCAAGCGTACGACCTGTTGACTCAGGTCGGCCAGCTTTCGATCGGGTACTACGCGACCGGTGCCGTCGCCGCGAAAGTCGCGAAGCGGTACATCACGAAACAGAAGCGCTGAGAGTTTTGAATCTTTCGCCCCTGGGCTTGCCTCAGGGGTTCATTGGCTTTCGCGCTACTTCAGTTGCTCAGAAAAACGAGTAGTGCAAAAGCCGTTGAACCACCGAGGCAAGCTCGGTGGCGAGTGACTCGCACGCACTGACCACCGTCACCCGAGGTTTTTCCTCGATGGGGATTCTGCCGATGCTTGTTGATACGCATACAAACTTGATGTGGTACCCCGATCATTACTCGGACGAGTTCGTGAAGTTTGCGCTGGCGGCCAAGAAGGCCAAGATGCGGATCTCGCCCGACGTCTATTTCGCTGGGGCTGACCAGGACGAACGCAACGCCTTCGATTCCCGGCCCGAGCAACTGCTGGAGGCGACGAGGGGATGTGACAAGGTCATCGTGTTCGGCATCAAGGCCCGCTACTCGGGAATCAATGCCGATCAGGAACTGATCGCGAAGTTTGTTCAGCAACACGCCGATCGGTTCATCGGCTGGTGCTCGGTCGATCCCAACGATCCCGATTGTGCCGACGAGTTGGAACACTACGTCCGCAATCTGGGTTTCCGCGGGCTGAAGGTTTCGCCGATCTATCAAAACTGGGATCCGCTCGACCCCCGGCACATCCGTCTGTTCAAGAAGGCCGAGCAATTGGGGATTCCGGTGAACGTCCATCAGGGGACGACATTCGTACGGCCGGCTCCGTTGCGGTACGCCAATCCAATCCTGCTGGAAGATATCGCGGTCGCGTGTCCCGATCTGCGAATGATCATCTCGCACTTGGGCCACCCGTGGGAAACCGAGTGCATCGCGTTGATTCGCAAGCATCCGAATTTGTACGCCAACGTTTCGGCTCTGCATTACCGGCCGTGGCGACACTGGCAGGCGTTCATCACCGCGCTGGAATATGGAGTCGAACACAAGTTGATCTTCGGCTCGGATTTTCCATCGGCCACGCCCGATCAGTTGATCGCCGGCCTGCACAAAGTGAATGACATCGTGCGGGGAACCGCGTTGCCCAAGTTCCCCGATGAAGCGTTGCAGCGCATCATCTACGAGAACTGGAAGCAGGTGATCGACCTGTGATGTGACCCCGCGTAGATCAACTTAATTGCGAATCGGCGGCGAGAATCGGTCGCAGAAGTACCTCGATCTCGGCTTGTTCTGCGGCTGTCAACCGTCGCTGCGGTGGTCGAGCGTGACCACAGTTAAAGCCTCGGAGCGTGAGGCCATATTTGAGCAGGCTGATGCCGTAGCTGTCGCTGTTGCGTGCCCGGTAATGCTCGATCGGCAGCAGTACACGTTGCCGCTGCAGGGCCGTCGTCATGTCTCCCTGAGCCAAAGCGCGGTGCATCGACAGGCTGAGCCGCGGACAAAGGTTGGCCGCTCCGCTCGTGTAACCCGTCGCACCGGCGAGCATGAAATACGGGGCAAATCGTTCGGCCGAACCGCAGAGCCATTCGCATCGACCCTGAGTTTGCCGCACGATCTCGGCAAATGCCGGAAGATCGTTCACCGCATACTTCACCCCGACGACTTGTGAAAGTTCGCTCAGTTCCAAGAGCAGCCGATCGCTGGGAATGGGGGCCGTCTTGTAGATCAATGCGGGCAGGGGTGTAGCCGCCAGCACCGCGCGATAGTAATCGGTGACACCAGTGTCATTCAGGTACGGATGCGAAAACGGCATGAACAACAGTCCGTCCGCTCCGATCTCGACCGCACGCCGGGCGAGTTGCAGCGCCTGACCGATCGGGCCACCGACTGGCAGGAACACCAGAGTGCCCGATCCGGCCGACGCCTTGGTGACACGGACCACGTCGACGATTTCGTCGGTCGACAGGCTTTGGAATTCGCCCGTTCCCGCAGCCGGCAGCAGGACCGTGACACCCGCTTGAACCAGATCGGCGGTCAATCGACTCTGAACATCGAGCGCGAGCCGACCGTCAGCGGTCATCGCGGTCACGGGAACGACGTGAACGGTTCGCAGGCGAATGGGATCGAGGAGCGTGGTCATGGTGACGTCTTTTTTGAGAACGGGATCGGGAGTCTTTTTCAGAGCGGCGGAGGACCATCAAACCGTGAATCACAGTCTTTGTTCGCCGCTCCGAAAAAGACTCCCGCCCCCTCGTCCCGCGACTCATCAAGTGATGATTTGCGAAACGACCTGTCCTTCGACGTCGGTCAGGCGGAAATCGCGACCGGCGTAGCGATAGGTTAACCGTTCGTGGTCGAGTCCCAAGAGGTGCAGAATCGTGGCGTGCATGTCGTGAATGTGGACCTTGTCCTGTGCGGCGAAGAAGCCGTAATCGTCGGTAGAACCGTGGTGGAAGCCACCCTTCACGCCGCCGCCAGCCAGCCACATCGTGAAGCCTTCGGGATTGTGATCGCGACCGTTGCTGCCCTCGACCGTGGGCGTCCGGCCGAATTCACCTCCCCACCACACGAGCGTGTCGTCCAGCAACCCGCGTGCCTTGAGATCCCGCAGCAAGCCGGTTATCGGCCGGTCCACTTCGCGGGCGTTCTTCTCGTGGCCATTCTTCAAATCACTGTGCTGATCCCATTGGACCTTGCTGTCGCTGTGGGTGACCTGAATGAAACGTACGCCATTCTCGGCAAAGCGGCGAGCCATCAGGCACATCCGACCGAAGTTGGCCGTGACGGGATCGTCGAGGCCATACAGTTTTTGCGTGGCCGCCGATTCGTGCGTGAGGTCCTCGACACGCGGCATCTCGGTCTGCATGCGGAACGCCAGCTCGAAGGAATTGATTCGCGCTTCGAGCGAAGGTTCGGGACCGCTGTGGGCCTGGTGGTCGCGGTTCATCTCACGCAGACGATCGAGTTGCAGACGCTGCACCGCACGCGGTAGCCGGGGGTTGGTGATGTACCGCACGCGAGCCTGGTCCGCTGGGACGCTCGCGTTTCCGAGTGGTGTCCCCTGATACATGGCCGGCAAAAAGGCGGAACCCCAATTGTTGATGCCACCGTGTGCCAGAGTCGGGCAGATGGTGACGAACGCCGGCAAATCGCTGTTGTCCGTTCCGAGACCGTAAGTCACCCACGAGCCGATGCTCGGCCGCACGAAGCTGTCACTGCCCGTATGCAGCTTCAAGACCGCGCCGCCATGCGCCGGGTTTGTGCCATGCACCGAATGGACGAAGCACATTTCGTCGACGCACCCGGCGAGATTCGGAAACAGTTCGCTGACCCACGTCCCACTCTCACCGTACTGCCGGAACTTCCAGGGGGACTTCAGCAGATTTCCGGTCGGAGCGAACTGCACGCGCGGTTTGGCAAACGGCAGCGGCTTGCCATCGTCCCGCTCCAGAAGCGGCTTGGGGTCAAACGTGTCGAGGTGCGACGGACCACCCTTCATGAACAGGAAGATCACCCGCTTGGCTCGGGCGGCGAAGTGCGGCGGCTTGACGGCTAGGGGATCGACAACGACCGGACTGGACGCGGCGTCTTCCGCGAGCATCGATGCCAGCGCCAGAGAACCGAAGCCAACGGCACTGCTTTGAAGCAACTGTCGTCGTGACAACAATGCGGTGGGAAACATGGTCACGATTTCCTTCGAGTATTGGCGACCTGCAAAAAAAGAGGACGACCGGGGGCAACAAATTGTTGCGGTCCTGCTTGGCCTCTCACTTCAAGTAAATGAACTCATTGGCAGCCAAAATGACCTGGCACAAACTGTCCCAAGCCTGACGGAGGCGCTGGGGTGCATCCGGCTGTTCACTCTGCAAAGCCTTCTCCACCTCGATCACAAACGTACTGGCCTGGGTCATCTCGTCGGCCGTTGCCTCACGCCCGTAGGCCAGACCATACACAGTCTGGATGCGATGGGCGTCATCGACTTGTGGATCGCCAAGAATCCTGGCCGCCATGTCGGCACTGGCTCGGGCGACGAACTCGCTGTTCATCATCATCAGTGCCTGAGGCGCCACGGTCGTCGTCGTCCGGTCTCCGCTCGGCACTGCGGCGTCGGGGTAGTCCAGCAACTGAAACACGTCGTAGAGATTGTTGCGGACCACCGGCAAATAAATCGACCGCCGCCGGCTGGAGTAGTCGGTGAGATCCTTCGACGTGTGGTCGAAGAAATAAGCCCGGTTCTTGACCGTCAGCAACGAGCCGCCCAGGGTGCGATCGAGCTGGCCGCTGACCGCGAGCATCGCATCCCGCACCGCTTCCGCTTCCAATCGCTGGACGTTCGCGCGGCCGAACAGGCGATTCTCCGGGTCTCGCTCGACAGCGGTCGCGTCCACGGTGCTGCTGAGTTGATACGTGCTCGACAACATGATCAGCCTGTGCAATTTCTTCAGCGACCATCCCTGTTCCATGAAGCGGTGTGCCAGCCAGTCCAGCAACTCGGGGTGCGTCGGGGCTTCACCCAGCAGGCCGAAGTTGTCCGGCGTGCGTACCAACCCCCGGCCAAAGTGCCAGCGCCAAACGCGATTCACCATCACCCGGCTGGTGAGCGGATGGCGGCGCTCGACAAATGACCGAGCCAATTCCAACCGCCCGCTGTGCTGAGCGTCGAATGGCGGCGGAGACGATCCGGCGAGGACTCGCGGAAGACGACGCGGAACGACATCGCCCAGCTTGAAGGGATTCCCGCGGACGTGAACGGCGACGTCGACCACGGCATCATCCGACACGCCCATCGCGGACGGTTGCTCCGGGGCCGATTTCTCGAACTGGGCCAGTTCATCCCGCAATCGCTTGAGCTCGGCCCTGGTCTCTTCGGGGTACAGTGCCTCCAATTTTTGAGGCGGCTTCTCCCCCGCCGGGACGGCCGCCTTGGCTGCGGTGTCGGCACGGTCGATCACCTTTTGGATCGCCGCTTTTTTTTGCGAGACTTGTTCGTCATGCACCGCTTTCGCCGCGATGCCTTCCGGCGTGGGAATCGGATTCTCATGCCAGCGGGCGACTTTCTTGAACGTCTCCATCGTCCGCGTGCTTTTGAAAATCCCGGCCAGTCCGTAATAGTCGGCGGTGTCGACCGGATCGAACTTGTGGTCGTGACAGCGGGCGCACCCAAACGTCAGTCCCAACACCGCGCGACCGACGGTGTCGATTTGTTCGTCGACGATGTCCATCTGCATTTTAGTCTCATCGACCTCGGCCAACACCTTCGGTCCGATGGCCAGAAAACCGGTCGCGATCAGATGCCGGTGCCGGGTCGCGTTGTCGGATGCGGGCAGCAGGTCGCCCGCCAGTTGCTCCACGAGAAACTGGTCGTACGGCTGGTCACTGTTGAACGCGGCGACGACATAATCGCGATACCGCCACGCATTGCCGTGAGCGACGTTCTCATCCAGGCCATTCGAGTCGGCATAGCGGGCCACATCCAGCCAGTGCCGACCCCATCGCTCGCCGTATGCGGGTGAAGCCAGCAGTCGATCGATCAGTCGAGGAAATGCATCCGCGCTGTCGTCGGCCAAGAACTCAACAATCTCGGCGGGAGTCGGCGGGAGTCCCGTCAGGTCGAACGTCGCACGCCGGATCAGAGTCCGTTTGTCCGCCGTGGCCGCGGGTGCAATGCTCGCGGATTCCAGTTTGGCGAGAATGAAGCGGTCCAGCGAGGTTCGCGACCAGACTGTATCTCTGACGGAGGGGACGGGGGGATCGACAGGCGTTTGAAACGCCCAATGGCTCGGATCACGATGGCGAACCTTCAACGAACTGATTGGCTCGGGATACGGAGCACCCTGCTTGACCCACTGGGTGAAGTCGGCAATCTGTTTGTCCGACAGCTTCCCCTTGGGAGGCATCTTCAAGTCTTTGTCCAGCTGACGAATCGCCCGGATCAGCAAACTGTTCTCCGGCTGCCCCGGCACAATCGCGGCTCCCGAATCGCCCCCCTGCAGCATCGCCCTTCGCGAATCGAGTCGCAGATTACCCCGCTGCTTCTCGGCGCTGTGACACTTCTGGCACTGCTCAGCGAGCACCGGCCGGATCGAAGTTTCAAAGAATTTGAGTTGCTCGGCCGTTGGTTCTTGGGCAACCACGGTCTGTCCGAGTCCCCTCAGAAACCACACGCTGGCCAGCATTGTGGTGATCAACAACCGGTGTCCCATGACTTTCCTCACTCGGAAATCTGACAATCAAGACAGTGCAATCGGGTGCGTTGGAATTGTAGCCAGCTCGCGCCGGGTGCCGTTAGTGCGGGAGGCGGCGGTGGCGTACTCGCCCTGCTCGCCTCACTTCCCAAGTCCCCCCAGCGCGGTCGGTTGTCGGTGCAGCAGCGCAATCTCCGACGTCGTCAGCGACCGATTGAACACGGCGAATTCATCCAGCAACCCAATATAGTTGACCGCGACGTAGATACCCGCCTTGTCCATGTCCCAGTCCATGCCAATGTCGCGCTCCTTGATGTCGCCGATGAGTAGGCCGTCCACGTAGAAAGTGGCGTGGGCGTCGGCTTGGCCTGTGTCACAGTTTTTCCAGTTCAGCACGACATGATGCCATTCTCCGGCCTTGAAGCCGACTCGCGGGACACGGATCAGCGGTGCGTTCGGGGCCTCTTCCTTGATCGTCGGCTGGCCTGCCGGTACCGCCGGAAAGAAGCCCATCCGCATGTCTCGCGGTTTCGCGTCGTTGAAGTCGAACCAGATGCCGCCGTTGTTGGCACCCTTCTGCGTGATCTGCACCGGATCGCAAAAACGACTCTTGATCAGCACGGTCGGATCGGTGTTGACCCACATCGAAACCGCACCAGACCAGCCCCCTTTTTTGAACGCAATGTTTCCCCTGGCCGGGAAGAAAATGCGTCCGTTGTTGGGCAGGACATCGACAACTTCCAACGCTCCGCCTTGCACTCCCCTGCCTCGGGCGATCCGAAAGACCTTCGCATCGAACCCCTGTTCAAAGACGAATTGTCCCGCTTCCGTCGGGTGATTGAACCGCGTGCGGACAGCCAGTTCGCCGCCACCCAAATCGGCATGCACCGCATCGTCGAACGAGGCGTAAAACATGACCGCTTTGCGGACGGCAGCCGTGTCCACTTCCGATGCCCCAGCCATTGTCGATCCTCCGTTTGGTTCCGTGACTGCGATGCAGCATAGGAATATCGGCAGGAGAGCCGCAAGCAGTCCCTGGAGGCGAATTCGTTCGTGTGTCATGGATAAAAGGTGTCAGGAACCGTTTTTACTGTCTGGTGCCTGCTTGGGACGTCCGCGCGGGCGGATCGTGACCTCCAGCCCCAGACGTTTGACGATGCGCTTGGTCCAGGCGGAATCCCCGAAGGGTGCGCCGCGGTTGACGCTGCGTCGCAAGGCGGAAACGTCGGCGTCCGCCTGCGGTTTGTGGACGTGTGAAAGCCATTGGCGTGGACAAGGAACCGGCCACGCACTCAGCACGCGCTGCGCGAAGTCATCGCCTTGCCGACGGTGCCAGAGGCTGCTCCACATCCAGTCTTCCGCCCGCTTCGCGAGGTT
>JACRIH010000505.1 GCA_016235885.1 Planctomycetales bacterium | reverse complement strand
CCACCGTGATTGTCTCAATTGGTGGGCCTGCGCTGCGCTGGTCCCACCCTACGTTTCTACTCGGCCGAATCCTCCACATCCGCTGGTGATCCGGCCGGTTTTTCGTGACGCAGCAGTGGGAAATAAATCACGTCGCGGATGCTGTGGCTGTTGGTGAGCAGCATCACCATCCGATCGATTCCAATTCCCAACCCGCCGGCGGGGGGCATGCCGGTTTTGAGGGCTCGGACGAAGTCGTGATCCATCTTCGCCATCGAGTCCTCTTCCTTCATCCCCGCGAGCTGCGTGCGAAACAGGTCTTCCTGCAAGCGCGGATCGTTCAGTTCGGTGTACGCGTTGGCCAGTTCCATGCCGTCGATGAACAGTTCGAATCGTTCGGCGATCTCCGGTTGACCCTTCTTCCGCTTGGTGAGCGGACAGATGGACGACGGGTAGTCGATGACGAACACCGGCCCGGCCAGATGCGGTTCGACCGCTTCTTCGAACACGTCGTTGATGAGGACGTCGTGGTGCTTGCCGGTCGTTTCCACGTGAAATCTCTTCGCGGCTTCGAGCAGCGCGGCAGGATCGTGCATGTCGCAGCCAGCATGTTCGCGGAAGAGGTCGGCGTACTTGAGACGCGGCCAGGGTGGGGTGTAGTCCACCTGTTTGTCGCCCCAGGCCAGCACGAGCGAAGTCCCCTCTCCCTCCGGGAGAGGGTTAGGGTGAGGGGGCGTCGAATGAGTTTCGGTCTGCAATTCCGGACCAGCAACGTGCGACGCACCCTCACCCCCGGCCCCTCTCCCGGAGGGAGAGGGGAGGCGCGATGCACGGATCGCGTTGACGAACAGGGCTTCGGTCAATTCCATCATCGTCTCGTAGTTGCCGTACGCTTGGTAGAGTTCGATCATCGTGAACTCGGGGTTGTGCGTGGCATCGACCCCTTCGTTGCGGAACACGCGGCCAATCTCGTACACCCGTTCGACACCGCCGACCATCAGCCGTTTCAAGTGCAGTTCGAGCGCGATGCGGAGATACAACTGCATGTCGAGTGCGTTGTGATGCGTCGTGAACGGCCGGGCCGCCGCCCCACCGGCGATGGCGTGCAGCACGGGCGTTTCGGCTTCGACGAAGCTACGGTCGCGGAGTGTCTGGCGGATCGACGCGATGATCTTTTCGCGTTGCAGCATCCGGTCGAGCACGCCTTCGTTGTAGATCAGGTCGATGTATCGCTGCCGGAGCAGCATCTCGACGTCTTTCGCTCCGTGAAACTTTTCGGGAGGTTGTGCGAGCGACTTCGTCAGGAACGTGATCTGCTTCGCGCCGATCGTTTTCTCGCCGGTGTTGCTCACCTTGAGGTGCCCATCGACACCGATCAGGTCGCCCAGGTCGAGCAGTTCGACCAGCTTCCATTGCTCTTCGGAGAAGTCCGACTTGGAGCACATGAGCTGGATTCGACCCGTCCAATCCTTGATGTGGAAGAACTTGAGCTTCCCCTTGTTGTTGCGGAGCATGATCCGCCCCGCCACGCGAACTTCGGCCCCGATCACGCCAGCTTCGGTCGGGCACTGTTCGCGAGCGCGACCGATCGGCAGATGGTTGTCGAACCGCTCACCCCACGGGTCCACGCCGAGGGCTTCCAAGGCGTGCAGCTTTTCCAGTCGAGCTGCTTCCAAACGATCAGGCACGATGTCAGACATTGTTTTCGTCGCCGCAAACTGCGCAGAGTGTCGAGGTCGGGAGAAGAGAGCGTCAAATTGAGGGCGGACTATCCGCGAAAGCTGAATGGTGGTCAATGGCAACAACGGCCGGTCGGCGCTGATCGAGCCGCAGAAACTCGGCCCGAAACCGGGAGCCATCTTGACGCATTTGCCGCATCGGGTTATGACGCCGCGCCACGCCGGATCGCCCACAGTTTTTCCGTGTGGTTACCACCGCGATCGCAACCTGCGAAGCACCCCGGGTCGTTTGGATTCAAGGACGAGTCAAGCGATGGAATTCGCGCTGAACGCCTACGCGATTCTCTGCATTCTCGGCCTGGCCCAGACGGTGGCCCTGTTGCTGTTTCAGCGTGAGCAGCATCGCTTTCACCGCAGTCGATTGCGGTCGGAATGCCAACTCGACCGAACGCCGCGCGTCGAGCTATTCGTCCCGTGCAAGGGGCTGGATCTGGAACTGGAGGCGAACCTCGCCAAACTTTTTCAGCAGGAGTATCCGAATTACGGATTGTGCTTCATCGTCGAATCAATCAACGACCCGGCGCATGAAGTCATCGTGCGGTTGTGTAGACGATTCTCGACACCGGCGTGTCGCGTTGTCGTGGCGGGGATCGCGACCGATTGCGGCCAGAAAGTTCACAACCTCGTCGCTGCCACGCGACAGATCCCGGACGGTGTGGAAGTTCTCGCGTTCGCCGATTCGGATGCGCGGCCGCATCCGCAATGGCTTTCGCGGCTGGTTCAACGACTGAACAACGACAAGGTGGGAGCCAGCACCGGCTATCGCTGGTTCTTTCCGCAGCATATTTCACCCCCCAACTGGATCGCCTGCGGAATCAACAACATGGTGTCGGGCGTGATGGGTTGCCACCGATTCAACTTGGTGTGGGGTGGCGCGTGGGCGATGCGTGTGTCGACGTTTCAACAACTCGGACTGCCGAACGCCTGGGCGGGAAGTTTGAGCGATGACCTCACGATCAGCCGCCTGGTTCACGATGCCCGGTTGAAGGTCGCATTTGAACCACATTGTCTGGCGACGTCGCCCGTGGATTTCAACTGGATCACGCTGGCGGAATTCGTTCGCCGGCAGTTTCTTGTCGTCCGCGTCTACGCGCCGATCTGGTGGCTCTTTGCGATGGGAGCCGCAACGTTGACGCTGGTGTGTCTCGCGTCGTCCCTGATCCTGAGCGTCACCTGGTTGGTAACCGGCGGCCCCTGGTGGATGCCGGCCATTTGCGGCACATGCTACTGGGCGCTGATGGGCTATCGTCTGTCGCTCCGTGCACGAATGATGGCACCGTTTGTCCACGCGAGTCCGGACATCTATCGAACGATTGCGCGCCGAGAAATCTTCGGCTGGCCGATCATCACATTGTGTCACGGGATGGGCCTGGTGGCATCGGCCGTCGGCAGAACGATTCACTGGCGAGGCATCAGTTACCGTCTGACATCACGACACCAGACGCACATCCTCACGCCGTCGATTCGCAGTGCGGAAGGAATCTCATTCCCTGCCGACGTGCTGGCCTCCGACGGCGATCAACCACCGCTCCGCAAGGCCGCCTGAACTCGCTCCGGTTCGGTGTCCGACGTGTATTCCTGAAAGTACGTGAACGCGAAGATCACAATGGCGGCCGAGATCGCCAGCAGCGCGTTGCCGACTTCGCGGTTGTCCGAGAGCAGGTCGAGGATCGGCAGGTAGATCGGCAGCGACGCGCTCGGCGACACGACGCGCTCGCTGTCCGGAGTGGGACGAAGCACCAGATGGTGATCGACGGGGATTTGCTGGACGTCCGGCTGCTGGGCGTGCAGGTCCGCTTCGGCCAATCGTTGGAGAAACTCCGCGTCGTCGCGCAGCGCCTGCGCGATCCGCTGCATCTGCTGAATCTGATCCTCGGTGCGCACGAGTTCCCATTGGTTCTGGCGGTAGGCGTGATCGAGCCGGATGGTGTCTCGCACGCGGGGCGCGAGTGAGACAGCTCCGAACAGCACGGCCGACACCAGCAGGCACAGCCAGAACGAGAGCGATTTAAGCCAACTCAGGTTCGAATCCGGGGCGAGGGGGGCCGTGTCATTCATGCGTTTAGAATCGACGCGGCGGTAACGAAACTTGCGTCGAGGCCGCAAACTCGGTGCGACCGTTCAGGTTGGATGCGCGAACAGTTTCCGACGACACTCCCCTCTCCCTTTTGGGGAGAGGGGTCGGGAGTGAGGGGCGGTTGTGCGACCCTACTCTCTTCATCGTGGGCCTCGCTGACGCATCGGATTGGTGTCGTGCGATACGCGATGCGTGCTATGCTGAGTGCCGGAGATTTGCCGCCATGCCCGAGTCATTGGACCTGATCGTTGTTCGCAATTTCGCGATCGCCCTGTTGATCGGGGCGCTGGTTGGCATTGAACGAGAAAAGAAGAAATTGCGAAAGGACGAGGTCAGTGTCGGCGGCATCCGGACGTTCATGCTGTTCGCTCAAGCGGGGGCGGTGGCGGCTTGGCTGTCGCAACAATTCGGCAGCCCGTGGATTTTCGTGGCGACCTTGGTGGCGGTGTCGGCCACGGTGGTGGCGGGGTACATCACCGAATCCAAGTCCGAACCAGCGGCGATCGGGTTGACCACCGAACTGGCCGCCATTGTCGTGTGCCTGCTGGGGGGCGCGACCGTGTTCGGCCATGCCGAGGTTGCGGTTGGGTTGGCCATCACCACGTCCGCCATCCTCGCCTTCAAACAGCCGCTGCATGGCCTGGTCGAAAAGCTGGGGACCGAGGACATCTACGCCGGGCTGAAGTTGCTGATCGCCACGTTCATCGTGCTACCGATCCTGCCCGATCGCGCCATCGACCCGTGGGACGCAATCAACCCGTACAAATTGTGGTGGTTGGTGATCTTGATTTCCAGTCTGTCGCTGGTCGGCTACGTGACCGTGCGCTGGCTGGGGACGGAGCGCGGGACCGCGATCACCGGGATGACCGGTGGGCTGGTGTCATCGACGGCCGTGTCGCTGACATTTTCACGACGCAGCCGCGACGAAGCGTCCGTGCCCGGTATCGACAACGCTCTGGCTTGCGGCATCCTGCTGGCGTGGTCCGTGATGTTCGTGCGGATCGTGGCGGAAGTCGCCGTCGTGTTCGCTCCGTTGCTGACGAAGCTGCTGATTCCGTTCGCGGCGATGGCGTTCAGCACGCTGCTGCTGGCCATCTTGTTTTTCCGAAACACCCGGCAGCCGCACCGGAAGGAAGCGGAGCCGACCGAACAGCTCGTACTAAACAACCCGTTCAGCCTGAGCGCCGCGATCCGCTTTGCCCTGTTCTTCGCCGGCGTGATGTTCGTCGTTCAACTTGTGAAGACGAACTTCCCCGGCGAGGGCTTGTACGTCGTGGCCGGTCTCGCCGGGTTGACCGACGTGGATGCGATCACGCTGTCGATGGCGGACCACGCACGGACCAGTGGTGACCACGCGACGGCCGTCACCGCGATCGCCATCGCGGCCCTCACGAACACACTGGTCAAGTGCGTGCTGATCGCCGTGCTGGGGAGCCGCGGGATAAGGCTCCGCACGCTCGCGGCCACCGCGGTGATTCTTGCCTCGGGAGCCGTGTCGCTACTGCTGATGTGACTCTCGTAGTCCGGACCAAGGGGTCCGGACTACGTCGATCCGATTCGAGAAGTATTCCTTACTTCCTCCACAGCTTGCCGCCGTAGATCGCCTGGTCGCCGAGCATCTCTTCGATTCGCAGCAGTTGGTTGTATTTGCAGATGCGGTCGGTCCGGCTGGCTGATCCGGTTTTGATCTGACAGGTGCCGAGAGCCACCGCGAGGTCGGCGATCGTGGTGTCTTCCGTCTCGCCGCTGCGATGGCTCATCACGGCCGTGTAGCCATTTTTGTGAGCCAGTTCGACGGCGGCGATCGTTTCGCTGAGCGTGCCAATCTGGTTGACTTTGACGAGGATGCTGTTGGCGACTTTCTTCGTGATGCCGTCCTGCAAGCGAGTCACATTCGTCACGAACAGGTCATCGCCGACGAGCTGCACTTTGTTTCCGAGCTTGTCCGTCAGCTGCTTCCAGCCGTCCCAATCGTCTTCGGCGCAGCCGTCCTCGATCGAACAGATGTCGAACTCGTCAGCCCAATTCGCGAGCACATCCACGAACTGCTGGCTGGTCAGTTCCTGCCCTTCAAACGTGTACCGCTTTGACTTCTTATCGAAGAACTCGGTGGCAGCCACGTCGAGGGCAATCCGCACCTGCTTGCCCATTTCGTAGCCGGCCGCTTTGACCGCTTCGGTGACCACTTGCAGTGCCGCCTTGTTGTTCGCGAACGGCGGAGCGAAGCCGCCTTCGTCGCCTACGGCCGTGCTGAGTTTCTTGCCGCTCAGAATTTTCTTGAGGGCGTGGAAGATTTCGACGCCCGCGCGCAAGCCGTCACTGAAGGTATCGAAGCCGAGCGGCATGACCATGAATTCCTGGACATCGACTCCGTTGTTGGCGTGTGCTCCGCCGTTGATGATGTTCATCATCGGCGCGGGGAGAAATTTCGCACCGACTCCGCCGACGTAACGGAACAACGGCAGTCCGCTCAGGTGCGCCGCCGCGTGCGCCGCCGCGAGCGAACAGCCGAGGATCGCGTTCGCGCCGAGACGCGCCTTGTTCGGCGTGCCGTCGAGTTCGATCATGACGGTGTCGAGGGTGAGCTGGTCCGACACGTCGAGGCCGATCAACTCGGGAGCGATCTCGGTGTTCACCGCTTCGACCGCCTTGAGCACTCCCTTGCCGAGGAAGCGGCTCTTGTCGTCGTCCCGCAACTCGCACGCTTCGTGCGCGCCGGTGCTGGCCCCACTGGGGACCGCGGCCCGGCCAAGCGTGCCGTCTTCCAATTCGACATCGACCTCAACGGTGGGATTGCCTCGGCTGTCGAGAATTTGCCGGGCGTGAACGGATTCGATGAACATGCTGCTGGACTCGCTTTCTGGTGAAATTGTGGCGCATGCGTTTCGCATGCGAAGAGTTTTTGCGTGAGGCAGACTCAGCGGTCCGCGCAGCCGGAGGCGGACCGTTCCGAGCGGCGGATTGTGGCGATTTCA
Source organism: Planctomycetales bacterium (assembly GCA_016235885.1). Lineage (GTDB taxonomy): Bacteria > Planctomycetota > Planctomycetia > Planctomycetales > Planctomycetaceae > JACRIH01. The sequence goes on along the minus strand of JACRIH010000505.1, from coordinate 15,869 downwards.
CCAGAGAAATTCCAGCAACTGGTGAGCATGCACCGGAACGTAGCCGTCCCGCTCCGCGTGACGAGCCGAGTCAGAATTCGGCGTCAATTCTCCATTCGGCTCATCACGCGGAGCGTGATGGCTACGTTACTGCGCCTTCACGTCGTAGCACAAAAGCTGATCCTGATCGCGCAGGTACAGCTTGCCTCCGGCCACGGCCGGATGAGACCAACTGGGGGTGCTGACGGGCGCCTTGAAACTGCTCTTCACGTTCATCCGTGACGGCGACGCTTCGATCAGCGCCATGTCGCCCCCTTCGTATCGAAAGTAGACGTGGCCATCGGCGTAGCACACGCTGGCCGATCCGCTGCCGGGACCGCGCGACGGGCCCCAGGCCACCTTGCCGGTGCGGAGTTCGACACAGATCGGCAGGCCATTGTTGTTTCCATGCCCACCATAAACGTGATTGTCCACCACGACGAATCCGCCGTGGTGGTTTTGAAACGTTCGTCCGTTCAGGAAGTACTGCTCGTCCGCACGAACTTCGCCACCGCGCGCCGAGAGTTTCAGCAGGGCCGATCCCGTGTCGTAACCAGTCGAACAGAACACGAGGTCGCCTTTCACAACGGGCGTCGGGCAATTCGCCGTGCCGTTGGCGACCTTGGCGTACGTCCACAGCACCTTGCCGTCTTTTGCTGCGACTCCGATCACACCGGCTCCCACCAGCGTGATGTATTGCCTGACGCCGCCGACTTCCGCGACGACGGGTGAAGCGTACGCGGCACCGCCCGAGCGTCCGCCCGTCGCCGTCCAAATTGTCTGGCCGGACTTCTTGTTGAGGGCGACCATCGTGGCACGGTCGCCGCCGGGAGTGCAGATCACTTTGTCGCCGTCGATCAGGGGCGATTCGCTGAACCCCCATGAAGACATCATCCGCCCGCCGAATTCGTCGGCGAGGCTTTTCTTCCAGACGAGATTGCCCGTCCCAACTTCGACACACGCCAGGTCACCGTCGATCCCCATGCCGTACACGAGGTCGCCATCCACCGTGGGCGTGCATCGCGGTCCCGGCATCCCGCCGCCGTTGCCACGGCCGCGACCGATGGCCGTGGACCACAGCTTGCGGCCGCCGTTCGCATCCAGCGCGATGATGTGCTCGGCGTCACCGATTTTCCCCATCGTGAAGACTTTGCCACCGGACACGGACACGCTCGAAAAGCTCTTTCCCAACCCATCCGCTTTCCACGCCAGCGGCGGTCCATTCGACGGCCACTCTTTCAGCAAGCCGGTTTCGGACGAGATGCCGTCTCGATTTTGACCACGAAACTGCGGCCATTCACCGGGTGCCGCGTTCGACAGCGACAACGAATCGTCATCCGACTTTTTCGACTTGGTGGATTTCGAATTCTTGCCCGCCCCGGTTGCGGGTTTCTCGATCTTCGGCTGCTTGGCTGGCGGATCGGTCACGTCGCCAGGCTTGGTGGACGTGGCACGGATCGTGGTGACTTCGTTCGAGTCCTTGTCATAACTGACCGTGACTTTGATCCCTTCTCCGAGGTCCGCGATCTTCGCCGGCTTGCCATCGAGCGTGACCTTGGTGTTCGCCGTGAGTTTGAACGACTGATCCTTGGCCACTGCTCCACCGATACTCACCGTAATGCGGGTCGTTCCGCCGACACTTTTCACCGTCCCGCCAACAATCGCTGGCGCGGCGTACGCGGTCCAGACACAGGCCAGTACCAGACACACCGCCAAACTGAGGGCTTTGCGATTCATCGAAGTCGTACTCCCAAGTCGAAAGGAACGAACTTTGTTCTGCGATGCGATGGCCGGTTCGAGTCGGCGGCGATTGTAGTCCGCTGGCCGATGAGCGCAAACGGCATTTCCAAGCCGCCGCGAATCCGCACGCCAGAGAGAGATGGCGTGCGACCGACAAACCTTTCAGCGCCAGGGCGGAAACGCGAAGGGATCGGGAGTCTTTTTCAGGTCGGCCCTGATGCGGCAGACAATGTGAAATCGAATGTGACCGACCTGAAAAAGACTCCCGACCCCGTCCATCAATGCCCCTCGCCTACTTCTCGTCGTCGGCGCAGACCCATTCGGCGAGAGTGGGTTGGTAGCTGATGAGTTCGTCCGTGCGGAAATAGATTTCAATCTCGCGCTTGGCCGCGTCCGGGCTGTCGCTGCCGTGCATGAGATTCATCTGGCGGCTGACCCCGAAGTCACCGCGAATCGTACCGCAGGGGGCGGTCTGTCCGTTCGTGGGACCCATCATCCCGCGCACCACTGTCACCGCGTTTGGTCCCTCCGCGACGATCGCAACCACCGGGCCGGACGTGATGAACGATTCCAGCAGCGGGTAGAATGGCTTGCTCACGTGTTCGGCGTAGTGCCGACGGGAGAGTTCGGTCGTGACCTGAAGCATCTTCAGCCCGACGATTTTCAGTCCCTTGTCTTCGAGCCGCGTGAGCAACCGGCCACAGAGACGGCGTTGGACGGCGTCGGGTTTGAACAGAATCAGTGTGCGTTCCATGTCGGTGTCCTTCGAGATTCCGAACTCTCACGAGTTCGGCAATGGAGGGTTGAGAACTCGGGGAGTCGCGCTACTTGCCGCCCTTGAACGCCCCTTGCAGGCGGGCAAGTTCGAGCGGCGACAGCGGTTTGCCATCGGGCCCGGTGGTCGGGATCGCGGCAGCGACTGGTTTCGGAGCAGGAGCAACTGGCGCAGCGGCCGGGGCCGCTTTGACCACCGGTGCGGGAGCCGCGGCGGCAGGTGCGGTTGCGGGTGTCTCAGACTTCTTGCTTCCCACGGCACCTTGCATTCGAGCCAGTTCCAGCGGCGACAACGGTTTGCCACTGGTGGAGACAGCGGGTGTTGCGGCGTCGGGAGCAGCCGCAGCGGGTTTCGCAGCGGCTCCGGACTTCGCTGCCCCTTGCATTCGCGCCAGTTCCAGCGGTGACAGCGGTTTGCCACTGGCGGCGGGAGCACTCGCCGCAGCAGCGGGTTTCGTGGGTGCTGCCGCGGACGCGGCACCGGCTGCTTTGGCGGCACCCTGAGCGCGGGCCAATTCGAGAGGACTCATGCTGGCCGGTTTCGCGGCGGCGGCTTTCGGTGCGGCTGGTGTCGCGGTGCTGGATGCGGCGGCCGCAGCGGGCTTGGCGGCGGCGGCCGCTTTCTTCACGGGGGATTCGACCACGCTCAGGAAGGTTGGGTCGATGTCGTACCAACTGATGTCCACCGGGCCATCGAATTGCACGAGCGCCCGGCCACTCATGTTGACCGTCTTCACGGTTCCCGTCAGCCCCGAGAATCGCCGCAGTTCGGGAACCTTGGCGTCCACGACGACATTTTTATCGGTGAACTGCCTTTGCAATTGAGCAACTTGATCGAAGAACGTCATGGTCAACTCGGGGGGCTTTGTCGTTGGATCGCGGGAAAAAAAGTAGTGCAGAAGCCCGCGAGCCACCGGGACAAGCCCGGTGGGGTCGCATGTTTGAGGGTCAGGTCAAACCGGGACGGCATTCTGGAACATCCGTACTCGGAAATCAAGCAAGCGGTGACGGGGGAATGTCAGGCGCTTGGCTGCGGGATTGGAATCGAATCACGTAGCGCCAGCGAACGGTTACGGCAGACTTTGTTGCCACAGCGGAGGTGACGTCGAAGCAGCCAAGTTGCAGCGAGACGCCTGTGTTCATCGTCTCGACTCGCCAGCCGGTGGGAGACTGGTTGGGCAGTGCTGGAATTTCGATTTCGATTGGGAAGGGTGGCATCCACAGACGTGGCAGTTCCGAATCCTCCGCGCGGGATTCGATGCGCTGCCCGTGAGACAGGCGGTAACTGCTGACTAGCGGGGGGCCGATCTGTTGCCGAGGCAGGCGACAGCAGACATCGAAATCAATCGCTTCTCGCAAGCCGTCAAACCGGACGGCGGCCGAATACACCCGCTGGCCGGACTGCCCGAAAAGTTGCACCTCGACCGTGTGCGAGTCGATCCGTTCGAGCCGCATATCTTGAAAGGCCGGGCTGGCGGGATGCGGTTCGTCGGGCAAGCCCTCGACAGAGGTGAGCAAGCGCCGCCATTCGTTGTCGGACAGAACATCCAGACCGTGTTGCCAGCGATCACCGGGAGAGTAATCGAAGCTCAGTCGGAGTCCATTCGACTGGAGTTCGCAGGCGTGTGGCGACTGGTCAGCGTGCAGCATTCGCGGAGCATTCGATGGTGGCGAGACGTGTCAATGGGTCGCGGAAAATAGCGGACTTTCCGCCGTCACGACTTGTACGCAGGTCATTCTCAAAACAATCGTTCCAGCTTGACTCAGGTTTCGGCGCGAGGTTAGGGCAGCCTTCGGCCGCAACCAAAGAGGAGAGATGTGAAGACGGCGTTCTCCTGTCAAGATGGTGTTACCACATAGCCATCACAAGGAGAACGCCGTGGAAAAGTTTCTGGAGAAGTACGACCGGCAGATCACGGGCACAGTGTCGTGTTTTGATCGGGTGATTTTCAAGGGCTATTTGCCGTTGAGCTGGCCGGAGGCGATGGAGTCGCTGTTGGCTCGACAGGGGCTGCGGATCATGGAATTCAAGCGGTTCGTGACGGACCAGTCGGCACGATTCAAGAAGCTGGCCAACGAGGTGTGTGAGCAGGCGGGCCGGCCGCATTGGTATCTGCGCGCCAGCGAGAAGAAAGAAAAGCTGGTGCAGAAGATGATCCGCCAAGAGAAACTGACCGCCGGGTTGGTCTGCGTGCTCAGCGCGGTCGAGCCGTGTCAGAGCTTCGTGGTCGTCCCCGGCGAGAAGCGGCCCCGGCTTCAGGCGGCACGGCGAAAGTGCCTGTGCTTTTACTTCTACTACCTGGATCGCGAGTTCGGGTTGATGCACGTCCGCATTCAGTCGTGGTTCCCGCTGACGATGCAGATTTATGTGAACGGTCACGACTGGTTGGCTCGGCAGATGACGCAGCGCGGGATCACCTACCGGCAGGTGGACAACGCCTTCGTCGAGTTGGGCGATGCGAAAGCCGCGCAGAAGCTGGCGGACAAGTTCGTGAACTTGCCGTGGCCGCGGCTGTTGGACGTCTTCGCCCGGCGAGTCAATCCACTGTTGAGTGATGTGTTGAAAGGTGCTGGTTACTACTGGGGCATGGATCAGGCCGAGTTTGCCACGGATGTGCTGTTCCCCGATGGCCACACGCTAAAACCGTTGTTTGCGATGGCCCAGGAATGACTCGCTCCCTTTCGTCATTCCGTTTTCGCGTCATGTCCCCTTCAGCGTTACATTGCTGCCATTTGACGGCGAGATGCAGTTCGAACACGGCTTACCACAGCAACCACGGCAGCCGCCACAGGCGAACGTAGTGGTCTGCTGCCGGGCGGCGACTTTGGATCGCACCGAATCCGGAGATCGATCCCAAGCCACCCGAAAGAACGTACTTGCCGTCCGCTGAAATCGCGACGGTGTAGACTTCTGCGAGGTTCCGAGACGCTTCAACTTCCCTCCGCGGCTTGCCCGTCTGAAAGTCCCACAGTCGCAGGCGGCCGTCAAGATAAGCTATGACAACCTGCCGACCGTCCGGTGTGAACACCGCAGAGGATGCCCAGTTTTTGACATGACGGGGTCGGGCAAATCTCTCGGGCAACACTTGATGATTGGTCAAGTCGATCAGGTCTAGGCCCAGCAAAGCATACTTTTTGTCCGGTGAAATGCAGAACGAACGGAGATAGTCATGATATCCACCGCGCGATAATCCCAATTTCGGAAATGGTTTCCTAATCCAATCGGCCATCTTTTTCTTGCTCAAGTCCCACAGGATGATGGCTCCGTCTTCGCTGTACGACAGCGCCTGTTCGTCGTGGGGAAGAAACGCGAGTGCGCGCACGGGTGCCCGATGACCTGTCAATTGCGAGATTTCTTCGCCAGTGTCGAGGTTCCACAAACTGATGACGTAATCGCGTGGTGCCCGGTAGTCCTGTTTTCGATTCAAATCATATCCCTCACCTGCCAGACCAAACTTTCCATCGGATGAGATGGCCACGGAATAGTACGCACCGCTGGCACTTCCCCGGAACGACTTGAGCAGGTCTCCATTGCGGATGTTCCAGACTTCCAAGTCATTGTCCCTACTCACGCAAAACAAACGTGATCCATCGGTCGTGACAGCCATGGAACGAGCGCCATTCGAGAATCGGCATCGTATTTTGCTTGTGTTCAGATCGAATATCACCACATCTCCGATGGCAGCCACCGCTTCGTTCGCATTCGGCAAGAATGCTACGGAGTAGACTATGTATTTGACGAGGTCGTACTGCCTCACTTCCGATATTGTTGCACTGCGAAGCAGCCAATTGACGACGAGCAACACGGTAACTGCCAGTCCGCCCATGATTGCGATCCTCCCGCGCCCCCAGAAAGGTGTCAGGAATCTTTTCCTATGGAAATGGCACACAAAGGTCCCTGACCCTGACGCCTTTGTTTCACTGCTTTGTTTCACTGACACCTTTGCCTTTGGCCTTTGTGCCTTTGTATTTCAACGCTACGACGAAACGTGGCGAGCCAATCTTTGAGGCGCATGACCAACCGTTCCTTTCGAGACGGGAACGAAATGAAATCCGTTTCACCGTGGGGACTCAAACAACGGAACGCGACGCCAGATTTCAAGCGGTCAGAACAACCGCAGGACAGGCGGCATGATGCACTGGAAGAGGCGAGTTTGTCAAACAAGACGGCGCAACAAGTAGCCCTCTCGCTCCGCGAGAGGAAGGCCGATGAACCACCGGGCGTCACATACCGGTCGGACGTCTTCTGTGGATTGGCTTGCGTCTCGGAGAGCGAGACAGCGACGACGGAGCGCGACGCCAGCCGATCACTACCGCGGAAGTCGAGCCACATCTGCACCCGCGTCGCGACCGTCGGTGGCTCCGGAGACGGCCGGGTTGTCCAGCACGTCGCGGTCGAGAGCAAAGTCGTCCGCCCGCATCTCGGCGAGCGGTTTCGTGGCCCAGTCTTCCTGCCACAGCACGCCGTCGTCGCGCGGTTCGACTTCCAAGGCCGTACCCCAGTGGTTTTGCCACATCGAAAAATTGAGGTTCTCCATGCGTCCGGCTCCGTCGGTGGACAGAATCATCCACAGCGAATCGAACCGGTCATAAAAATTTCTCTGGCCATTCCATCTCAGCAGTTGACGCAGATCCTGCGCCGGAACCATTCCCGACGCGGTCACGAGCGGCTCGGGGTGATTTGTACTGAAGATGCTGTTCGAGGATGACACCTGTAGAGGCAGCAGACGGCGTCCCGCTTCGCCTCCATCCAGCCGCACCAAGCCGCGCGACATCAAGCCGGTGATGTGGTCGATCCGCAGTTCGATGTGTGTGCTGTCGGTCGGCAACGCCTGACTGCCAGCTTCCCGTAGCAACGTCCCATCCAGCGCCACCGCCGATTCTTTCACGCTGAGCCGCAACGGGATAACGTGCTTGACGAGAAACAAGTCGCCGCCGCCGCGGATCAGGCTCGACGTGACTTCGACCTCCAACGGCGTTCGCACGGTGGACTTGGTCGCACTCATAATGTCGGGCATGCTCGCCCCCCAACCGGGAGCCAGTTCCACCACAGCACACGGGCGTTGTCGCGGGTTGTTCAGCGTGATGGACATGCCGTCGAGACGCACTGCTTCCGGACGCTGCGCCGCAACCACCGTCCATTGATCTCCGGAGAGACCGTCGGGAATGTTCAGCAGAATGTCGAACCCAATCATCTCCAACTGTCCGCTGACAACGGTGATCATCCGCGTGAGGAGGCCTTCGGCCGGAATTTCCTTCGGTACGAATTCGACCACCGGACGCAACCCCCTGGCCGCGCGAATGGTGACCCGCTTCGTCACACGCACGGGAGCTTCCTGCCGGCGGCCCTGGAACCGAAGTTCGATCACCGAACCGTCGGCTGCCGCCGAACACGCCGCTTCGAGTGTTGGATAGCTCTGCGAAGTTGATCCATCGGGGCTGAGGATCACGATCGCCGGTTCTGAAACCTCCGCACCAGCGGCCACGCCTGCCTTGCTCGTGTCCGGCCGGCGACTCGTCTCCGCCGCCGATCCTGTCGAACCGGTTGCCGGTTTGGCTTTCGCGACGGCGGTCGCGCGGATCTCGGTATCACTCGTCAAGCTGGTGGGGGGGCGCGACGCTTCGTCCGACGGGGACTTGGCAGTGGCAGTCGGACTCGCACCCGATGGCTCATTTTCCTTCGGCATCACTCGCTCGTTCGAATTCGTTCCCGGCCTCTTCGTCACTGCCACCGAGCCCTCGCCGTTGTACCTCGGCCTCGATTCGGCCGTCCGCATCGCATCGCCATTCGAAGCCAGGTCATTCTGACGATCGAGATTCGATAACGGGTTCCACCGCGTGGCTCCGAATTCCAGATACCCGACGATGATCAGCAAGCAGGCGACGGTGGCCATCCAGGCGAGATGCCGTTCCCAGAATGACGAACGCGGCGACGACGACAGCCACACCAGTCCCTCCGGGCTGAGGCTGCGCAGACCAAGCGATCCGGCGACCAACATCAAGTCACGCACCAATTGTTCCGCGGTTTGGTACCGCCGGCGGGGGTCTTTCGCCATCATTTCGCGAACGACAGCCGCGAGGTTTTCCGGCACCTGCCGATTCTTCAAAGTCGGATTAGGGGGGTCCTCTCCCTGATGTTGCAACAGCTTCTGAAGGACAGTTCCCTCGGGGTACGGTGGTTCGCCGGTGAGCATGTGGTACAGCGTGCAACCCAGCGAGTAGATGTCGCTGCGCACGTCCGCCGTGCGGGGGTCGCGAGCCTGCTCGGGGGAAATATAGTCGAACGTGCCGAGTGTCGTCCCGGCGAGCGTGAGGTCGGCATTGGCCGCCACTCGCTTTTCCTGCCGCGCCAATCCCATGTCCACGAGCTTGGCTCGGCCGGTGGGCGTGATGATGATGTTCGATGGCTTGATGTCACGGTGGACCACGCCTTTGGAGGCCATGTGCAACAACGCGGACGCCGTCTGCAAAGTGAAGTTGACTGCGTCGGCGATCGGCATCCGACCGTGCTGTTGAATCAGTTCGCGGAGATTGGTCCCAGTGACGAACTCGAACGCGATGTAGTGCAGCCCCTCGTCCTCACCGATGTAAAACACGCGGGCGATGTTCTCGTGGTCGAGCTGCGCCGCAGCCTGAGCTTCATTGCGAAATCGCAACACAGACGTTTCGTCGCGCGCCAGCGAGGGGGGAAGTACTTTGAGCGCGACTGTCCGGTTGAGCCGCGTGTCGAGCGCCTTGAACACCGCCCCCATTCCGCCACTGCGGATGCGGCCGGTCACTTGAAAGTGACCGATCGTGAGGCCGCTCAGATCCTGGCCAGACTTCTCGTCCGCCTCAACTGCGGGAAACAAGACGCGGGCGATGCTCGACTTGGGCGCTGACGGTACCAGAGCATGGTCGATCGAACTTCCAGCAGCGGCCCGCTTCTCGGGATTGACCACAGTTTCAGGTCCGGACCTCGGCATCACACGCGGCGCGGCGACTTCGCCGCCTCGCGCGGATGAGGCTGAATTCGGATCGGACTGTGGTGATTTCTCGCTCATCCTGCTCTCGGAATCTTCCCTTCCTCGGCACCGTCGATTCGGTGATCGCCCCCGCAGAAGAAGTCTGCTCGCTGCCGCAACCGCACGCTCCTGAGACTCAAGTTCTCTCCAAAGTTTTCGTCACCGCCGTGTCGATCGCTTGAAGGTAGTCACTTAATTGTCGACACAGCGTGCCGGCGAACTCATCGGCACTCAGGATCTTCGCAGCCTGACCACGTACCGTGGCGTCCGAAACTTCGTCACGCCGCGCGGCATCATGCGACGCTCGCACCAGCCGCTCAAAGTCCGATATTTTCGGCATCACACCCTTGTCGAGATGATCCGCCAACTCGCGGGAAAGCCGCTCGGCGGTGGTGAATAGTTCTCGCAACGGCAACTGATCGAGCGATCGCTCAGCCACGGGTCAACTCCTGAAGGAATGAAGTGGTATCTTGTGGTTGAGACAAGCCGTGACCTATATTAGACACAGCCGTGTGGAATGTGGTCAAGCGGGAACTGTACGTGAAGAAACATCAACAACACACGACCGGCAAACCGGGCGGTCGCGCCGAGCGAGCGCTGACGCATCACATCGGCAGCGGCTGGCGATCATGAAGATTCTCGTGTTGGCGGACATCCACGCGAATTGGCCGGCGCTGTCCGCGATCACCGCCAAAGAAACATTTGACGCGTGCCTGTTCGCTGGCGATCTCGTCGACTACGGCACCGATCCGGTTCCCTGTGTGGAATGGATTCGCGAGCATGCCCAAGCCGCGGTACGTGGCAACCACGACCATGCTGTCGCGCAGAAGGTGTCGGCTCGCAGTGGAACAGGATTCCGCCAACTCGCGGCAATCACGCGACCGGTGCAATGGGCCGTCTTGCAGCCGACGCATTTGAAATATCTCGCCCGCATGCCAGTCACGCAGACGCTCGAACTGGACACCCGCAAATTCTTTTTGGTTCACGCCACGCCACGCGATCCGATGGACGAGTATTTGATGGATGACCGAGAGCAATGGTGCGAACGTCTGGGCAGGATCGAGGCCGATTTTGTGTGCGTGGGACATAGCCACGTGCAATTCCACATGGAATTGGATCGCCTGCACCTGGTGAATCCGGGCAGCGTCGGTCAACCTCGCGATGGCGATCCACGCAGCGCGTACGCAGTGATCGACAACGGCAAGGTCGAATTGCGTCGTGTTGCGTACGACATTGATGCCACTCTCCGCCAGATGCGGACAGCGGGGGTGTCGGGTGACGTGCTCGCAATGACCGAAGCCGTGTTGCGATCCGGTGGCCGAATCTCCCCCAACCCATAAACCGTTGAACGGCAAGCCATGTCCACTCCTGCTCCAACTTCTCCCGCCAACCAACCGTCGACGTTCGAGCAATCGCTCACGCAGTTGCAAAAAATTGTGACCGACCTCGAAAACGGAACGCTGGGGTTGGAAGATTCGCTCGGGCGGTTTGAACAGGGTGTCGGGCTTCTCAAATCGTGCTACCAGATTCTCGAACAGGCCGAGCAGCGGATCGAGGTGCTCACGGGCTTTGACGAGGCAGGGCAACCGCGGACGGTGCCCTTTGATGCCACGGCCACGATCGGGCAGACGGCTGCCGCGCCACGCAAGTCGCCCTCTAAACGGTCGTCGAAGACAATGTTCACCGATCCCGAATGAACGGCCGCGCGGGACTTCACCGCAAAGGCGGCATCCTCGCCGATGTCTGCGACACGGTCGGAGGTTCCAGCAACGTCGCACGCTGAAAGGCGTCGAAGCTTACCAGTTCAAAATGTTCGTCCTTCAGCATCCCCTCGAAATCATGGATTTTGCCGCGATCCGACGGTTCGAGCTTCCACGCCAGTTTGTGCTCCGCGACCAGCCGCTGTTCCTGGCGTAGCCGGGTGGTCAATTCCACGGCGAGTGGCAACACCTGATGCTGGCGAAGGGCCGCGTTGAGTCGCAACCGCGGCCGGGGCGCCATTGCCTGCGGATGCAGCAGGTAATTCAACCGGGCGGTCCAGTCGGCGTAACGGGCGTACGTCTCGACGAACGACGGCGATTCGGCCGTCGTGCAATCCACACGATACTCGCACAAGGGACTGCTCAGCCGAAGTTGTTTCCCAGTGGCGTCCCATGTCTCACGAAAGTCCGGCGCCAACTGAAATCGTGTCCACGCGAGTTGCTTCTGCTGCAACGGTTCTTTTGACGCGCCAAGTTGTAGACAGTGAGCCGCGGCACGTTCCTCGGCTGCGTCCACCAGCCGCTGCAATTCCGCAAATGACACGCGAGCAATTTTCATTCGCGAACGACTGATGAGCGTGAACTGCTCGCGAGCCGGTTCAAAAACCGTGACCTCGCCCAACGTTTCGAGGTAATCGTACACCTTGCCGCCGTGGAACAGCGAGAGGTTGCGGCCGACGATCTGTCGCGACTCCGACTTCGTCCCCTTGGGGGTGTTCCCCGCAGCCGATGAGCGCAGTTCGGAGACAGCCGTGTAGATGCGGCAGTCCTGCGCTACAACGGGTTGGGTTGTCGACAATGCGAACAACCCCAGCCAGATCGCGAATGCAAAGTGCGTGAGAGACATCCACCACTTCCTGCGGTGAGACATGTGCCACCTCCAAAACCACCACACTCTCTCCGTGACGCCTTCCTGTCCGATACTTTTTCGGGCCGAAGTACGAACGGATCGCGTCCGGATGGAACCGCCAAACGCATACCGCTTCCGGACCGCATCCAACGCGGAACGGACTTCGGATGGAAGCTGAGAGACGTGCTTGTGGAAAAACGAGAGAGAAGTGCGGGCGGGAAGATAGACCAGTCGCCGCAAACGATGCAAGACGAGTCTGATGGGTGGCGTCAATTGCAAAGCGGGTCGCATTCTCGCACGCGGCGCTGACGACGAGTCAGTTCCAACAACGATTCGGCCTCAGCGTGAATCTCGCCACGTGGCAGTTCTCGCAAGACGCCAATGGCCCGCTCGATCTGCATCTCCGCTCGCGACCAAGCCCCCAACGTCGCCCAAAACTGTCCAATGTGCAGCAAATTGCAGCCGATACCCCGTGGATCTTCCAACTGGCGATGCAATCGCAGCGACTTTTTGAGACAACGCAGGGAGTCCGCAAAACGGTGCTCCATCAGATGTACCAATCCCAAGCCACCCCAATCCGCGGCTTGAGCGGACAGATTCGCCGCATCACGCAAGTCGAGTTGCAGGGCGCTGGTCAAGAGCCGCAAGGCCGTCCGGTAGTCGCCTGTCAGTAGGGCATCGTTCGCCAGGTTCGACAAGTCGCAAGCCAATCCCGAACTCGTTTCATCGGTCTCGTCGCAGGCCGACTCAGCACCGAATGATCGCTGCTGGAAACTCATGGCAAGCTGTAGCTGCCCGGCCTCTCGATGCAACACCGCCAAGTTGTTCCAGGCGATGGCTCGCCAGCGAGCGTCGTTTCGCTGGCGAGATAGATTCAGAAGGCGTTGGAATTGGTCGACCGCCGCCGACCAGTCTCCGTGCTCGCGAAGGAACAGACCGAATGCCACACGGGCAGTGGGTTCGTCTTCGAGAAGCGCTCTGGCGAATTCCGCCCGAGCCTGCTCGGTGCAGCCAAGCTTGGTCCAGAATTTCGCACGTTCCAAGGTCGTTTGGCCCGCCGGAGCGTTAAGCTCCGCCGGTGTGGGCAGGTCGTTTGTCACAGGGTTCCTCGCGATCTCGATCAAGCAAAACGCACATTCAAAACGGGAGAGGAGAGAGCGTGCGTGGCTTGAGAAACCGTGAGTTCTGGATCACCTCATGAAATAACTGGCCCTGAAACTTCGCTGTGTTCCGACGCGAGCAGTCAAGAATTAACGCCCGCAGTGCAACCAGCAATTGACACGGATTGTAACGATTGGGTCGATTGTGTCAATTGCGAAGAATAAGACGATTGCGTTCTATTCCAAGTGAGGCTCGGAATCCTCTGTTACTCCAAGCCCTGCCTGAATATACTCCGCCCCCTTTTGTCGATCTGAATTCGATACTAGGTCACACACGAGGCACAGGCGGGCGAGTGCGGCATCCGAGACAGACCAACCACGGACGGTTTGGCAGTTCGCGATCCGTGACTGCTTCGAAGGGAAAGGAATCCCATGCGAACCATCGTCGTCATGAATCAAAAAGGGGGCGTCGGCAAAACGACGACCAGCGTAAATCTGGCGGCCGGGTTGGCCCTCGCCGGACGACGCGTCTTGTTATTGGATCTCGATCCGCAGGCGCATGCGTCGCTGCACCTCGGTGTGGAAGTGGTCGGGAGCATGCCCACGCTGTACGACGTGTTCGCGGGCGACAAAACGCTGCTGCAGGCGCGTCGGTTGGTGGCTCCCAACCTCTGGTTGATCCCATCCAGTTTGGATTTGGCTGCGGCCGAGGTCGAACTGGTGGACACGGTCGGCCGGGAGATGATCCTGCGTGAAGCGGTGAATGTGTTGCTCGCCACCGAACCGTACGATTACCTGATCATGGACTGCCCGCCTTCACTCGGCGTGTTGACAATCAATGCGCTGACAGCGGCGGAAGAAGTCTTCATCCCGCTTCAGCCGCATTTCCTCGCGCTGCATGGATTGTCGAAGCTGCTCGAAACGACAGCGCTCGTGACCCGCCGCCTCAATCGCAAACTCCGCGTCACGGGAATCATTCTGTGCATGTACGAGACCGGAACACGATTGGCCGCCGACGTCACGGCCGATCTGCGCGGGTTCTTGAAGGGGAGCGACTCCGAATCGCCGTGGTCGAAGGCTCAAGTTTTCGACACGAAGGTCCGCCGCAACATCAAGCTCGCGGAAGCACCGAGCTTCGGGAAGTCGATTTTCGAGTACGCTCCAAAGTGTCCCGGTTCGCTCGATTACCAGGCTCTGGTGGGGGAGATCGTGGCCATGGAGTCCGCTTCCACCACGTCTCTGGCCAAGGCCGGCTGACCAATCGTAGTCCTCGTTGATCTCGCGAAGTTGATCTCACGAAAGTGGCGACTCACCGCGGATTTCGCTACGCTCGCGGCGTAATCCCAACTACTTGAGGAGCTGCTGCGATGAAGATCACTCGCGTCGATGTCATTCCACTCACCGGCGGCACGGTGGACGGCGGCTGGCCGCAGGGGCATCAAGCCGAAGAAAACCTGCACACGCTGCTCGAAATCCACACGGACGCGGGGATGACTGGTGCCGGGAGTTGTTTCACGTCGGGGGCGCTCGTGTCGGGAGCGATGGGGCTGTTGTGGCCGTTGCTCAAGGGCGAATCCGCGGTCGAACCCGAGCGCGTGACCGAGAAGCTCCGTCAGTCCACGTTCTGGCAGGGACGCGGCGGGGCAGTCGAGCACGCGATCAGCGGGATCGACATCGCGCTGTGGGACATCTTCGGCAAGGCGTGCGGCCAACCAGTGTCACGACTTCTCGGTGGCAACTACCGGCAGCGGATCAAACCGTACGGCTCGATGCTGTTCGACGAACCCGATGCCCTGGCGGCGAATCTCGAAGGCACGGTGTCGCGCGGATTCAAGGCGATCAAGATGGGCTGGCGACCGTTCGGCCGCCGCGATCGCAAGTTCGACGAACTGTTGATCCGCACGGCTCGGAAGGCGGTTGGTGAGGACATCGAATTGATGGTCGATGCCGGCGGGAGCGAACAGTTCTGGCCGCACGGTTTGAACTGGGCGCGCGAAACGGCCAAGATGCTGGCCGACTACCACATCGTCTGGTTTGAAGAAGCGTTGCCGCCGGACGACATCGATGGCTACGTCGAACTCACGCGGCAGTCTCCCGTGCCGATCTCGACGGGCGAAGTGCTCACGCGGCGGCAATCGTTCATGCCGTGGCTCGAACGCAAGGCTGTGGACATCATTCAACCCGACTGCACGAAGAATGGCGGGCTGAGCGAGTCGAGGAAAATCGCGTGGCTGGCCTTCGACCACAACGTGCAAATGGTGTCACACGGTTGGAACACGGCGATCGGACTGGCCGCCGACCTGCAATTGGCCGCCGCCATGCCCGTGGCCCGATACGTCGAGTACCTCACTCCCTGCGCATACATGGAAGACCTGACCGTCGAGAAGTTCGAGATCGACTCCGAGGGATACCTGACGATCCCCGAGCGGCCGGGCTTGGGTGTCACGCTGGACCATGAGAAGCTCAAGAAATATCGAGCGTGAATTCGGATGCCTCCATCCACCGTTCACCATCCACGGTCCACCATGCAGTTGCTTCGAGACTTCACTGACTCTGCGGCCTATCGCGGCGGCATCGTGTCGATCGGCAATTTCGACGGCGTCCATCTGGGGCATCGGCGGAT
>JACRIH010000504.1 GCA_016235885.1 Planctomycetales bacterium | reverse complement strand
GGGTGTTTTGGGTTCGTTTACTGCTAGTCAACTGCGGGCTGTTTGTGGCGTGACCATTACCTGTGTTGTTGGAGTGTTTTCGCTTGGACTGTTTGTTGGCCGCGAGCGAGCAGGCAGCGAATGGACGAGCAAATACAAGGTTGCCGACGAAATTGCCAAAGCGGTTCCACCGCTAAAGGAGCAGCTAACTCTACTCAAAGAGACCAGAGCACTCGACATTGCGCGTGCCACAGAAGAATTCAGGGCTTCTCTTTCTCGCATTCATCTTGGAGCAGATGATAAGGAGAGTGGCCTGCTTGATGTGCGCAACCTTGTCGCGTCTACATACGAGCAACTTGTCGATGGTTCCAGCGAGTACAAGCCTGATTCCTTCTGGGCAGTACCAACCGACAGCAAGGCTTGGAGCTATTCCCAATCGACACTTGATGAATGGGAGCGTCGCTTGTTCAACTTCACATCCAAAGGGAGTCTTGTCGAGCAGGCTCGGACTAAACTGATTACGAGCATCATCGGAGACACACAAATTATTCCAACTAAACGTATTCATGTCTGGACCAAGGCGGAATCATCTGAAACACAGACAACCGATACAACATTCGTTTCTGTGCAACGCGCCAGCAAAGCTGAATTCCAAAACCAATTGGACGTCTTTTGGAACCGACATGGAAAATACTTGGACAATCTGATGGGTGCCCATCAAGGTCAGCTTTCGAAGGCGATGGCCTCATTAGGAAAGGCCGACCCGCTGCAGATGGTGCTTATGCTTGAATTCTCACGGCGGGCACTAATCTCATCGAGCGCGGAAGGCGTTGCGTACAAAACGCAGTCGATTCAAAAAGTTCGTGATCCAGTGCGGGGAGATGACGTGTTGTATGTGCGCTTCGTCGCCACGATCAACTACGCCAAGGAGTCAGCAGACGTCTGGGACGAAATCATCGTCGTACCCTGCCACGATGATATTTACCTGATCCGCAGCTTTGCAGCACCGCCAATACCAGATCAGAGGGAAGCGATTGCTGCAGTGCGAGATTGGATCTCTCGATTCAGGATTCTTCGGAAGACATCGTAGCGCATAACCTGGACGTTAGGTGGCCCCTAAATCTTTGCTCAACAAGGAATTTATCATGAAGCTTGATCGCCGAACCTTTCTTCGCGGCGCGGGTGTCGCGATGGCGCTGCCTCTGCTGGATGTCATGACGCGGCGTGCTGCCGCCGCCACGCCAGCGGTCAAGCGACGCATGGTCTGCATCAACACGCCGCTCGGAGTGCATCCGGAGTATTTCTTCCCGGAGAAAGCGGGGCGGGACTATGAGCTGTCTCCGTACCTGGAAGTCCTCAAGGATTTTCGGGACGACTTCACGGTGATCTCCGGGTTGTCGCATCCGGATGTTGGACCCAGCCACGATTCCAACTACAGCTTTCTGACCGCCGCACCGCATCCGGAGCAACGGGCCGGATTCCGCAACAGCATTTCGCTGGATCAGTTCGCGGCCGAGCATCTGCACGGCGAGACGCGATTCGCCGCCCTGCCGCTGTCGTGCGAGGGGTTTGGTTTGTCGTGGACTCGCAGCGGAGCGTCGGTGCCGACAGAGAGTTGGCCGTCGAGCGTGTTCGCCAAACTGTTTCTGGAGGGGCGGCCGGACGAGGTCCAGGCTCAGGCTCGGCGATTGGAAGATGGTCAGAGCGTGCTCGACGCGGTTCGCGATCAGGCCAAGCGACTGCAGGCGAGCGCCAGTGCTGGCGACCGCGAAAAGCTCGACGAGTATTTTTCGAGCGTCCGCGAATTGGAAGTGCGATTGACTCAGGCCGAGGCGTGGTCCAAAAGACCGAAGCCGAAGGTCGATGCCAAGCCGCCTCAGAACATCCAAAACAGCACCGACCTGATTGGCAAGACTCGGCTGTGGTTCGACCTGATTCACCTGGCGCTGCAAACCGACTCCAGCCGGCTGGTCACGCTGCAACTGATCGGGACCAGCGGCGTGCCGCCGATTCAAGGCGTGAGCCAGGGCCATCACGATCTGTCTCACCACGGCAAAGACCCCACCAAGATCGCCCAGCTAAAAATCCTCGAACTGGAGAAGATGAAGACGCTCCGCGACTTCCTGACCCAATTGAAACAAACGCAGGAGGAAGGGGACAGCCTGCTCGACCGCACGACGGTCTTCTTCAGCAGTAACCTCGCCGACGCCAGCAAGCACAGCGTCAAGAACATGCCGGTGCTGTTGGCCGGCGGCGGTTTCAAGCACGGCCAACATCTGGCCTTCGACGAAAACAACAACCCGCCGCTGAGCAATCTCTTCGTAAGCATGCTCCAGCGGATGGACATCGAAGCCGACAAGTTCGGTTCCAGCACAGGGACGCTCACGGGGTTGGAAGCGTCGTAGCCACTTTCGCCAGGGATTGTTGATTTACTGTGGCGGTGGCACTCCGTGATACCGCATGTTGTTGGCCCCTCTGCGGGGGCGGCCACAACTTGTCCCGCCACGGAGTGTCGGGACCACATTAATTCAACAGGCTCTCAACTCATCATCAGGTGCCAACTCATGGACCATGACACGAATCGCCGACAGTTCCTGTGGCAATCGACGGAAGCGGCCGCGATGACGGCGGCCGTGGCGACGTTGGGAGGGGTGCATACATTTGGCGAAGAGAAACCAGCCACCGTGCGGTTGGGGATTATCGGCTGCGGGGGGATCATGACGAATCACGTCAAGGGCCTCGTGAGCCGGCGCGAAGCGGTATCGATCGCGTGGCTGTGCGATGTCGATCCACGACAGAACGACAAAATGGCCCCCCTGGTCACTCGCGACTTCCAAACCTCGCCGCCGAAGCGGACGGCACGCTACGAGGACGTCATCGAAGACAAGGACATCGACGCCTGCATCATCGCCACGCCACATCACTGGCACGCTCCGATGGCGCTGCGGGCAATGCAGGCGGGGAAGGACGTGTACATCGAGAAGCCGATCTCGCACGTCTACAACGAAGGGCCGCTGATTATCGCCGCCGCGAAAAAGTACGGTCGTGTCGTTCAGCAGGGGAGCCAGATGCGCAGCAGCCCCGTCACCGAGAAGGCCGGGCGATTGCTCAAGGAGGGAGTCATCGGTGACGTGAAAGTGGCTCGCGCCTGGACCGCCGAGACGCGGACAGTTGCCAAACCTCAGCCCGATGGTTCGCCACCGGCAGGAGTCGATTACGACCGCTGGCTTGGCCCGGCACCGAAACGTCCCTTCAACCCGCATCGGTTTCATCAGACATGGCGGATGTTTCACGACTACGGCAACGGAGAGATCGGCGACGACGGCATCCACGACCTCGACATGGCCGCCTGGGGGTTGGGTATCGACACGCTGCCGAAGCAGATCACCGCGCGTGGCGGGCGAATGTTGCTGGACGGTCACGCCAGCGAGTACCCGGACAACATGAACGTGACCTACGAGTATCCCGATGGCCGGCTGTTGATCTACGAGAATTATCCCTTCACCGCTTACGGCCTGCACGGGTTCGACAACGGGAACGTGTTCTATGGCACGGAAGGCTACATGGTCTTCTCTCGCCGCGGAGCCTTCAGCGTGTTTCAGGGGCCGAAGGGGACGCCGGGACCGACCGAGGGCAAGGAGCTGCGCGGAAAGACCGGTTATCCCGAACACATGGCAAATTTCCTCGATGCGGTTCGCCATCGCACGCCGACACGAGCGACACCGCAGATCGCTCATCGAAGCTGCGCGTTGGTCCACCTCGGTGAGATCGCCCACCTCACACGCGGCCGCCTCGACTTTGATCCCCAGTTGGAACGCTTTGTCGATTGCGACGAGGCCAACCGACTGCTGACCAAAGAGTATCGAGAACCGTACGGTTTGCCGAAGTTGACATAGAACTGTCTTCTCTGGCGGAATTTGGATTGGTACATCAAATGTCGCTGCGGTATCGTATGACCCCTCGGCAGTCGAGCAACAGATTCCGAGACGACGCTGACGTAACGATAGACCACAGACACCTTGTTCGCGAAACCATCGAGGAGCCAGCTTGTCGATGAACGCATCGCCACCTTTCTCGCATCCGCTGATCTCACGCCGCACGGCTGTGCAAGCCGGTGCGGTGGGCTTGCTCGGCCTGGGAATGAATCACTTGTCGGCGTTGCGAGCGGCGAATCCAGCGGGCCAGCCGGTTCGCGCTACGGCCAAGTCCTGCATCTACATCTTCCTGTCTGGCGGACTGGCTCAGCACGAGAGTTTTGATTTGAAGCCGGACGCACCCGATGAAGTCCGCGGCGAATTCCGTCCGATCGCGACTCGTACGCCGGGAATTCAAATCTGCGAACACCTTCCCGGACTGGCGGAGCGAAGTGAACATTGGGCCGTCGTTCGCTCGCTGACGCTTCCGACCAACGAGCATACGCTCGGCCACTTTTTGATGCTGACCGGTCGCAGCGTCGCGTCTCCCGGTTTTCGCGGCGACCGCAAGCCGCTCCCCTCCGACTGGCCGTCCATCGCGTCGACAGTCGGCGATGTCGTGCCACCTCGCACCAACAACCTGCCTCCGGCGATCGTGTTACCCGAGCGGCTTGTGCATTGGTCTGGCGGTGTCATTCCGGGAGCCTACGGCGGCCTGATGGGTTCCCGGCGCGATCCGTTCTTTATCGAGGCGTCGCCGTACGGCGATCCGATGTGGCGCGGAGCCTATCCCGAATACACGTTTGCCAATCAAACGAAGAAGCCGCCGCCCAGCCCGGACGACCGTCTCTATCAGGCCCCGAATATCACGCTATCGGCCGACATGTCCATGCGGCGCCTGAACGGCCGCACCGAATTGTTACGCGAGTTGGACCAGCAGCGTGGTGACTTGGAACGGTCGGCGACTGTCCAGCGCTACGACAGTCATCGCCAATCCGCGATCTCGCTGTTGGCGGCTCCCAGCGTGCGGCACGCGTTCGATGTGACGAAGGCCGACGACAAGATCCAACAACGCTACGGTCGCAACAGTTTCGGCTGGTCGCTGCTGATGGCGTATCGTCTGGTCGAAGCCGGCGTCAACATGGTGCAGGTCAACCTGGGAAACAACGAA
The DNA here is from genome assembly GCA_016235885.1 of Planctomycetales bacterium. Lineage (GTDB taxonomy): Bacteria > Planctomycetota > Planctomycetia > Planctomycetales > Planctomycetaceae > JACRIH01. Next base: position 8,820 of record JACRIH010000504.1, on the reverse strand, counting down.
ACGTGGGACATGCACGGCGACATCTTCCCTCGGATGAAAAACCGATTGCTGCCTCCGACCGATCGCGCGTTGTGTGCGCTGCTCGACGATTTGCTATCGAGCGGCCTGCTCGATAGCACGTTGATCGTCATCGGTAGCGAATTTGGACGAACGCCCAAGCTCTCGACGCTCACCGATTCGTACCCGGCGGCGGGCCGCGACCACTGGGGGGCAGTGCAGAGCGTGTTCTTTGCCGGCGGCGGTGTCCGGGGTGGCACCATCATCGGGTCGTCCGACAAGCTCGGTGCGTATCCGGCCAGCAACCCGCAGAAGCCGGAGAACATGGCCGCCACGATTTACCACGCGCTCGGCATCCCCGACACCGCCGCCTGGCGCGACGAGACCGATCGCCCGCACCATATTTACCACGGTCAACCGATCCCCGGTTTGACCTGACCTTCGCCAGCTTGAGTGCCCGGAATCGTCCGGACCAAGTCGCGAACGCAAGGAGAGCCCGACGTGAAACGAATCATTCGACAAGTTTGCGGTCTGGTCCTCCTCCTGGGTTGTTGTGCGACGCGCGACGGAATTGCCGCCGATCAGACGGCCTTCGACGCCATCGGTGCCGAATACACGCGGGATGTCCGTCCGCTTCTGACGCAGTTCTGTTTGCGTTGCCATTCGATGGAGAAACAGGAAGGGGAACTCGACCTCGAACGGTTCGCGAAGCTGGATGACGTGCGGCGCGGGACGGCCGCGTGGCTGAAGGTCGCCGAAATGCTCGACAACGGCGAGATGCCGCCGAAGAAATCGAAGCAGCCGTCGGCCGAGCAGCGAAAGCAATTGCGCGGGTGGGTCGAGCGGTATCTGCACGCCGAAGCGCTGGCGAATGCGGGCGATCCGGGACCGGTCGTGCTGCGGCGGCTCAGCAATGCCGAGTACACCTACACGATCCGCGATCTGACGGGAGTGTCACTCGATCCGGCCAAAGAATTCCCGGCGGACAGCGCGGCGGGCGAAGGGTTCACGAACACGGGCAACGCGCTCGTCATGTCACCGGCTCTGCTGACGAAATACCTCGACGCCGGCAAGGAGATCGCCCGGCATGCCGTGTTGCTGCCGGATGGGTTTCGATTCTCGCCGACAATGACTCCCAGCGATTGGACCAACGATGACCTCGCACGGATTCGCGAGTTCTACCGCGAGTTCACCGACGTCGGTGGTGGCACGCAGGTGAATCTCCAGGGAATCGTGTTCGACACCAACAACGGCGGTCGATTGCCTGTCGAACGGTATCTCGCCGCAACGCTCATTGTCGCCGAGTCACTCCGTGACTCGGCAGCGGCGGCGCGGAGCGCCGCCGCCACAGCGAAGACGATCGCCACTGTGGCGACGGAGCGGGGGTTGAATGCGAAGTATCTCGGAATCCTCTGGACGACGCTGAACGATCGCGAGCCGTCGCTATTGCTCGACGGAGTGCGAACTCGCTGGCGAACGGCCAAAGCCGAAGACGCCGTTCCTCTCGCAGTGGAAATCAGCCAGTGGCAGAAGGCACTGTGGCGATTCACAAGCGTGGGGCACATCGGAAAAGTCGGCGGCCCCAAGGCGTGGCAGGAACCGGTGACGCCGCTCGCTGCGCGTCAGGAAGTGCGATTGAAACTGCCGACGACGCCCGATCAGAAAGAAATCTCGCTGTACCTCGTGACCAGCGACGCGGGGGATGGGAACGAGCACGACTTCGTCGTCTGGCAACAGCCGCGGCTGGTTGCACCGGGGCGGCCCGACTTGTTGCTGCGCGACGTTCGCGACTTCTCGCGCGAAATGACCACGCGGCGCGACCGGACTTTTGCGGCGACCGCCAAGGCGCTCAACGCAGCGGCGGAACTGGCTCAAGCGGAAGGCAAGGGGGATGTCGCGGCCATCGCGAAGAAGCACGAAGTCGATGCCGAATCGCTGACCGCGTGGCTGGATTTCCTCGGTATCGGTTCGAGCGCGACGCTCAAGCTCGATCATTTCAAAGAGAAGCTGATGAGTGCGGCGAGTTACGACTTTGTCAAAGGCTGGGGATCGCATCAGACTCCGTTGCTGCTCGCCAGCTCTTCCGACCAGCACGTCCGGATTCCGGGCAACATGAAACCGCACGGCGTGACCGTGCATCCCTCACCGACATTGTCCGCGGCCGTCGGCTGGCGGAGTCCGATCGCCGGTGTCCTGCGGATTGAAGGCCAGGTCAAGCACGCGCATCCCGAATGTGGCAACGGTGTGACATGGTCGCTCGAACTGCGACGCGGTGCGACTCGACAGCGGCTCGCAACCGGAGTCGTTCAAGGGAACACCGCCGTGAAGATCGCGCCGATCGAGGCGCTGGCCGTTCAACCGGGAGACCTCGTGTCGCTGCTGATCGGCCCGCGCGATGGCAATCATTCGTGCGACCTCACCGACTTGGAACTCGTCCTGAAAAGCAGCGGCGAGAACTCTCGCGAATGGAGCCTGACTGGAGATGTGTCGAACGACGTGCTCGCCGGCAACCCGCACGCCGATCGCTTCGGCAACGATGGCGTGTGGCATTTCTACACCGAACCGGTGAAAGGGAACGAAGCTGGTCCGGTCATTCCGGCGGGGTCGTTGCTGGCTCAGTGGCAGGCCGCTTCAAAGACGGAAGAGAAACAAGAACTCGCCACGGCAATTCAAAAGTTGCTTACGAATGGTCCGGCTGCGGGCGCGGACGAAAAGCAACCGGATGTTGTTTTGTACCGGCAGTTGTCATCGCTTGGTGGGCCGTTGTTGGCTCGGAGCGTGACGCTTGGAACCGGGCGCGACGGTGGGTCTCGTGCCTCGACCCACCCTACGGACATCGGTCTCGACCCGGCGTTGTTCGGCAAGCACCCGAACGGTTCGGCGATTGATGCGGCCAGCCTGTGCGTCCGGGCGCCGTCGGTGATCGAAGTGCGTCTGCCGGCGGGCCTCGTCGCCGGAGCCGAGTTCGTGACGACTGGCATGTTGCATCCGCAGACCGGTGCAGAAGGGAGCGTCCAGCTACAGGTGCTGACCACGAAACCGGAACGCGCCGCCGGACTGCAACCCACCAGCGTGACAGAAACCAATGCCAACGGCCCGTGGACTTCCAACAACCGGGGCGTTTCACACGCGACGCCGATCCTCGTGAATGACGGTAGCGCGGCGCGCCAACGCATCGAATCGTCGTTCGAGAAATTCCGATCCGTGTTCCCGCTCGCGCTGTGCTACACGAAGATTGTGCCCGTGGATGAAGTCGTCACGCTGACGCTCTTCCATCGCGAGGACGATCACTTGCAGCGGCTGATGCTTGACGACGCACAGACCGCACGACTCAATCGACTGTGGGACGAGCTGCACTTTGTCAGCCACGATGCCCTGACGCTGGTTGATGCTTTTCTGCAACTGCTTGAATACGCCTCGCAAGACGCCGACCCGAAAGTTTTCGAGCCGATGCGAAAGCCGATCAACGATCGCGCCGCCGCGTTCCGGAAGACGCTGGTGGATGCGGAGCCGAAGCACATCGAGTCCCTGATCGACTTCGCCGCGCGAGCCTACCGCCGTTCGCTGACCGCCTCCGAATCCAGCGAACTGCGCGGGCTGTATCGCAGGCTGCGAGAACAAGAGCTGCCGCACGACGAAGCGTTTCGGTTTACGCTCGCCCGAGTCTTCATCGCGCCGGCGTTCTTGTATCGGCTCGAACAGGCACCGGCCGGAGCCGCTGCGGCTGCAGTCTCCGACGCGGAACTTGCCAGCCGATTGAGCTACTTTCTCTGGTCGTCGCAGCCGGATGACGAGCTGCACGCCGTGGCTGCGTCCGGTCGCTTGCATGAGCCGGACGTTCTCAAAGCTCAGGCGAAACGGATGCTGACCAATGCACGCACCCGGCGGCTGGCGACCGAATTTGCCTGCCAGTGGCTCCATATTTACGATTTCGATGCACTCGACGAAAAGAGCGAGAAACATTTTCCGGAGTTCGCCGAACTGCGCGGCGACATGTACGAGGAGTCGATCCTCTTCTTCACCGACTTGTTCCAACGCGACGCCTCGGTACTAAGTCTCCTCGACGCCGATCACACATTCGTCAACGAGCGGCTGGCAAAGTTCTATGGAGTTCCCTTTGACAAAGATCGCCACCGGGCTCGCCCCGGTGGTTCAACGGCTTCTGCGCTTCTAACCTCGCAGGATGTGCGGACTAGCGCAGAAGCCGTTAAGCCCCTGGGGCAAACCCAGGGGCGGGACGAGATCGGTTGGCAGCGCATTGATGGCCTCCGGCAACAGGGCCGCGGCGGCATCTTGGGACTGTCGACAACTCTCGCGAAACAATCCGGGGCCTCACGCACCAGTCCCATCTTGCGAGGCAACTGGATCAGCGAAGTGTTGCTGGGCGAGAAGTTGCCGAAGCCGCCGAAGGATGTCCCGCGACTTCCCGAAGACGAAACCGCGACGGAAGGCCTGACGGTCCGACAGCTCATCGAAAAGCACACCAGCGACGTGCGGTGTTCTTCGTGCCACCAAAAGATCGACCCGTTCGGATTCGCACTCGAAGGCTTCGACGCCATCGGTCGCCGCCGCGACAAAGACCTCGCCGCCCGCCCCATCGACACGCACACAAAACTTCCCGACGGCACCGAAATCAACGGCCTCAACGGCCTGCGCGACTATTTGTTGAAGACTCGCCGCGACGCCATCCTCCAGCAGTTCTGCCGCAAGCTCTTGGGTTACGCCTTGGGTCGAGGTACACAACTCTCCGACGAACCACTGCTGACAGAGATGCAGCAGCAGCTTGCAAGGAACGGCTATCGTTTCTCGGTCGCGGTGGAGACAATCGTGTCGAGCCAACAGTTTCGCATGATCCGGGGAGCGACTTCATTGGCCGAGGAAGGGAATTGAGTGACTCTGCAATGTTGACCTACGAAGAAACACTTTCGAGCAACGTCCAACTGGCGTTCCACGAGGGGAGCATGCACTTCGAGAAGGAAAGTGGTGTCCACAAGACTTTGGATCACCTGGTTCGCGAGCTTGAAGATTTGCACATCCCCTACTGCATTGTGGGAGGAATGGCGATGTTCTTTCACGGTTATCGCCGTTTCACGGAAGACGTGGATGTCCTCGTGACTCCAGAAGGGCTGAAGGAAATCCATCAACGTCTGGTCGGACATGGCTACCTACCGCCGTTTGCGGGGAGCCGAAACCTGCGCGACACCGAGACCGGAGTCCGGATCGAATTCCTTGTGACGGGAGCCTATCCTGGCGATGGCAAGCCCAAGCCAGTTTCGTTCCCCTCGCCGCAGGACACGACGATCATCATCGACGGCAAGAACTTTCTGACACTCCCCAAGCTCATTGAGTTGAAATTGGCTTCGGGATTGTCCAATCCGCGACGCGCTCGCGATCTTGCGGATGTGCAAGAACTCATTGCCGCCCTGGGCCTCAAGGATGATCTGGCAGCCGAGCTGAATGAATCCGTTCGAAGCAAGTACTGTGAACTTTGCAGAATCGTCCGAGACTTTCCGGAATGACCACCCGCCACGGTTTCTCATTCGTGGCATCACCAATCAGGAGTCATCGCAATGAACTACCAGTTGTCTCGCCGAACTTTTCTGCATGGCGTTGGCGTCACGATGGCGTTGCCGTGGATGGAATCGCTCGCGGTGTGGGGCGATGAGGCCACCAAGGCGTCGCAGCCCGGCAGTCAGGCTCCGGTGCGGTTGGCGGTTCTGTTTTCCGGCAATGGCTTTCACAGCAAGGAGTGGTGGGCGAAGGGTGAAGGCAAACAAATGGAACTCGGCAAGGTGCTCGCACCGCTGACCGACTTCCGCGAAAAAATGCTCTTCATCCGTGGGCTGTTCAATGCCGAGGCGTTAAAGGGAAACATTCACAGCTCGCAGACCGGCAACTTGTTGTCGGGGGCACCAGTCATCGCGGGGGGCGAAATTCGTTCGGGGACGAGTATCGATCAACTCGTCGCTCAGCGGCACGGGCGATCGACGAAAGTACCGAGCCTTGTGCTCGGCTGCGAGAAGTCGAATCCGTCGGTCCACAAAAACTACTCGATGATTTACAGCTCGCACATTTCGTGGACTTCGCCGACCACGCCCACGCCGCTGGAACTGTATCCGTCGCTGGCGTTCGACCGGCTGTTCAAAGACGAAGTGCAACGCGGCGACAAGAGCGTGCTCGACGCAGTGCTCGCCGACGCGCAGAGTTTTCGGAAGAACATCAGCACGGCCGATCAACGCAAGCTCGACGAGTATCTCGATTCGGTCCGCGAGATCGAGCAGCGGATCGAAAACGCTGGGAAGAAGGGTGAGCTGCAAGGCTGGCGGCCGACGCTCGACAAGCCGAACGTCCCGCGTCCGGCCGATGGCATCCCGCAAAACGTCGCCGACCACATGCGGTTGATGTGCGACATCTTGGTGCTGGGCTTCCAGACCGACACGACGCGCGTCTGTACGTTGAAGCTCAACAACGATCACAGTTCGCTGCGGTTCCCGCACCTCAGCGTGGACTACATGATTCACCACCTGCTGTCGCACTCGGATACCGCCGACTGGCTGAAGGTGAATCAATTCTTCCTGGAACAACTCGGCTACATCGCCCGCAAACTGGACGCGATCCAGGAAGGGGAACGCACCGCGCTGGACAACTCGATGCTGCTGTACTGTTCGAGCATGCTCACCGGCAGTCACGACGCGACGAATCTTCCCGTCGTCGTTCTCGGTGGTGCAGGCGGCCAAATCCAGGGCGGCCGAGTCCTCGACTACCTCGGCAAACCCAACCGCAAGATGTGCAGCCTGTACCTGTCGATGCTCGACAAGTGCGGCATCCGCCTGAAGGAATTCGGCGACTCGAACGAACGGCTCGCCGAAGTGTAATCGTTGAACCGTGAGGGCAATTCCTCCCAAGCCATTTGCCGATGTTGTCGATGTTCGGCGACGAAGTCTCACAATGCTATGACATCGACGATTGACCTCCGCCCCGGTTTCCGCCAACGTACGAATTGTTCCTACTGGGACTTCTTCGTCGACGGTAAACGCTTGGCCGATACGTTTGGCATCGGCGATTTCATTCCGCCCTTGGGCTGGCTTGGCGCTAAACAAGAACAGCGATTCGGTGGCATGCTGCTTCGAAAAACAATGGGCGATTTGCCCGGGAAGCGTGTTCCGCTATTCATTTGCCCAGAATGTGCTGACTATGGCTGCGGCGTATTTTCTTGTCGAATTGTTCGCGCCGAATCTGGAATTCAATGGCGCGATTTTGGAATGCAGAATGACCGCGACGACGAAATCTCCACTGACGACATCGACGATACGCTCGTGCTAGTGTTTGACCCAACGCAATACTTCAATGCGATCAGTGCGCGACTTGTCACCACTTCGGATTGAGGCCGCAACGAAGTCGCTGAACAATCCGATACACGGGGGCGGCGAAGTCGGGAGTTTTGTGAAAGAAAACCAAACGTTGCCACCCCGTGATCGGTGACAGTCATCCGTTGGTGTTCGTCTGTGAGTCCCAATCGGAGCAAATCCATGAAACAGAAGATTTTTCGGTGGCCGTTTCTAAAGCAGGTAACCGCCGTGGCAGCAATCGCCCTGACAGCGACCGTGCTGGGCTGTGTGCCTGTTTTCGCTCAAGAGAAACAAGCGAATTCGGCGGTCTGGAAGGCGGGCGTCGCGAAAGCGGTTATCACGCCGGAGAAATCGGTGTGGCTTGCCGGTTACGGGTCGAAGCGCGCTCCTGACGGCAAACTGCACGACCTGTGGATGAAGGCGTTGGCGCTGGAGGACACTGCCGGGCATCGCGTGGTCTTGATCACCAGCGATTTTCAAGGTGTCCCCAAGGTGATGAGTGATCCGGCGTTTGAGCAGATGCGGAGGCAGTTCGGACTCAAGCGCGAACAGGTAATGTTCACGTTCTCACACAACCATTGTGGTCCGCGACTCGGCGACGATCTGGTGGATTACTATCCGGTCGATGCCGAACAGGTCGAATTGGTCAACGAATACACGTCACTGATGGTGACGAAAGTCGTGGCGCTGGTTGGTGAGGCGCTCGCGAAACTCGCACCCGCCAGTTTGCAAATCGGCGAGGGGCGGGCGACGTTCGCCGTGAATCGCCGCAACAATCGCGAGGCGGATGTCGCGTCTCTGCTGGCGGCGGGGACGCCGCTGATCGGTCCGGTCGATCACTCTGTGCCAGTGCTGACCGTGACTCGACCGGATGGCCGTTTGGAAGCGATCCTCTTTGGCTACGCCTGCCATCCGACGACGCTCAGCTTCCTGACATGGTGTGGCGACTACCCGGGCTTCGCGCAGGTTGAGTTGGAAAAGAACCATCCGGGCGCGACGGCGATGTTCGTCAACACCTGCGGTGGCGATCAGAATCCGCTGCCGCGACGCACCGTCGAACTGTGTCAAAAGTACGGCCACATGCTGGCGGTCGGGGTCGACGACGCGTTGAAGCAACCGTTGAAGCCCGTCTCTTCGGGAATTCGTACCGCATTTGAACTGATCGAACTTCCGTATCTGAAGACGGTCACGCGCGAAGAACTGCAAGGCTTGCTCAAGGACGGCAACGCGATCAAAGCCCGTTGGGCCGCGCGGCTGTTGCAGAAGCTCGACGCCGGAGACAAGTTCGAGTCCGCGTACCCGTACCCGGTCCATGCGTGGCAGCTCGGCAAGGAAATGCTCGTCATCGGTCAGGGAGCCGAAACGGTCGTGGACTACGCGCTGCGGTTCAAGCGGGAGTTCGGCCCCGGCACTTGGGTCTGCGGCTACGCGGACGACATGATTTCGTACATCCCGTCGCGCCGCGTGTGGGACG
>JACRIH010000497.1 GCA_016235885.1 Planctomycetales bacterium | reverse complement strand
GCTTGGTTCCTCGACCCACCCTACGGATCTAATGTCTAATGGCTCCCCTGTTGCTTCATCATCTCCTCATGACGCCGAGCGCATTCCTCGGGCGTCACGTCTTCCTTGTGAGTCGCGATGGTCCATTGATGTCCGAACGGATCTTCAATCGTGCCCGAGCGGTCGCCGTAGAACTGATCTTTCAGCGGCCGCACCTCCTTCGCGCCGGCGGCCACGGCCTGGGCGAACCGGGAGTCCACGTCTTCGCAATAAATCAGGATGCTGCTGCCGTTCCCGCCGAGCGTCTCCGGGCTGCGGACTCCCATCGCCGGAAACTCATCCGCCAGCATGACGGGTGAATTGCCGATCATGATCTCCGCATGCCCAATGCCCCCGCCGGGCATTTCCATCCGCATCAGCTCAGTGGCTCCGAACGCCCGCTTGTAGAAATCGAGAGCCTTCCCCGCCCCCTTGATGTACAGGTACGGCGTGATCGTGTGGTAACCGTCGGGGATGGGTTTGACTGGCATGGTGAGGTTCCTTTGGTGGTGCTGCGAAACGATGAATCGGGTGGCACATTCAGAGCGAAGCGGCGTGGGTTCTTACGTGCGACTAGCCACTCCTATCGAACGACTACCCAACGCTATTCGTTTTCATAGCAATAGAACGTGCCGTAGACAAAGGAGCCCTGTTTGGAAGCGGACTGTGCCAACTCCTCAACTTCCCCTTGGTCTTCCGGTTTTTCAAATTCGACTTCATCAAACGGACGGAGGGATTCCAGCGATACAACCTCGTAATGATCTTGTTTCAAACGCTCTGCAAGCAGTTCTTCGGCGTCATGTGCATCGCGGGCTGGAATGAAGCAGTAAACAAAGGCACTTACGCACATACCGTAGTGCTCGGAGCCTTCGAGTGGCCTAATTTCAACGTCTGCAAAATAGACAAGCTTCATCGCATTCACGCACTTGCCCAAAGTGATTTGGCCACCTGCTTCAATCATCGCTCTCCACAATCATCAATCCTCCATCCTCGATACGCATCCCAACCACGCGCTACCGCTGAGCCGTCTTCGGTCCCGTTTCGCCGCACTCGGCGAGGGCCATCACGGCGAAAGCGGTCCCGGCGTGTGAGATGAAATGTTTGTTGTCCTTGTGCAGCGACCGCGTGAACCAGCGGCCGGATTCGCGTTGGTTTTGCTTGAGCCACGCGACCCCCTGCTTCAGACGCGGGTCAGCGGCGGCAACGCCGGCGCGGCGGAGGACGTAGATCACGAAGCCGGTGGCATAGCCGTCGCTGTGCGTGGTGTCTTGCGATTCGGTCTCGTCCGCCCGCTTCCAGTCGCCCAGTGTGGCGAGGCACCAGCCACCATCGGGCTTTTGCAGCGAGACGAGTTTGTCGGTGATCGCCTTCCGCTCGGCGGCAATCAGCAGGTCGGGGACGTAGCTCGCGGCCCACAGCGTCATGGCTTGATGATGCACGGTCGGCGGCGGGTTGGCCTTGAGGTAGCGGCGGATGCCGTCGAGGCCCTTTTTCGCCGCATCGGTTTCGGCGTACTTGTCGGGAGCCACGCCGACCGCGATCGCGGCCAGCGTCACGCCGTAGTGATCGTCCGATTCCATCGGCGGCCAGTCGCACTTGAGCCACTTCCAGCCGCCATCCGGTTGCTGAAGCGTCCACATTTTGTCGAGGGCCGTCTTCGTCGCCGGATGCAACTTGCCCGCCGTGGCTGTGTCGTTAAACGCGAGCGCCGCCGCCGTGGCCACGACTTCGGCATCCCAGCGCGGCCCCTGCTTGGGCCAGCGTTCGTTGACGATCTCTTCGGCATACGCCCGCACAGTCTTGTGCGATGGCGTGTCGATCGCGATCGCCGGCCGAGCGTACAGGAAGGCGTAGTTCGTGTGGCACGTCATGCACTTCCGCTCCTTCTGCCACGCGAGCGCCGCCGAGTCGAGGAAGGACGTGGCCGCTTCGAGCGAGAACTTTTTCGCCAGCGGTTCGTCCGGCGAATTGGCGGTGGGAGAAACGACGTTATCGAGCGTGATCGGATCGGCGGCGCGGGTTGAGACGACGCCGAGTGAGAGGCATGTTGCAACGGCGACGGACCACAGTGCGAGACGCTTCATTGCGGCAATCCTTTCGTGTCCAAGCGAGATTCAAAGCAGGTTCGTAGTTACGTAGCCATCACGCTCCGCGTGATGAGCCGAATGGCAAACAGGCGCAGAATACTGACTCGGCGCGTCACGCGAAGCGTGACGGCAACGTTTCCTCTCGGCTCAGGAGGAGGCGTAGTATCGCGCGGAGCGAAGCGTGCGCCAACCGTGCGGGAGCCGAGACACGTGGGATAGGCTTCCAGCCTGTCGTGATCTGACGGAATTCACAGGCTGGAAGCCTATGCCACGGAGAATCACCGAATGCCAGTCAGGTTTTCAACCGGCCTGTTCGCGGTGAGCGAGCGGCGGGAGATGCACTTCCAATGGCGGATGTCGATCTCGTACGGGCCGTGAGGCTTCTCGAAGCCGCCGAAGTCTTTGACGTACTTTTCGAGCCGGCCGAGTTTCTGTTCGACGGCGAGTTCGCCGGGATGCTGCGAGCCGGGAGCGCGGCCCCACGTGATCCGACTGCCGGCGGCCGTGCTCAGGATATACACGCCGTCGTCGATCGTGCTCTTGGCTTTCGTCAACTTGGGGACGGAGATGCCGGTGAGTTCGTATTTTTTCCAGTGCGGGGACAGTACGTCGGCCAGGCGCGATGCGCCGATGACCGTGATGTCTCCCCAACTCGTCCCGGCCGGACCTTGCGGTGTGGACCGGACGTCGAGGATTAGCGGATACTCTTTCGCGTCGGTGACGGAGAAATCTTCGGGCGGCAGCAACACCCCTTCGGCGTCGACCGGGTACATCCCCTGCTTGACCTGCACCATTGCGACGGGCCGACGGTAGGTCAGTTGCACGTCGATCGCGGCGGGAAGCGACTTGCGGACGGAGACAACTTCGGCGACCCACGGGTGTAGACTGAAAGCGTTTGCGATTTCGTCGACGACGTGATCGTTGAGCAGCGTCAAAGTCGGCGGCAGATCGGCTCGCTTGACGACTTGTTCAACGAGGTCGCTCGGCACCCAATGCGGCGGCTGGGTGATCCGGATTTTGGTCGCGGCGAGTTGGTATTCGGGCTTCTGGTTCAGGTCGGGGAGCGTGTTTATCATCCGCGGCGCGAACCATGCGGCGGTGACGAACAATGCCATCAGCACGAGCGTTCCCGGTTGGAACACCGTCTTGCGGAAGGATTCGGCGAAGCTTTCTTTCGGCATGACCGGCAGATTCGGTGTGATTGTGTTGGCTTGCCCCGTAGGTCAGGCTTTCCAGCCTGACCGTGTCGGCAGCCAGTCAGGCTGGAAAGCCTGACCTACGGCACAACCAACGTCGGCAGGGCGACGTGGGAACTTTTGTGGTGGGACGGTGCGGGAAGTGACGGAGCGGAGATCGCGTTGTCTGGTGCGATCCTGCGGAGCGTGCGGTACGCGGGCGAGCGGCGGCTCGTCTTCGCGGGAGGTGACGATACAATCGCGTAACGACACTTGAGGACGGGCGAGATTGCTTCCCGGTGCCCGTGGTCCGGACCCCTTGGTCCGGACGAGTCCGTTCGCAGGCGTCGAAGACAACTTCGTCCGGACCAAGGGGTCCGGACTACGTCTAAGAGGATATTTGGGTGGGAATGACTCATGGACTTTGGCAATGAGGAACCGTTGAGTCCGCATGAAGTCTACATGCGACGGGCGCTCGAACAGGCGCGGATGGCGTTTGACGCGGACGAGGTTCCCGTCGGCGCGGTGATTGTCCACGAGGGACGAATCATTGCCGAAGCGTTCAACCAGCGCGAGACGCTTCAAGACCCGACAGCTCACGCAGAGATGATCGCGCTCACGCAAGCGGCCGGAGCGATCGGGCACTGGCGGCTGCTCGACTGCACGTTGTACGTGACTCTGGAACCGTGCCCGATGTGCGCGGGGGCCATCGTGCAGGCTCGACTGCCGACTGTGATCTACGGCACCACCGATTTGAAGGCAGGGGCGTGTCACACGCTGTACCGGATCACGGAGGACAGCCGCCTCAACCATCAGGCCACGGTGCTGGGTGGCGTGTTGCGCGACGAGTGCAAGGCGATCTTGCAAGAGTTTTTCGCGAGGCAACGAGCGCTGGGGAAGAAGTAGCGCGGCGGAGCCACAGATTTGTAGCCGCCATCGCTCCGCGTGACGAGCCGAGGAGTCCCAGTGGTCGCGAGTTAGTAGGATGGACGCCCCGTCCGTACGACAAACATTCCAAATCTTCGCACGCCGCGAAAATTTCGGCTGCTTCCAAAACAGGGAACACTAATCCTCGCTAATCTTCGCTGATGATCCACCTCCTGTGGATTAGCGCTGATCAGCGAGGATTAGTGTTCCACTTGTTCGTCATTTTGGGTTTGCGGGTTTCCCCTGCTGGGTGACTCTGCGGGAACACGGACGGACGGGGCGTCCATCCTACGTTCTTCAACTGGCGGCTATGTCGCCCACGGCAGTGGGCACTTCATTTTTGTGGCGACTTCGCTCAGGTCGCGCACATGGTCTCGATGCAGCGGGATGCCAGCGGCCGTCCAGCGCTGCGATCGTTCCCATTCTAGTTCGCCCGGCATGGCGACTCGTTCGAAACCCTCGGCGGGGGACAGGGCGTG
>JACRIH010000501.1 GCA_016235885.1 Planctomycetales bacterium | reverse complement strand
TGACCCGATCAAGACTGACGACTACTACGCCCTCGCCGGCGTGCTGGCCAGCACACAGCTTGTCGAATGGCCGCTTGTTGAGACAACTCCCGAGACCGCCGCCGCACTGACGGAAGTGCAGCGTCAGGTCATCGATGTCGAATTGCGATTCGATTACGCCAAGCGAAACCGAGACACGGCGAAAGGCCAGAGAGTCGATCTGGCCCCGTTCGAGACGGATGTTGTTCACTGGGGCGCCACGCTCAATACGCTCAAGGACACGGCTCTCTTTGACGGACCGATTGCGAACGGTTTGCGCGACGCCGGCCTGTGGATCAACGGAGACGATCCGGCTTGGACGCTGCTCGATTACCAACCGAGTCGTCCGCGAGATCTGCCAGTGTTCATTCGCGGCAACCCAGCGAACACGGGCCAGATTGTCCCGCGTCGATTCTTGGAAGTGCTTACACCTCGTGATGCCACGCCGTTTCAGCAAGGCAGCGGACGGCGCGAGTTGGCCGATGCCATCGTGCGCGACGCCGCACCACTGGCGGCGCGGGTCATCGTGAATCGCGTGTGGGGCTGGCATTTCGACCGGCCGCTGGTCACAACTCCGAGCAACTTCGGTCGGCTGGGAGACGCTCCGTCGCATCCTGAATTGTTGGACGACCTCGCCGCGCGGTTCATCGAATCGGGCTGGTCGCTGAAATGGCTGCACCGGGAAATCGTGCTCTCCGCGACATGGCGGCAGGCCAGCCGTTCGCCGACAGACCATCGCGACCGCGATCCCGACAACCGCTGGTTGTGGCGCATGAATCGCCGGCGTCTGGAAGCGGAAGCGTGGCGCGATGCCGTGCTGACGGCGAGCGCGGAACTCGACACGACGATGTTTGGGCCGTCGGTCAATCTGGACGAAGCAAAGTTTCGTCGGCGCACCGTGTACGGCATCGTCAGCCGCCAGAAACCGGCGGACCTGTTCCGACTGTTCGACTTCCCCGACGCGAAGCGTCACACCGAGAATCGACTGCCCACGACGACGCCACTTCAGCAGTTGTACCTGCTCAACAGTCCCTTCCTTCAGCAGCAGGCCGAGGCGACCGCTCGTGCCGTACTCGATGAGAAACCGCCGGGACCGGCAGAGATCGCCCGCAACTTGTTTCGAAGGATTCTGCTACGAGACCCTACGCGCGACGAGTTGACGGAATCGCTCAGTTTGGTCCGAAACGAAAACCGAGAAGTGACCAATGAGAACTGGTTGCTCCTCGCCCACTCACTGTTCGCGACGAATGAGTTTTTGTACGTCGAATAGAGACGAAGAAAGGGTTCGACGAATTGAAGGAGACGACGAATGATTCGGGGAGTCGAAGTGATTGTTTTTTACTCCGAAGGAATTGTTTTTTACTCCGAAGGAGTTGCGTCTCACAGCCCAGGGTTGCCCGCGCATGCGGGCTACCCTGGGTTACGTTTCAAACAACTTCAAACAACTTCAAACGACGGAACTACCCCAACGGGGTTGTGTCAGTTGCAACGGGGGATGACGGAACCCCGTTGGGGTACAAATTCCGTTCGCATCTGAAACCCAGGGTAGCTCGCTGCGCGAGCAACCCTGGGCTTTGAGACGCAACTCCTTCGGAGTAATCGAATGTGATGGCACTTCAAACTTCGAGTAATTGACGTAGGATAAGCCGATGATCCTCAATCCCGAACATTCGCCGAGCGGTCTTTCGCGCCGCCAGTTACTCGGTTCACTGGGAGCCGGTTTTGGAACATTGGCACTAGCCGATCTGTTGCAAGCGGAACAGGCGACGTCCGGTGTCGTGACACCTCACGCGCCGCGGGCCAAGCATGTCATCTTTCTCTTCATGGCGGGTGGACCGTCGCACATCGACCTGTTCGATCCGAAGCCGAGCCTGAAGGAATTCGCGGGGCAGCGTCCCGCGGCCGCTGACCTGCGGACGGAACGTGTCACCGGCGGGTTGCTCCCCGCTCCGTGGAAGTTTCGACCCGGCGGCGAAAGCGGGTTGCTCATCAGCGACCTGTTGCCGCAGCTTCGCGATTGTGCCGACGACCTGTGTCTGGTGAGGTCGATGGTCGGCGGCAATCCGAATCACGCGCCTGCCGCGAATCATCTCTTCTCGGGACGCATCGACCAGATTCATCCTTCGCTGGGCGCGTGGGTGTCGTACGGGCTGGGAACGGAGAATCGCAACCTGCCTGGCTTCGTCTCGCTGAGCGATGGCGGGACTGCGTCGCGTTACGTCCGCAGCGGCTACCTGCCAGGCGAGCATCAGGGAACGCCGATCAACATTTCTGAGAAAGATCCCGAGAAGATGGTTCGCTACCTGCGAAACGGCACGATCGACCGTGAGCATCAGGAGCGGCAGGTCGAGTTCATCGCGCGGCTGAACCGCCGGCAACTCGCCGCAGCGGGCGATGACCCCTCGCTGGAAGCTCGTATCCGCGCGATGGAGACCGCCTTTCGAATGCAGTTCGCGGCCGGAGAGGTTTTCGATCTCCGCAACGAAACGCAGGCGACTCAGGAAGAATACGGATCAAGCTCGTTCGCACGCGGCTGCCTGATTTCGCGCCGGCTGGTGGAACAGGGCGTCCGGTACGTCCATGTGGAACTCGGAGGCTGGGACCATCACGACAACATCGACAAGTCGATCACCAGCCTCAGCCGCCAGATCGATCAACCAATCGCCGCGCTGCTTCGCGATTTGAAGCGCCGCGGTCTGCTCGACGAAACGCTGGTGGTGTGGGGTGGCGAATTCGGTCGCACTCCCGTTTCTGAAAGTGGCAATGGCCGCGACCACAATCACTACGGCTTCACGATGTGGCTGGCCGGCGGCGGCATCAAGGGGGGGCTGGCGTATGGCGCGACCGACGAATTTGGTTTTCGCGCCGTCGAGAACCGAGTCAGCGTTCACGATCTGCACGCCACGCTGCTGCACCTGCTGGGTTTCGATCACGAGCGACTGACCTACCGCTACTCCGGTCGCGACTTCCGCCTGACCGACGTGCATGGGCAGATTGTGACGGACATTCTGGCGTAGCAGCCTGTTGAAAAAGTGTGGGATAGGCTTCCAGCCTGTCCTTTTTTTGGCGGGAATCCACAGGCTGGAAGCCTATGCCACGGAGTTCTTCAACAGGCTGAAATCCCCTCATGAATTCACGAGTGCGATCCCGTTACGGCCGAGGAGTTTTGTTATGAATGACACGACATTCCGCTTCTGTGGCGTGATCGTCTGGACTCTGTTGAGCGCGGCCGATTTGCTGGCGGCGACACGGGTCGAACTGGTGATTGATGAGTTGCGGACCCAGCGCAAGGTGGCGTGGCCGATCACGACCGGAGTGCCGTTTCCAGAGGGCGCGCTCAACCGCGCTGAACAATGCCGGTTGATCGACGATCGTGGCGTGGAGCAGTTGTTGCAGACCAAAGTCGCGGCGACGTGGGACGTTTCTCGTGGGAGCATCCGCTGGTTGACGATCGATTTCATCGCCGAACCGGGCCGCAAGTACGCGCTCGAATTTGGACCCGAGATCACGCGGAAGGCGTTTCCACCGCGGCTGGTGGTTCGCGACGGCGACGCGGTTGTGGTCGAGACCGGTGCGGCGCGGTTCGAGTTCGCCCGGCGTGGCCCGGCGGCGCTGCGGTCCGTGCGGATCGATCTCGACGGGGATGGCAAGCATGAGAACGACGAACCGATCGCCGGTGGCTTTCGTGAGGGAGACCATCTGTACGTCGATCAAGACGGCCAGCGAGCGACGAGCGCCGGTGATGGCGATGGCCGCGAGATCGTCGTGGAGTCGACGGGGCCGGTGCGGAGTTGCGTGCGAGTGGATGGCTGGTACACCGGGCCAGACGGTCGCCGCCTCGTTCGGTATCGGACCCGGTATCACTCGTTCGCCGGGTTGGGTCTGGTCAAGTTGATCGACGAGTTTCGAATTGTCGGTTCGACTCGCGACACGCAATTTCGTGACATCGCCCTGCCGCTCGAATTGCGACTCGAAACTGCATCGCGTCGCGTGGTGACTCCCGTCTCGGCCGAGCAACCCGATCAGACGGTGGTCACGCCGTGGCAGGCTGGCACGCAGGCAATCTCGCTCGTGCAAGAGACGTATCGCCACTTTGGCAATCCCGATTGCCTCGCGTATCTTGTCGAACAGCGTGACTCCGAAAAGCACAAGTCTCACGAAACCGAACGAGCGGGGTCGTGGCTTCAGGTTGTCGACAAACGTGCGGCGGTCACCGGGTCGCTGCGTTGGTTGTGGCAACAGTTTCCCAAACAGTGGGAAGTGACGGGCGACCGGCTCTCGCTGCACCTGTGGAGTCCCGAAGCAGGCGTGTTGGACTTTGGTGAGACCGGCCTGCGGCAGTTCTTTGGACCCGCGGGGCACAAGTATCTGCTCGATTGGGAAGGAGTGCGGAAACCGCAATCGCCGATCGAGAATTTTTTTTACTTTGCCGGCCGGCACGCTTTGAAACGTGACGGAGCGGATGGCCTGGGGCTGAACAAACACCACGAGGCGTGGTTCCATTTTGCTCCGGCTGCGGCCGCGACTGAGGGACAGGAGTACGGCGATCTGGCCGATCGTCAGCCGCTCTGTCTCGCCAGTGGAGCGTGGAATTGTTCGACCGGCGTGTTCGGTCCGCTGGCGGCGCGACCCAATGCTTCGCCCTACGAGAAGATCGTCGATCGCATCTTCGACCTCGAACGCTACGCTCAAGATGCATTCGGCGATTACGGTTGGTGGCTGTTTGGCGCGGGGCCGCACTACAGCTACCAGTGGGACGCGACGACCGGAAAGCATTATGCCGACCCGCGACGATTCGAATACCACACGTATCAGCGTGAAACGCAGCTTTGGTGGAGCTACCTGCGTTCGGGCGAGCGGAAGTTTTTCGACTGGGCCATCCCTTCGGAGAATCATTGGGTCGATGTGGCTGTCGCTCATGTGCCGACGAAATTCTCGACCGAGTGGCGCGGCGGCACGCCCGGCGAAGCGACGCTGCACTTTCCCGCTGGCGATTGGAGCATCGACAGCCCGTTGCACTACGTCCGGCATCACGACACGGGCGAGGCGTGGCTGCGCAGCGCGTCGCAGTTCTGGGCGAGCTACCATCGCACGCTCGAAACCACCACGCTGGCCTACTACGTCACCGGCGACGAGCGCTATCAAGACGTGATCAATTTCTGGCGCGACTATTGGGGGGCACTGGCCGGCGTGAAAAGCGACTCGACCGACGTGCCGCCGTGGCATCGCGAACAGTTGTGGTTTCAGCCCACCCCCGCCGGTCAGCCCGCGAAGAGTTGGGCACGCATGCTGCGCGATTACGCGCCGTTTCAATCCGGTTCGCGGCACCAGATGACGTTGTTCTTCAATCTGTCGACGCTGTACGAACACACCTGGGATCCGACCATTCGCCGGGTGCTGAGCGAGTACGGCGATGCCTTTCTCGATCCGGCACAACCCAACGGTGTCTGGCAGTGTCAGGACCATCGCCTGCCTGCCAACGCCGATAGTCCGCTGCTCGCCCACTACTGGTCGCCCGCCTTGTGGAAGTACTCGCGAGCGACCCGCGATCCACGGATGCCGGAGATTCTCCGCAAGTATTTCACGGCCTGTGTCGATGCCGACCCGTACGGCGAGGATGTGGGCATCTACTCGAACGTGCAGATTGCCTGGGCGTGGCACTTCACTCGCGATCCCCGTCACTTGGTCGCGGCTCAACATGAACTCAATGAACTCTTGCCAAATGCCGAACCGCTGGCGAAGCCCGAGGACTTGGGAAACCGCATTTACAATCCGTATCAACCAATTCGTGCGCTCACAGCGACGCCGCGATTGATCGCCGTGCTCGATGACGCGGCGCGTGCCGGAATACCCGTTCCTTCGCGACCGCTGTTGTCGCCTCAACGAACGTTGATCGCCATCGAGCGCCAAGGGGACAAGCCGATGCGCGGTGTCCTCTGGGGTTGGGACTCGCGACCGACAATCGTCGACACCGAAAGTGAGCCAGCCGGTGCGATCGACTCCACCGCGATCTTGCGCTCGCATCGGCAGCCGTTCGATCGCGTGATGCCCGACCACCATGTCTACCGCCACGAATTCAACAGCCCTCGCCCCACGTCGCAGAATGGCGAGTGGTGTTTCCTCTCGCCGAGCGTCGAGTTGGGGGTGCTGGAACTACACGGCGCCGCGTCGCTGTGGTGTTGGGCGCAAGAACCGGTGCGCATTGAATCGGGCGAACGCTGGTGGTGGCAGCGCACGCCGGAGACAACCGAGTTGACGCTCGAATCGGCTCAGGTTTCGCAACTGAATGTGTCACATGCAGGCCAGCCACTCGCTGGCAAGATCGTGAAAAACACGCTGACCGTTTCGCTCGGCGAGATGCCGGCGAACGTCCTGTTGACAATCGAAACCCGCAGTTCGCAACCGATGTGGTTCCGGTTGTCGGGCATGGCGGACAGTGCGGCGTGGGTGACACCGTCAGAGCCGCGGTCGGTCCGACTGCCCCCGGTCCCACCGAAAACCGCCGCCGCCCGTCGGCCCGCGGAGATCGATCCGCAGCAGACGTTTGTCCCCGGCAGGTTCGGTCAGGGACTGCTCATTGTCCCCGGCCGCGAGCTGCAAATCCCCGACGAGTTGCTCACGGCCGATGGAACTTCGCGTCGTCTCAGCGATCAGCGACAAGGGACCATCGAGTTCTGGATTCGCAGGCTGTGGGACGATCGGCTTGCGAATCAACCGCCGGTGACGATCATGAACGCCGGCTCGCTGCAAGCCTGGAGTCCGTCGAAGTTGCCACTGGATGAATGGTCCCACGTGGCGGTCGTTTGGCGTCCCGTCAAGAATCTGCCTGACCAGAGTCTCGTCCACGTCTACGTTGACGGTCGGGATTTTGCCAATTACCGCAGCCTCTACTGGGCCGGCTATTCGCATCCCCCCACGTTCGGTTTCACGAGCGAGTGGCAGAAGTCATTCTTCGTGCGAGCGCCGCCGGGTGTGGCGTTCGTGCTCGACGATATTCGCATTTCGACCGCGCCTCGATATGTCGACCTGAATCACGAATTCGGTCGCCAGCAGACGTTCAATCCGGACCATTTCACGCCGCCAACCAAACCCGCGCCGTTCGACGAATCCACTGTGTTGTTGTTGCCGCTGGACGGCAACCTCCGGGGCAGGACCGTCGAGCGCCGGGAATTCGACGCGACATTGATCGGCGAGAAGCGGTGATTGCAGAAATTTCTGACAACGTTTTTCATTGGTCAACGGTAGGATTTCACTCATGCCCATCGGTTGTTTCTCGGTCGTGCCCACCGTGGTTGCGGAGTTGGTTCAACGTCAGTCGAGATCCGTGCTCGACCTGGGGATCGGGATGGGATTCTACGGCGTCGCGGTGCGACAGTGGTTGGATTCGGGGGTTCTTCCGTATCGGACATTACTTCACGGAGTCGAAGCCTGGGACAGCTATCGCAATCCGTGCTGGAACGTCTACGACCACGTGTTCGTCGGGCGCATCGAGGACTTTCTGGCGGCCAGCCTGATCCAATACGACGCCATCTTGCTGATGGATGTGCTGGAACACTTCGATAAGCCAGCCGGCTCGAACGTGCTCGAACGGGCATTCGAACGGCTGGCCCCCGGTGGCGTGTTTCTGGTCGTTACGCCCGCGATCTTTGAATCGCAGGGAGCCGTACACGGCAACGAAGCCGAAACCCACCGTTCGCTGTGGACGGCTGCGGACATGCTGGAACGCGGATTCGAGATCTTGTCCGACGGCTCACTCAACACGTTCGGTCATCAGATGCTCGTCGCGCGACGAATACGAGTCGGATCGTAGCCGGGTCACTCCGTGACCCGAACCTCCGGTCACGGAGTGACCGGGCTACTTTGGGCATCACGTGAGATTCGACAGAACTCCATCGCCGCAGAAATTCGGGTTGCCGAAGCGTTCGATCCGATGCCCCATGCCGTGAGCCAGCGACATCAGCAGTCGGTTGTGCGGCACTTTTTTGTATTTGAGCGACCGGCCCATTTGGAAATCGAGGCCGTTGCCAACGAGCACGAACGGGATATTGTCGAGCGTGTGCGAGTTGCCTTTGCCGAGTTCGTTCGTCCAGACGATCAGCGTGTTATCCAGCAGGCTCCCTTCGCCGCCCGGTTCGGGAGTGTCCGCCAACCGCTGCGCCAGATAGGCCAGTTGTTCGCTGTACCACTTGTTGATCCGGGTCAACTTGTCTTGCGACTTCTCGTCGCTGTCCGGGTTGTGGGACAGTTCGTGGTGTCCCTCGTCCACGCCCAGCCAGCGCATCTTGGCTCCGCCGACCGAATTCGTGAACTGCAGCGTCCCCACGCGAGCAAAGTCCGCCGTGAAGCTGTTGACCATCAGGTCGATCTGCATTTTGCTGATGCGCGGAATGTTGTCATTCTCGCTCTTCACTCCCGCATCCAGTTCGGGAACCGCGTGGCCGACGGTGAGATTCCCGGCCGACTTCAACTCCTGCTCCATTTCGCGCACGAAAGTCGCGTGTTCTTCCAGAAGCTGCCGGTCGGCCGCGCTGACCGTCGTGCTGACTTTCTTCAGATCGCTCTGCAAGTCATCGAGGACACTCTTCAAGCTCTCCTGATCCTTCATGCGGCCGTACAGCTTCGCGAACATTTGATACGGATCGTCAATCGGAGCGATCGGCTTGTTCGGCCCGGAATAAACCATGCGCGTCCACGTGTCGGCTCGATCCGGCACCATCACACCAAATTCGAGCGAACCAAATCGCGTGCGCGTCTCCGAGTTCGCCTGGAGAAAATTCTTCAATTCCTGATCGATCGAGATTCCGCTGGCCCAACCGGCCGGTGTATCCGATCCCCCCTGAATGTTTCCGGGGAACAGTTCGATTCCGGTCAACAGGCAGCCCATGCCCCGCATGTGGCTGTCACCATCGCCGCGCACCTTGTCGCAGACGCCATTCAGCACCAGCATCCGCTCACGAAATGCCTCCAGCGGCGACAGGCTTTCCTTCAGCTTGAAGGACTCGCCCTCTTCGTCCGGCCAGAAGGTGGAGGGGACGATGCCGTTCGGGCTGAACATCACAACCAGCCGCTGCTTTCGCCGCTGTTGATTCGCGAAACCGAGGCTCGGCAGATTCAGAATGAACGGCAACGCCGCCGCCCCGAGTCCAAAATCGCGGATAAAGTCGCGTCGCGTGTTGGTCATGTTTCACTCCAGTTTCCGTAGGACGGCCCTTCCGGGCCGTCGTCGTTCGCTGCAATTCGACGGCCCGGAAGGGCCGTCCTACATCGAGCTACAGGCTATCCAAACTCATCATCTCAAGGACTCTGAGGCTTCACTTCGGGAGACATCAACGCGGACGTTGCGATGATCTCCACGATCAGGTTCCGAATGTTGAACTCTCCGTCAGCAAATGTCTTTCGCAGGTTCGGCAAAGTTTCAGGACCGTACGCGTGGATCGGTTGTTTGACGAAGTTGTGGAACAACTGCTGGACGAACGCGGTGTGCGTTTCCTCGCTGGTCGCCGTGA